>CANRNF010000150.1 GCA_947631865.1 uncultured Oscillospiraceae bacterium | reverse complement strand
ACGGGGATCTTGGTGCTCTCGCCGTCGCCCATGTTGTAGCCGACAGCCTGCAGAGCGGAGATGGCGCCGATGGCCATATCGTCGTTGTTGGCGATGACCAGCTCGATCATGTTGCCGTTGGCCTCGCTGTACTCAGCCAGGTTGGTGCTCATGAAGTCGAACGCGGCCGCGCTGGACCAGGCGCCGTTGGGGTCGAGCTGATACTTATCGGTGTTGCTCTCGTTGAAGTACACCAGCTCGGGCTTGCCGCCCTCGGTCAGGACAGCGTTGGCGTCCTCCACGCCGAACTGGGTGCGGTAGATGGCCTCCACGTTGGCGGCATCGCCCATGAACATGGCGTAGGAGATAGCGCCGTCGCCGTTCAGATCGACGTCGTCATAGTTCTCCATCAGGAAGTCGCCGATCATCTTGCCCTGCATGTGGCCGGCCTCGGGGGCGTCGGTGCCGATGAAGGCGATGTTCTCATGGGCGTCCAGAACGGTGTGCTCCTCACCGTCGCCTTCCACGGCGCGGTTGAAGAAGATCACGGGCACATCGCCGGCGGCCTGCAGGATCTGCTCGGCGGCGTCGGCGGAGCCGGAGGTCACCAGGTTGACGACCAGAACGTTGTAGCCGTTGGTAACGGCGGTCTGGACCTGCTCCAGCTGGGTGGCCTGGGTGTTGTTGGCGTCGAAGTCGTCATAGTCGATGCCGGCCTCCTCCAGCTGCTCGTTCAGGGAGGCGCGCACAGTGGACAGGAACGCGTCGCTGAACGCATACCAGAACACGCCCACCTTCAGGCCGCTGACATCGGGCTCCTCCGCCGCAAAGGCGACGGCGCCGAGGCTCAGCACCATGGCCAGGGCCAGGACGATCGCAAGGATTTTCTTCATAGCTAGACTCTCCTTTTTATTATATTCTGCCGGGGCATCTGATAAGCCAAATGCCATACAATTGTGCGTCATGATCGATTTCGCTTATGTACCCCCACATTTAAGTCAATCTTACCAATTCTTGCTCATGTTGTCAACATCTTTTGTCAATTGTGAATAAATTGATACTTTTATGCTCCCCTGACCGCACAAAAAGGCGGCCCGGTTCTTCCCCGGGCCGCATACAATTTGCCAGTTACTTCCTGGAGCTGGTCTTGGGGCTGTTGCCGGTCACGTGGTCCACGGCGTCCTCGCCGGCGTCCACCACGTCGTCCACGGCCTCCCCGGCGCCCTCCACCAGGTCCTCCACGGCGTCCGCGCCGGCGCCTACCACGCCGTCCACCGCGTCCTTGCCCTTGTCGATGACGCCGTCAGCGGTGCTGTCGGTGGGCTTGGGACTGGCCTTCGGAGTGGCAGTGGGCCGTGCCGTAGCAGTAGCGGTGGCTGTAGCGGCAGGCGTGGGATGGGCTGTGGGCGCCTTATCCCTGGCGCAGCCCGCCATGACCGAGAGGATCATGACAGCCGCCAGCAGGGTGGAAATGATGGTCTTCATCACTATGCCTCCATTGATATTTAGTTACAAGCTCTAGTATGCCAAATTCCCGCGGGAACTTTCACTTCATGCGAAAAAAGTTCTTCCATGGAAAGATTTGTTTGCAATGGCCGCCGGGCTATGCCATAATGGTACCATGGAACGAGAAAAGACATGCTGCTTTACCGGCCACCGGGCCGACAAGCTGCCCTGGGGCGACAACGACCGGGACCCCGCCTGCCTCCGACTGAAGGCCGCTATCGCGGACGTGCTGGCCTCACTGTACGCCGCTGGCTGCCGCCATTTCATCTGCGGCATGGCCACCGGCGCAGACATATACTTTGGCGAGGCTGTGGTGGCCCTGAGGGACGAGCACCCGGACGTGACGCTGGAGGCCGCTATCCCCCACGCGGGTCAGGAAGCCCGCTGGAACGATTACTGGAAGGGCCGCTACTTCCGTCTGGCGGAGGAGTGCGATACCCTCACTGTCCTGCACAAAAGCTACACCCCTGAGTGCATGAAGGACCGCAACCGCTATATGGTAGACCGGTCCCACTATCTGATCGCCGTCTACAACGGCGCCCCCGGCGGCACCCGCAGCACCATGCTCTACGCCATGCGCCAGGGTCTGGAGATCGTCGAACTGGAAGTGAAAGCAAAATAAACAGCGGCTTGCGAGCGCAAGCCGCTGTCGCTTATTCTATTTCTCAATATACCCGCAGCTGTTTGTCCCCCAGTTTGGTCTCGTCTACCAGGGAGGTGTAGGCCTCGGGCACCGTGACGGTATTGGGGTCTCCGTCGCTCACATACACCGGGTCCCGCTCGTTCCGCAGCCACCACTCGAAGTCGCAGTCCTCCGCCATATAGCCGGTGCCCCGCACCCGGTGGATGCCATAGGGATCGAAGTCGGGATTGACCGGTGAGACAGACGGGTCCCAGCCCACCTCCACCACGCCCTTGTTCTCATAGGGCACGCCCTCATATACGCCCCGTTTGATGTGCTCGAACAGGTCGTCCGTCAGGCCGCCGAAGGGGAGCGAGAAGCTGGTGAACGTGTAGCCCTCTATCAGGTCGTACATGGCCGCCTGGTTCTTCCCCACCTCCCGGATGATGGTCTCCGCGTCCGTGGCGTTGGACATGTTGTAGTGGGTGTAGGTGTGGTTGCCGATCTCAAAGCCCAGGTCGAT
>CANRNF010000149.1 GCA_947631865.1 uncultured Oscillospiraceae bacterium | reverse complement strand
TGAAAGAGGGCCAGGCGATCGCACTCTATGGCATCCCGGATGGTACGGAATACACCGTTGCAGAGGAGCCTATGAAAGGCTTCCGTACCGGCGTAGTGAAGCAAAGCACAGAAGAAGAGTCTGCGGGCAGCAGTACAAGCGGTGTGATCAGCGCCGACGCCAGCGATTGGCTCATCTTCAAAAATGTCCCTGTGGGCGTGAGCCTGTCCAAGAGCCAGCGTGTGATCAGAACAGGCGATACCGGAGAGATCGTGGCCGTTACCCCCGGCGACAGGATCAGATATGACATTACAGTTAAAAACATCGACCTGGAGATGTCCGCGCAGGATGTGACGGTCAAGGATACGGTACCTGCCGGACTTGCAGTGAATGAGATCACCGCGGGTGGAACAGAAACTGACAACTCCATTGTTTGGAACATCCCGGAACTGGGGCCCGGTGAGGAAAAGACAGTCTCTTTCACAGGTGTTGTACCGGAGGATGCTGCCGGAGAAAGCTATGCCAATGTGGCCAGCGCCGCGATGCCGGACGTGGATGAAGTGTTTTCAAATCCCGTGACTGCCACACTTCAGAGGGGAAGCCTTGCCATTACGAAGAGCGTGGAAGGTGGGCCTGAACCGAACGAGGACGTTTTCAGCTTTACTGTGGCGCTGGCTCACAGCTCTGATGGTACGCCCCTGACCGGTAATTATCCTTATACATCCGATGCCGCCGGTGCCAGCGGGACTGTGGCCAACGGTGATACGATCACGCTCAAAAAGGGCGAGACCGTCACGATCAAGGCGCTGCCCATTGATACCCACTGGACCGTTACGGAAACCGGACCCTTTGCGCAGGACGATCATGGGTATGAGGGACAGGCTCCCAAGAGTGGCACACTCACCGCGCAGGATCCGGATGGGGCTGTGGCGTTTTCCAACACATGGTATGGCCTGTACTCCCTGAGCTATGACGGCAACGGCAACACAGCAGGAGCCCCGCCCATCGATGGGTCACGGTACAGAGAGCATGAGACTGCGACGCTGCAACAGCCAGCGTCTGACTTCAAACGCGAAGATGCTGTTTTCCTTGGGTGGAGCGAAAAGAGAAACGCCAATCCTCTGACGAACCGGGAGGCAGAGGACGATGCGCAGATCATTGATCAAGTAGAATTCATAAACAGCAACTTGACCGTGTTTGCCGTATGGGGCGCTGATGCGGATGGAAACGGCATTCCCGATTATAAGGAATCTATTGGACCCGTCAGTACGCCAGATCAAGAAAGCACACCGGAACCTAGTGCCACACCGGAGCCCAGCGCCACACCGGAGCCCAGCGCCACGCCGGAGCCTAGCGCCACGCCGGCGTCCAGCGGTACACCGGAGCCGGTGGCAACCGTAGAGCCCGGCAGCTCGTTCCCTCCCGGCGTTACCTCCGAACCGTATTTCTCGCCGCAACCCGGTAATGAAAACAACGACGGTGGCGGTCCAGACAGCGGCAGAGCGCCTGATACTGGGGATAGCTCGCAGGTCATTTTCTGGCATGCAGTTTTTGCTGGCAGTGCTATAGGATTGGCAGCCCTGCGGGCCCTGCTCCGCCGCCGCAAGAGCGAATGAGATCAAGCCTCGCGATCCTGGCACAGGTTATTGCATGGCGGTTTGCGTATGATAAACGCTTTGCCGCCATGCAATACGCCCTGACATGGAGGATGATAGGAGCGTAGCAAATGAATGAGACAGAGCAAAAGACCGGCGTCCAGAGCCGAATACAGACAGAACTTGAGTCAAACCGGGATTACCGTGGCGTGGCCAACAGGATCATTACGGTATCGCAAAAGCAGCTGGAGGACCAGCAGCGCAGCAAGGTGGAACTGCGCAGGAGATTTGCTTTGGTGTTCTCGGCGCTGCTGATCCTGGAGTATGTGTACTTGGCGGTCATCATCCTGTTGGACGCCATGTCTTCCATCCCAATGGATGTGCCGGACAGAGTTCTGCAGACGCTTATAACTTCTGTATTCCTGCAAACGCTCTCCGCCATGGGGGTGATGATCGCCTTTGCTTTTATGTCCAGGGAGGAGACACAGATCGTGGGTCTGCTCCATCAGATCATAGAAGACTATCAGAAGTTTCAGATCGATACGCCGCCAAAGGAGTCTGAATATGATGACGGAGGTGGCGGAGATGAGTAAAGCCGCGGACGTTATCAGGATCGCCTTGGCCGAGGTCGGCTATATTGAGAAAGCGACAAACGCCTATCTCGACTTGGCGACCGCAAATGCGGGTACCAACAATTGGACCAAATACGCTCGTGACCTGTGGAAAGCCGGATATTATAACGGCAACAAAAACGGCTACGATTGGTGCGACGTGTTTGTCGACTGGGTGTTCTTCAAAGCGTTCGGCAAGACGGAGGGACAGCTCATAGAATGTCAGACTGGAGACTTGGGCGCAGCCTGTCCCTATTCCGCAGGCTACTACAAGACCCAGGGCAGGTATGACGGGGTCCCCAGAATGGGTGATCAGGTGTTCTTTCAGAAAAACGGCAAGTTGGTCCATACAGGCATTGTTGTGGAGGTGACTAGCACAATGCTTGTAGTGGTGGAGGGCAACAGCTCAAATATGGTGAAGAAAAATACATATAGCCGAACCAGCGCGTATATTGCCGGGTATGGTCACCCCAGGTATACGGAG
>CANRNF010000148.1 GCA_947631865.1 uncultured Oscillospiraceae bacterium | reverse complement strand
CTCCAAACAGACGGCGCAGTAGCTTCGGATGAAGCTCTTTCCTATCTGCTGGGACGGCTCTCCGGCGAAAGATGACAGGGGCACGGGCGCAATGGCGGTGTAGAGGTACAGACGGAAAAACCGCCCGTAGACGCTGAGTATCATCACGAAGGACAGCACCGTGACGAACAGGCCGCCAATGAGTGTGACCGCCCAGAGGGGGATGCTCTCAAAGAAGCCGCAGTCCTCCACGGCGGTGACGATCTCCTGGGGCAGCACCGTCTGCTGGGCGGTGCCGAAGCCTGCCGTGTTCATGATGGTGGACACAACGCCCTGGATGATGCGGAATACCGCCATCATCAGTTCCAGGCCGTAGGTGACGACGCCCTTGGCGATAGCAAAGCGGACGAACAGCTTGACGGCGTGTTCCGGCTTTTTGACCTCCGCGAAGCTGCCGCAGGTTTTCATCACGCCCACCACGAAGAACAGCACCAGCAGGGCGAGGCCCACGGCCTGGAGCGCCCCGTTGATGGACACGATCACATTCCAGATGGTGCCGCCTTTGAATGTTTCCGGCGACTGGGTGACGAGCTGCCAGATCTCCGCCAGCTTTTCATTCCAGGTGTTCAGGGCGCGTTCAAGGTTTTGAACGACCCAGTTATCAGACACGTTTAGGTCCCTCCTTCCTCCCGGACGGCGGGGCGTGGAGCCCCGCCGCCTCTGGGAAAGTGTCAGCCGGTGATAAGGTCGAGTATCTCCTTGGCGAAGGTGATGATGATACCGCCCGCCAGGGTGAGAAAACCGTTGCTCCGCTGGCTGGGGTCATGGCTCTGGAGGGAGAGGCCCACCTGGACGATGCCCCAGCCCAGCAGAATGAGGCCCACCGCCCGTATGAGGCCGAAGATGAAGTTGGACAGGTTGCCCACCACGGTGAGGGGGTCGCCTCCCGCCGCGTATGCGGCGGTGGACAGGCTGACCATCATGGCCGCCAGTACGACCAGAACACAGTAGAAGCGATAGCCCCGCTTCAGCTTCTCGGCCAGGGTCTGGGGTTCGAGTTCACGTTTATGAAGTTTCATGGATTGACCTCCTGATTCAATAAAAATCGAGCTTCCACATCCTCCTCGGACAGAAGCTCGTACTCGGTTTCGGGTGGCTCAACATGGTAATCGCCTGCGGCGACGCTGGGCGTCAGGGAAATAGTGGCCACGGCGTTCTCCGTGCGGCCATGCTCATAGGGCGGGGCCTTGCCGTCTGCGGACAGCGCCACATTGGGGTGTTTGAGGATGTCGAACTTCTCATCCTGGATGGGCCTCTCTCCCCGGATGAACAGCAGGGCGAAGCGGTTGTCCAGCATCCGCACCTCGGCGGGGTCCAGCAGCTCCCGCCCGCTGACCTGCCAGTTGGTAGAGTAGCTGCCGCTTCGTCCCCGGCTCTGCCCATAGGTGTTGGTATCGATCGTTTCCTTGCCCAGCAGCTCCGACACATATTTGTGGGTGCTTTGCTCGTTCCCTCCAAGATAGAGAAATTCATCGCAGTTGCCGATGATAGATTCCCATTGCTTCTCAAACAGGGCTTTGAGCTGGGCGATGTTCTGGATGATGATGGACACGAACACCTGCCGGGACCGCATAACAGCCAAGATTTTATCGAAGTCATCCGGCAACGACACGTTGGCGAACTCATCCATGAGGAAGTGGACGGGCACCGGCAGCGCCCCGCCGTATTTATAGTCGGCCACATAGAATAGCTGCTGGAAAAGCTGGGTGTAGAGCAGGCTCACCAAGAAATTAAACGAGGTGTCGTTGTCCGGGATAAGGGCGAACAGGGCCACGGGCTTCTCACCCAGAGAGGGCAGGTCCATCTCATCCGTGATGGTGAGAGCCGCCATGCTCTCCAGGTTGAACTTCTCCAGCCGGGACGCCAGAGTGATCTGGATGGATTTGAGGGTCTTGGCGCTGCCGGAGCGGTAGTTCTTGTAATACTTGACCGCGATGTGGTCCGGCTCCTCCATCTCCAGACGCTCAAACAGTACATCCAGCGGAGAGAAGAAACTCTCGTCGTCCTCCCGCACCTCGGCAGCCCGGAGCATCTCCATGACCATGGGGAAGTTCTGTTCATCTTCCGGGGCCTCATACTTCAGAAAGAAGATAAGGGCCAAAAGGAGCATGGAGGCGGCGGTGTCCCAGAATGGGTCCTGGGACTTGCTGCCCTTGGGCGTGGTGGCCTTAAACAGATTGGTCACGAGCCGCTGCACGTCGTTGTCATCCCGCAGATACACAAAGGGGTTATAACAGTGGCTCTTTTCCATGTTCAGCAGGTCCAGCACCCGCACGTCGTAGCCCTTGGCCTCCAGCAGCGCCCCGGAATCCCGCAGCAGCTCGCCCTTGGGGTCCAGGCACACATAGCTGACCTTGCCGTTGGCCTGGTACAGATTGGGCTTGGCATAGAACCGGGTCTTGCCCGCGCCGCTGCCGCCGCAGACCAGCGTATTCAGATTGCGCCGGTGCTTTCGCCCGTCCAGACCCATACGGACGTTCTGGGTGAATATCTTGTTGTCCTCGAACTTCCGGGCCTGATACCGCTTGCCGATGCTCCTGGCGTCGCCCCACTTGGCGGAGCCATGTTCCTCACGACGGCGGTAGTTGCGCCGGCTGGACAGGAACACCCCGATGCCCATTCCGTACATAAACAAAAAAAGGAGGACAGTTTTTACACTGTCCTCACA
>CANRNF010000147.1 GCA_947631865.1 uncultured Oscillospiraceae bacterium | reverse complement strand
GTGCATAACTGCTACGACTCCTACGGTTCTCAAATCAAATATGTTAGTTCCTTCAGTTGGGGCGGGAAAAGCATCGGCGGCTACGGCAGCCCACGTTACCAGATCACCGCCAATGGGTCCCCGGCGTACTGCATCGAACCTGGCGGCTACCTCCCCGGTGGTTCCTCGGTCTCGACCAGTACAGCGCATATATGGAACGGCTTTTCATCTGATAAACGCGACGCAATCAAGGTGGCGCTGCTGTGCGGTGAACCGGGCAACAGTTCCGCCCTCTCTGGTAACTTTGGGAGCCAGTACACCGCGACGCAAATGATCGTTTGGGAGCTGATCGTAGGGGCCCGCAGCACCTATTCGCCCTATAACTGCACCGACGCCAAAGTAATAAACTCCGTTTGCAGCGGCGGGGCCAACAGCGAGGTCAAGACCGTCTACGACCAAATCTCCAACGCCATGCGGACATACAGCATCCTGCCCAGCTTTGCAAGCTCTCTCTATGCTCCGGCTCCGACCAGCGAAATGACCTATCAGAACGGCGCGTTCACCCTTACTCTTACCGACAGCAACGGCGTGTTGTCCAATTACAACTTCACCAGCACCAACGGCAGTCTCCGCTTTAGCACGTCAGGCAATCAGCTGACGATCACATCCTCGTCCCCGGTCGATAATGCCACGGTGAATGTCACCAAGAAAAACGCCGTGTCTGTCAGTTCGACCATCACGGCCTATGCCGGAAACGGCTTGCAGGAAACCATCGTAGGCGTTGAAGCATCGGACAACACATCCGGCTATTTCATGGTCAATGCAGAGGGCGAGGCACCCCCGCCCACTGCCAATGCTTCCCTCGGAATTAGGAAAACCGCCGAGGATGGGAATGTTGCCAATATCAACTTTACCCTCGTTGGGATAGGCGGCGAAGCCAACGGTGCGTATTACAGTGTTTATACTAACGACTACGGTAATGTCTTAACCGAGGTCAAGCCGGGCACCTATATGGTAACGGAGCAGACCCCCAGCGGATATGTTGCCAGTCCAAAATCCCAGCAGGTCACACTTCAGAGCGGAGGCGGGCAAGTTCTCACCTTCTATAATGCCCTCGAAAAGGGCACTGTAGAAATAATCAAGACCTCAAGTGACGGCGTTGTGGGAGGAATAAAATTCACAGTGTCGGGCCCAGACGGATCGCAAACCGTGACCACCGGCTACGACGGCAAAGTAAAGGTGCCCGACCTATCCCCCGGCACCTACACCGTGACAGAGCAGGTCCCGGCAGGTTACACCGCAGACCAGACCACAAAGCGATTTACGCTCATGCCGGGAGAATTGTACGATGTCACCTTCCACAACACTCCGTCGAAAGGGAGTATCAAAATTATCAAGACCTCGGACGACGGGAATGTGAGCGGAATCAAATTTACCATCACTGGCGACGGGTACAATAAGACCTATCCCACCAACACCATAGGCGAACTCAATGTAAGCGGCTTAACGCCGGGTACTTATACTGTGACCGAACAGGTCCCCGCCGGATATGTTGCGGATAACCCGTCGCAGACCGTCACCATCAAGGGAGGTGCGCTTACGACCGTAAACTTCCACAACACCCGCAGCGTGGGAAATATACGCATCGTCAAGACCTCCGATGATGGTCATATCAGCGGCATCCAGTTTACGGTCAAGGGCGGTTCTGTCGATCAGTCTGTCACCAGCGGAACGGACGGCACCATCACCGTCCCCGGCCTCGTTCCCGGCCAGTACACCGTGGCTGAAATTGTCCCGGAGGGCTATGTGTGCAATAATCCCTCCCAGACCGTCACCGTGGAATACGACAAGACAGCCGAGGTCCGCTTTGAGAACGAGCTGAAGATGTGGCGCGTGGCCGTCACGAAAGTGGACGCCGACGCAAACGTGAAGCGGAGCAGCCGCGCCACGCTGGAGGGCGCACAGTACGGCGTGTACCATGACGGCGCACTCCAGGACACCTACACCACAGATAGCGGCGGTCACTTTACTACAAACTATTATGCTTGTGGCACCGGCTGGACCTTGCAGGAGATCAACGCCCCCACGGGCTACACCGTGGACCCCAATTCGTACTCCATCGGCCTGGAACCTGGGACTACCCAGCTTGCGGTCAACGACACGGAGCTTACCGTGCCGGAGGAGATCATTGAGGGAAAGTTGCTTATCACCAAGCAGGACGGCCTCACCCAGACGCCCCTCGCCGGAGCCGTGTTCACCGTCATGGATGAGACTGGGGCCACTGTGACCGAGGCCACCACCGGGGAGGACGGCACCGCCACGGTGGAATCTCTGCCCTTTGGCACCTATACTGCCAAAGAGACAAAAGCCCCGGAGGGCTACCAACTGGACGAGACCGTTTTCGATTTTGCCATTGAAACAGACGGCCAGACCGTGACCCTCACGCGGGAGAATGTCTACAATGTCGGCTCCATCACCGTCCACAAGGCCGATACCCAGGGCAACACCCTCGCCGGTGCGACCTATCTTCTGGAATGGTCCCAGGACGGCGGACTCTGGCAGCCCGTCACGTTCCGCTCGGATGCCACTCCCGCCATCGGCGGCTGTACCACCCTGGACCTCAACGCCGGCCAGCTCACCACCGGGGCGGATGGGATGGTGAAGTTTGACGGCCTCGTTGCCAATGGGAAAGTCCAGTACCGGCTCACGGAGATAAAGGCCCCGGAGGGCCTGTCTCTGCTGAAAGACCCCGTGTTCCAGGGAACGCTCCCCTTTGACGCCGCGACCGGCC
>CANRNF010000146.1 GCA_947631865.1 uncultured Oscillospiraceae bacterium | reverse complement strand
GGCACCGGCGCCATCACCGACTTCAGCGAGGTCGGCGTGAAGGCTCTGGACGACTACACTCTGGAGTACAAGCTGAACGTCAACGCCCCCTGGTTCCTGACTCTGATGGGCTACAGCGTCATGGCTCCTCTGAGCCGCGATTACTACACCTCTCAGGGCGGTAAGTTCGGCACTGAGTTCGACAGCGCCGCTTCCGATTACCTGTTTGGCACCGATCCTGACCACATCGCCTACTGCGGCGCTTACCTGATCAGCAACTACACCTATCAGAACACCATCACCTACACCGCCAACCCCACCTACTGGGATGCGGAGAACGTCCACAACAAGACCATCACCCGCCGGTTCTCCGACGGCACCGATCCTCTGTTCGGATGGAACAACTTCCTGGACGGCACCTTCTACAGCGCCACTCTGACCTCTCAGGTCCGTCCTCTGGCCGAGCAGGAGACCTCTGAGGTGGACGAGAGCAAGAACTACGTGGAGGCCTATGCTTACGCCAACCACGAGAGCGCGACCGCCATCATGAACTGGAACAACGTGAACCGTTATGCCCACTCCAATCTGTATAACGACCCCAGCGCCGTGGTGTCCACCAAGACCTTGGGCGACGCCCAGCGCACCAGGGCCGCTATGCTCAACCAGAACTTCCGTCTGGCTCTGGCCCTGTCCTATGACCGTCACGCTTACATGAGCGTTATCTACGGCGAGGCCGACCCCGACGGCCAGATGATCAACTCCTACGTGCCCGGCAACTTCGTCAACGCTGCCAGTGAGTTCACCGTCAGCCTGGGCGGCGAGGATGTGACCTTCCCCGCCGGCACCTACTACGGCGAGGTCCTGCAGGCCGCCATCGAGGCCGACGGCTATCCCATGAAGGTTTGGGATCCCGCGGGCGCCGACGGCGTGGGTTCCAGCTTCGGCTTCGACGGCTGGTACAACCCCGAGGCCGTTGAGGAGTACCTGAACAAGGCCATTGAGGAGCTGGCCGCCGAGGGCGTGGAGATCTCCGCGGAGAACCCCATCTATCTCGACATGCCTTACTCCGACTATGACACCGACGTGTCTGCCGCGCAGCAGGCGGTGAAGCAGTCCTATGACGAGGCCCTGGGCGGCCTGGTCGTGGTGAACCTGGTGGCCACCGGCGATCAGGACACCGAGCTGGACGCCAACTACAACCCGCTGGACGGCTATCTGATGAACTACGACCTTGGCGGTACCACCGGCTGGGGTCCTGACTACGGCGACGCCCAGACCTATCTGGACACCGTCATCCCCCACGGCTACGAGACCATCGCCTGGGGTCTGTTCTAAGATATAAGTCTTAGAGCTTTCGCAAAACTCGCAAGGGGGCGGGGCTATTCCCGCCCCCTTGTCCGAATACAAACACTTTAGCAAGGGAAAACCAAAAAGAGCCGCCGGCTGTATAACGCCGGCAAAAATCCGAGCAAGAGAGCTGGGTGATCTATGGGCAAGTACGTATTAAAAAGACTGCTGCACGCCATGTTCTCCATCGTGATGGTCGTTCTGATCGTCATGATCCTGGTTTACGGGCTGATGGACCGGATGAAGATATTCAAGACGGACGGCCAGTACCAGAAGCAGGCGAACAATCAGCGTATTACATACATGAACCAGAAGTGGGAGGAGTACGGGTATCTGGACTATGTGCCCTACGCCGACTACCTCATCGCGCTCCGCGATTCCGGCGAGATCGACGAGGAGACCCGGGCTGCGGCGGTGAACATCGGCCAGGCCCAGGACGGCAGCGAAGATCCCGCGGAAGTGGCGGAGTATGTGAAGAAATACTACGACTACTATGAGAGCCAGGGCTACGAGATCACGCGCCTTGGGGCCGTGGTGTCCCGGGGCCGGCTGGCCACGGGGGGTATGCAGGCGCTGTTCGCCGTGAAGGACCGGTCCGTGCTCCAGCGGCTTTGGGACTACTTCACCGGCATCTTTGAGATCGACACGATACACAAGGTGCCGGAGAACGCGGACATCGGCGAGCGGGGCCTGACCTTCACCTGGTACGACCCGGTGAAGAACCCGCCCGACGCGGAGAAGAAGGTGTTCTCGCCGGCCATCATAGGCAACGGCACCACCCATAAGTATCTTCTTTACTTTGACAATTCGTTCCCCTTCATCCATCAGAACTTCCTGAACATCCATCTGGGCACGTCCTACTCCGTGTCCCGGGGCGTGGAGGTCTTCACCAGCATGACCCAGGCCCAGGGCGCCTACAGCCAGAAGATGGTGACCTATCCCACCGGCCTTACTGAAATGAGCGCCGATAACCTGCACACGGCCGTGTACGTGCGGGGCTCCAAAGACGCCAACGTCATGTACCAGCAGCGGTACGAGGACGATTACACCAACGTCCAGACCTACCGCAGCAACCTGTCCCGTATGGGCTACTCCTTCCTCATCGGCATCATCTCCACCGTCATGGCCTATTTCCTGGGCCTGCCCATCGGCGTGCTGATGGCCCGGTACAAGGAGGGCGTGCTGGACAAGGTCGGCACGGTGTACATCATGTTCATCTCCGCCGTGCCCAGTCTGGCCTACATCTTCATCTTCAAGGGCATCGGCCGTGCCATCGGGCTGCCGTGGACATTCGACATGGACAATGTGACGAAGACCATGTACATCCTGCCCATCGTGTCCCTGGCCCTGCCCGAGGTGGCCAGCCTGATGAAGTGGATGCGCCGGTATATGATCGACCAGATGAACTCCGATTACGTGAAGTTCGCCCGGTCCACCGGCATGAGCGAGACCAACATCTTCTTCAAGCACGTGATGAAGGTCTCCGCCATCCCCATCATCCAGGGCATCCCCGGCGCGCTGCTGTTCGCCATGACCGGCGCGCTCATCACCGAG
>CANRNF010000145.1 GCA_947631865.1 uncultured Oscillospiraceae bacterium | reverse complement strand
CAATGCGCCGATGAACACAAGGACGCAAAGGGCCAGCCGGAGCTTTCTCATCTATGGCCGGACTTGCGGCGCACGATTAAGAAGATCACGGCGGCGGCCCCGGCCATGAGCAGGATTCCGGCCACGGTGAACATCCATGTCCCGTTGGAGCCGGTCTGCGGCAGGTCGAAGCCCTTGGTGTTTACCACGGTCAGCGGGACGAGGGCGTGGACGGATTCGCCGTCCGCTGTCATTTCCGCCGCGCCGCCGTTGACGGTGGCGCTGGCGGTGAGCAGCGCCTTGTGGCACACGTCACAGGTGCCGCCCTCGGCGGTGGTGATCTCCACCTTGACAGGCTCCTTCAGCAGAACGTAGCCGTCTGCCGTGGCCGTTTCCGTCCAGGAATAGCTGTCATTTTCAAGGCCCTTGACCACGATCTTGCCCTCGGCGGTGGGCGTGAACACGGTGCCCTGGGCCTGTTCGGTGACGTGCCCGGTCACATAGTAGACGCCATCCACAAGGGACGCCTGGACGAAGTAATTATCCGTGTCGTTGTGAAGCACGAACTGGGCGGCGGCATACTCGCCCGCTCCGTCCGAAAACTGCTTCGCCAGGTCCATGCCGTAAGTATAAACGTGACAGTCATCCCGGAGGGTGTCGAAGTATTCCGTGTTGGTGCGCTTCCAGGTCAGCACGACCGTGTTGGGGTTACCCGTGTCACCGTAGACCACGGAGGCGTCGCTATGAACGGTGGCCGCATAGGTGATACGCATGGTACACCCGGAGTAACCGCGCTGGGAGCCGTCCACGCCGTAAACGTCCGCGCTGGTGTTGATCTCGTTGAGGCCGGCGGAGGTCATGGCGATGGTCATGGTGCTATCGTTGTCCTGGTCGGCATAGGTGACGGTGTATTTCCCCTCGGTCTGCGTCCAGGAAGTGATCTTGTCGGTGCAGGCCGCGTCCCGGAAGAACTCGATCACAACGTCGTCCTTATTGTAACCGATGCCGTGGGACAGAGTATCAACATAGGTATAGGTGGTGAGATAGGACGCCGAACTGGTGATAGTGGGCAGCGTGGAGACGATCTGATACTGCATAACGTCCCCGTCCGAGGCGGTGGCGGCATGGGCGTAACCGTCCGTGATGTTGGTGGAGCCGCTGTTCGTCCCGGTGCTGGTCTGTGCCTCCCGGACAGTCTTTTCCAGGTTGGGGCTGCCCGTGTTGTTCTTGGGGTACAGGGTGAGGTTGTAATTCCAGCCGCTGCCGTCAATGGCGGTCATAGGCAAAGAAACGAGGAAAGGATCGGTGGTGCTTGTGACCATTTCGGGAACGCCCGTCTCCACGACAAGGTAGAGGCCCAGGGGCAGATCGGAGGCCGACGTATGGCCGTGGTCATCCGTTGCGGGCATAGTCACGCCGCCATTGGAGGCGATATAGCTTTCCAGGGCGTTCTTCGTGGTGGTGGCGTTGCTGGACAGACTCTTTTCCAGCGCCGTAATGAGGGTGTCGCTGGCGAAATAGTACACGCTCTCGGCCTGGTGGTGGGCGTTGTCATAGGACAGGCCCAGGGCGCTCAAAAGCTGGATGGCTCCGGCCCCGGAGGGCAGGCCATAGACGGTTTCGGTCTTGTAACCGTCATCCTCCGCTGCGGAATAGGTGCTGATGTCCGCGACGCGGAGATAGGTAAACTGGACGCCCTGGATGGCGTAATTGACGGCCCCGCCCAGCGTGTCGTTTACGGTGCTGTCATAGACGCCGGAGGACACATGGGCGCCGGTGTCCCAGGCTCCTGCGGCCTCGGCGCTGGTCAGGTCATACTTGTATATGTCCATGCTCCCGGTCTTGCTGGTGTCGATGGTCGCGCCTGCGGCATAGCCGGTGACGGACAGGGCCAGGGACAGGGCAAGGACGATAACGAGGCAGATAAGGGTTTTCATATACTTCATTCGTGCTTTCTCCTTTTCATAATGATATAGTAAATGCCCGCTGCTCCGGCCAGTCCCGCAAGGGCGGCGCCGAAGCTGACGGGCCAGAGGCCGGGTGCGCCAGTCTTGGGCAACTCGGTTATGCTGTTGTCGGTGACGGTGAACGTGACTTCATAGAGGGGTCCTGCCTCGCCCTGGGCGGGCAGTACGCCCGTATATACGGGGTCTTTCAAGAGGCTCATGCCCTCCGGGGCCTTGATCTCCGTAAGGCGGTACTGGATTTGGCCGTTGGCAACGAGGCCGTCATAGAACACGGTGCCGTCCGCGCCCGTGGTAAGCTGGCCGTTTTCAAGGCCCAGGGTGGTACAGCCGCCGATGGCGGGAGTGGTATCCGAGCGGAACGTGACGGGATTCCATGCGCTGCCGTCCTGGGACCATTCCAGAAGATAGACCGCGCCAGCGAGGGAGGCCCCCTGTGCGTTGACCTTATGAACGGTAAAAGAGCCCGTGTTGTAGACGTTCTCCCGCGTGAGGGTCACGGTCTGGCCGTCCGTCTCAATGGCAAAATCGAACACGGTTTCGTCCAGTTGGTAGCCCTCCGGGGCTTTTGTCTCTTTGGCGGTGTAGGTGCCAAAGGGCAGAGAGTCCACGGTGGCGGTGCCGTCCTCCCCGGTGGTGGCCTCGGTCACGGTGGCCCCAGTCTCATCCATGACGGTGAACACGGCTCCGGCGAGGGGTGTCTGGGTGAGGCCGTCCTGCTTGGTGATAAGCAGCTTGCCCTCTATGATCTCCTCCGGCACGGTAAGCTCCGTGTCGTTGGCCGCAAGCTGGGTAGTCCCAGGCTCCAGGCCGATGGAGTACGAATTGGGGTCCACGGTGTAGCCCGTGGGGGCGCTGATCTCCTGCAAGGTCCAGCCGGTGCCGCAGGGGTAGAAGCTGGTCACAAACTGTCCGTGTTCGTCCGTTTCGTAGGTGTCCTGGAGCGCACTGTCGTGGTACACGCCGTACTGTGCGCCCTCCAGCGTGGCGCGGCTGCTCCGGCGCACACCTTCGTCGGCGTCCACTTTCGTGAC
>CANRNF010000144.1 GCA_947631865.1 uncultured Oscillospiraceae bacterium | reverse complement strand
ATGGTCATGCCCTTGGGCAGGAAGGAGCCGAAGGACTGGCCGCCGCCGCCCCGGGCGTCGATGAACACCGTGTCGTCAGGCAGGGCGTTTCCAAATTTCTTTGTGATCTCCGAGCCCAGGATGGTGCCGAAGGTCCGGTTGGTGCTGGACACCTCCACGCTGATCTTCTTCGGCGTGCCGTCCTTGAGGGTCTTTTTGAAGGCCGGCAGCAGCACGCTCTCGTCCAGCGTGGTCTCCAGGCGGAAATCATAGTCCGCCTCGGCGTGGTGGTGCACCGCGTTCTCTTCCATGTGACCGGCGTTCAGGATGCCGGAGAGGTCGATGGACCTGGCCCGGGCGCTTCCCAGGTCCTCCCGGACCTTGAGCAGGTCCGTCCGGCCCACCAGCTCATCCACCGTCCGCACGCCCAGCTTCGCCATAATTTCACGGAGCTCCTGGGCCGTGAAGCGCATGAAGTTCATCACGTACTCGGGCTTGCCCTGGAAACGGCAGCGCAGGTCCGGGTTCTGGGTGGCCACGCCCGCGGGGCAGGTGTCCAGGTTGCACACCCGCATCATCACGCAGCCCAGGGTGATGAGCGGCGCGGTGGCGAAGCCGAACTCCTCCGCCCCCAGCATGGCCGCCACGGCCACGTCCCGGCCGTTCATCAGCTTGCCGTCCACCTCCAATATGACCCGCTCCCGCAGGCCGTTGGCGATGAGGGTCTGGTGGGCCTCCGCCAGGCCCAGCTCCCAGGGCAGGCCGGCGTTCTGGATGGAGTTGCGGGGAGAGGCGCCGGTGCCGCCGTCGTAGCCGGAGATGAGCACCACCTGTGCGCCGGCTTTGGCCACGCCGGAGGCGATGGTGCCCACGCCGGCCTCGCTGACCAGCTTGACGCTGATGCGGGCGGCCCGGTTGGCGTTTTTCAGGTCGAATATGAGCTGGGCCAGGTCCTCGATGGAGTAGATGTCATGGTGGGGCGGGGGCGAGATGAGGCTGACGCCCGGGGTGGAATACCGGGTCCGGGCGATCCAGGGGTATACCTTCTTCCCTGGCAGATGGCCGCCCTCGCCGGGCTTGGCGCCCTGGGCCATTTTTATCTGTATCTCCTGGGCGGAGCACAGGTACTCGCTGGTGACGCCGAAGCGGCCGGAGGCCACTTGCTTGATGGCGCTGTTCTTTTCCGTTCCAAGCCGCTCAGGCTCCTCGCCGCCCTCGCCGGAGTTGGACTTGCCCCCCAGCCGGTTCATGGCCAGGGCCAGGCACTCGTGGGCCTCCTTGGAGATAGAGCCGTAGCTCATGGCGCCGGTCTTGAAGCGCTTGACGATGGAGTCCACGCTCTCCACCTCGTCCAGCGGCACGCCGCCGTCCTCGGCCCAGGCGAATTCCATCAGCCCCCGCAGGTTATAGGGCGTCCGGGCCCGGGAGGCCAGGGCGGAGTATTCCTTGAACCGCTCGTAGTCCCCCTTCTGGGCGGCCTCCCGCAGGGCCACGATGGTGGCCGGGTCGATGAGGTGGCCCTCGCTGTTGTCCCCGGAGCGCAGCTTATACATGCCCACGCTGTTGAGGGTGGTGTCCACCCCCAGGTCCAGGGGGTCGAAGGCCTGGCTGTGGTGGTATTCCACCGCCCGGCCCATGTCCTCCAGACCGATGCCTCCCACCCGGGAGATGGTGTTGGTGAAGTACTTGTCGATGACGTCCGGGCGGATGCCCACCGCCTCGAAGATCTGGGAGGACTGGTAGGACTGGATGGTGGACACGCCCATCTTGGAGGCGATCTTCACGATGCCGTTCAATATGGCCTTGTTGTAGTCGTCGATGGCCGTGTGCTCGTCCTTGTCCAAGAGGCCCAGCTGGATGCACTCGGCGATGCACTCGTGGGCCAGGTAGGGCTGGATGGCCCGGGCGCCGTAGCCCAGCAGGAGCGCGAAGTGGTGCACGTCTCTGGGCTCTGCGCTCTCCAGGATGATGGACACGCTGGTGCGCTTTTTCGTGCGGACCAAATGCTGCTCCATGGCGGACACGGCGAGCAGCGACGGGATGGCCACGTGGTTTTCATCCACGCCCCTATCGGAGAGGATGAGGATATTGGCCCCGTGGCGGTATGCCTTGTCGCAGGCGATGAAGAGCCGGTCCATGGCCCGCTCCAGAGGAGTATTTTTATAATAGAGCAGGCTCACGGTCTCCACGTGGAATCCGTCACGGTGCATGGCCTTGATCTTGATGAGGTCGATGCCGGTGAGGATGGGGTTTTCGATCTGCAGCACGTTGCAGTTTTCCGCCCGCTCCTCCAAGAGGTTGCCGTCGGAGCCCACGTATACCGTGGTGTCCGTGACGCACTCCTCCCGGATGGCGTCGATGGGCGGGTTGGTGACCTGGGCGAACTGCTGCTTGAAGTAGTGGAAAAGGGGCGGGTACTGCTCTGAGAGCACCGCGAGAGGCGTATCGCTCCCCATGGCCGCGGTGGGCTCGGCGCCGGTGCGGGCCATGGGGAGAATGGCGTCCTTGACCTCCTCGTATGTATAGCCGAAGGCCCGGTAGAGCCGGTCCCGCTGGTCCTGGGTGTGGACCTCCACCTTCTTGTTGGGGATGGGCAGGTCCTGCAGCCGCACCAGGTTCTGGTCCAGCCACTCGCCGTAGGGCTGCCGGGAGGCATAGAGACCCTTCAGGTCCTCATCCTGCATGACCTTGCCCCGCTTGGTGTCGATGAGCAGCATCTTCCCCGGCTGGAGGCGGCTCTTGAGGGTGATGTGCTCCTCGGGGATATCCAGCACGCCCACCTCGGAGGAGAGGATGAGCCGGTCGTCGTCGGTGAGGTAGTACCGGCTGGGCCGCAGGCCGTTCCGGTCCAGTATAGCCCCCACCAGCTCGCCGTCGGAGAACAGCACCGCCGCCGGCCCGTCCCAGGGCTCCATCATGGTGGCGTAGTAGCGGTACAGGTCCCGCTTCTTCCGGTCGATCATCTTGTCGTTCTTCCAGGGCTCGGGGATGATGATCATCATGGCCAGGGGCAGGGG
>CANRNF010000143.1 GCA_947631865.1 uncultured Oscillospiraceae bacterium | reverse complement strand
ATCATCATGATCACCCACGACCTGGGCGTCATCGCCAGCCTCTGCGACGAGGTCATCGTCATGTACGCCGGCAGCGTATGTGAGCGGGGCACGGCGGACGAGATATTCTACCACCCGGCCCATGAGTACACCAAGGGCCTTATGCGCTCCATCCCTTCCATCGACGACGACGAACGGGAGCGGCTGGTGCCCATCACCGGCACCCCCATCGACCTTCTGAACATGCCGGCGGGCTGCCCCTTCGCGCCCCGGTGTGACAACGCGATGAAGGTCTGCCTCACGGGCAGAGCGAAGGAGGTGCGGGTCGGCCGCGACCACCTGAGCGCCTGCTGGATGAATGTGAAGGAGGGCACGGAACGGGGCGTGATCTGCACGGACGAGGACGGCCAGATCACCGCCATCGACCTGGAAGGAAGCCTGGATGAGACCGCCGAAGGAGGGAATGCCCAGTGAGTGAGAATCTTTTGGAGGTCAAAAACCTCAAGGAATACTTTCCCATCAATACCGGCTTTCTCCGCACCACGCCGCTGAAGGCTGTGGACGACGTGAGCTTCACCATCGGCCGGGGCGAGACCCTGGGCCTGGTGGGGGAGTCCGGCTGCGGCAAATCCACCGTGGGCCGCACCATCCTGCACCTCTATAAGCCCACGGCGGGCCAGGTGATATTTGACGGCAAGCTGGTGGGCCCGGATACGATAAAGGAATATCGCCGCCGGGCACAGATCGTGTTCCAGGACCCCTATTCCTCTCTGAACCCCCGGCTGACCGTGGCCGACATCGTGGGGGAGCCCCTGGACGTGAACAAGCTCTATAAGTCCCGGAAGGAGCGCTCCGACCGGATACTGGAGCTGCTGGGGACGGTGGGCATCTCCAGCGAGCAGATGACCCGCTATGCCCACGAGTTCTCCGGCGGCCAGCGCCAGCGCATCGGCATCGCCCGCGCCCTGGCGTCCCGGCCCGAGTTCATCGTCTGCGACGAGCCCGTCTCCGCCCTGGACGTGTCCATCCAGGCCCAGGTCATCAATATGTTCGAGGACCTGCAGAGCCAGTTCGGGCTGTCCTATCTCTTCATCGCCCACGATCTGAGCGTGGTCAAGCATATATCCAACCGCATCGCGGTGATGTATCTGGGCCACATCGTGGAGATCGCCGAGGCCAACGAACTCTACCACCACGCCGTCCACCCCTATACCGTGTCGCTGCTGTCCGCCGTGCCCGTTCCCGACCCGGAGCGCGCCCGGGCCAGCCAGCGCATCGTGCTGGAGGGCGACGTGCCCAGTCCCCTGCACATGCCCAGCGGCTGCCCCTTCCGCACCCGCTGCTCCCGTGCCACGGATAAGTGCGCGGAGAGCTGCCCCCAGCTGGAGGAAGTATCCCCCGGCCATATGGCGGCCTGCCATAATCTTTGATTGTATCGCTTAGGCGCTGCAATATATTTTACTTTAGGAGGAAACAAACACTATGAAGAAGTTCCTTGCACTGGTGCTGGCCCTTGCCATGGTGTTGAGCCTGGGCGCTGTCGCCCTGGCTGACGGGGAGTTGCCCGTCGTCAGCGTCATGTACGGCGGCGGTACCCCCGAGACCATGGACCCGGCCCTGAACTCCGCGTCCACCGGCTCCAACCTGATCCGTCTGGCCTTCTGCGGCCTGACCATCAAGACCGAGGACGGCGTGCAGCCCGAGCTGGCTGAGAGCTGGGAAGTCTCTGACGACGGCCTGACCTACACCTTCCAGCTGCGCGACGGCCTGAAGTGGTCCGACGGCTCCGACTTCGCGGCCAGCGACGTGGCCAACAGCTGGAACCGCGCCGCCAGCGCCGACCTGGGCGCCGACTACGGCTACCTGTTCGACGTCATCGCCAAGAATGACGACGGCACTCTGGCCGTTGTCGCCGACGACGAGGCCGGCACCGTGACCGTCACTCTGGCCGGTCCCTGCGCCTACTTCCTGGAGCTGACCGCCTTCACCACTTTCTATCCTGTGAAGACCGACCTCGCCGATAACGATGGCGCCTGGGCCGTCAATCCTGAGACCTACGTCGGCATGGGCCCCTTCCGCATGACGAAGTACGCCGTGGACGACGTGGCTTCCTTCGAGAAGAACCCCAACTACTGGAATGCTGAGAACATCCAGATTGGCGGCATCGACGCCTACCTGTCCGAGGACAACGTGGCTATCCTGTCCGCCTATGAGTCTGACACGGTCTCCGTGATTCAGTCCATCGACCCCACCGAGTTCGAGCGCATCGACGCCACCTATCCCGGTGAGCGCATCGTGTTCCCGCAGATCGGTACCTACTACATCCTGTTCAACGTCCACAAGGACCTGTCCCCTGAGGGCAAGACCTTCACCGCTGCTGAGAACGCCAAGGCCCGCTATGCGCTGGGCCTGATGCCCAACCGGCAGGAGCTGGTGGACTACGTCACCATGGGCGGCCAGCTGCCCGCTACCGGCTTCTTCCCTGACGGCCTGGGCGACGGCGCCGAGAGCGTCGTGCGCGGCGAGGGCCAGCGCTACAGCCAGTGGTACACCGGCACCAACACCTACTCCGAGGAGTATCCCACCTACACCGAGGACCAGGTGGAGGGCATCCAGATCCTCATGGACCTGGGCTATAGCTACACCGGCAGCCTGGAGAGCGGCGACATCCAGTTCACCGACGTGCCCAACATCGAGTTCTCCTTCAACAACTCCGGCGCCAACGCCGCCATCATCCAGTACGTCCAGGGCGTCTGGGAGAGCATCGGCGTGACCGCTACCATCAACCAGGAGGCCTGGGCCACCCTGCAGATCAAGCTGGGCAACGGCGATGCCGAGGCCGCCCGTATGGGCTGGGTCGCCGACTTCGACGACGTGGTCAACTTCCTGGAGATCTTCATCAGCGCTTCCGGCAACAACTATCCCCGTCTTGGCCAGGACATCGGCGATTACACCCGTAACACCGAGGCCACCGCTACCGCCGGCCTGGACGCTGTCTACGGCCTGAACGGCGATCAGACCTGGGCCGACGCCTATGACGCGCTGGTCAGCGATATCAAGGCCGAGTCCGACATGGAGGCCCGTGCCGACATGGCTGCCGAGGCCGAGAACATCCTGATGGCTACCGGCGCTGTGGCTCCGCTGTACTACTACACCAACCCCAC
>CANRNF010000142.1 GCA_947631865.1 uncultured Oscillospiraceae bacterium | reverse complement strand
CCAGGTGGGACCCCAGGATTTCTTAATGGATGAATACGGCCTGCGCGCCGCCAATATCATCGCGGCGGTGAAAAAGGTCACCGCCCGCAAATGAGCTTCAATAAATCATTAGGAGGAGAATAACGAGATGGCTATGGACGCATTTTCCGCCTCCCTGATGGCGGACAAGAGGGAGATCATCTTCGCTCCCACGGTGTACAAATTCCAGACCTTCGCCCAGATGGCGGAGGAATTCAAGCTGGGCGCGCGGGACGTGGTGCTCACCAACGAGTTCATTTATACCCCCTTCATGAAGGACCTAGGCCTGGACTGCCAGTATGTGTTCCGGGAGAAGTTCGGCCCCGGAGAACCTTCCGAGGCCATGATCCAGACCATGTACGACGCCATCCCCTACGACAGCTATGACCGGGTCGTGGCCGTGGGCGGCGGCGCGATTATGGATTTGTGCAAGCTGCTGGGCTGCCAGCGCCCCGACACGGTCCATAACCTGTACTTCAAGCGCTTCCCCGTGGTTCATGAGAAGGACGTCATCGCCGTGCCTACCACCTGCGGCACCGGCTCGGAGGTCACCAATATCTCCGTGGCCATCGTCAGGGACGAGAAGGACGGGGTCCTCACCGGCGGCGAGACAAAGCTTGGTCTGGTCAGCGATGACATCATCCCCAACAAGGTGTGTCTGATCCCCGATCTTTTGAAGACCCTGCCCTACAAGCCCTTTGCCTGCAGCGCCATCGACGCGCTGGTCCACGCCACCGAGTCCTTCCTGAGTCCCCACCGCAAGACCATGACATCGGAGCTGTTCTCCGTCAAGGCCATGGAGCTGATCCTCAACGGCTTCAAGCTGCTGGACGAGAAGGGGCAGGACGCCCGGTTCGAGTACATGGACCAGTTCGTCACCGCCTCTCTCTATGCCGGCGTGGCGTTCCTGAAAGCCGGCTGCGGCCCGGTGCACGGCATGAGCTTCCCTCTGGGCGGCACCTATCACGTGCCCCACGGGGAGAGCAACTACATGCTCTTTGGCGCGGTGCTGGACTACTATGACGAGCACGATCCCGCCGGGGAGATCATGAAGTTCAAGGAACTCATCGCATCCATCCTGGGCTGCGAAGCGAAAGACGCCATTCCCGCCCTGAACGCCCTGCTGCAGCGCATTCTGCCCCTGCGGCCCCTGCGGGACTGCGGCTTCACCGAGGCGGATTTCAAGGCCTTCCCCCAGTCCGTGGAGGCCAACCAGCAGCGGCTGATGACCAACGCCTACTATCCCTTTGACCTGGTGTCGGAGGAGGCCATCTACCGCAAGTGCTACTGAGTGATCCCAGCAACATAGGAAGGATATGCCCCGGCATATCCTTCCCCTACATTGCAACAAGGAGAAAGCATCATGTATACCACCATCCACTATGACAAACAGGACGGTATCGGCATCCTGACCATCGACCGGCCCGAGGCCCTCAACGCGCTGAACTCCGCCGTCATCGGGGAGCTGGAGCAGCAGATCGCCCAGGTGGAGAGCGATAAGACGCTGGGCGCGCTTATCATCACCGGCGCGGGCCGCTCCTTCGTGGCGGGCGCCGATATCGGCGAGCAGCAGCCCATGGGTCTGGACCAGGGCCGCAGGTGGGGCCAGCGGGGAAGCGCGCTCATGCGCCGGATCGAAAAGCTGGAGATCCCCACCATCGCCGCGGTGAACGGATTCGCTCTGGGCGGCGGCTGCGAGCTGGCCCTCAGCTGCGACATCATCCTGGCCTCGGAAAAGGCTCGCTTCGGTCAGCCTGAGGTGGGTCTGGGCATTACCCCGGGCTTCTCCGGCACCCAGCGTCTGCCCCGGCGCATCGGCATCGCGAAGGCCAAAGAACTGATCTTCTCAGGTCGGCATGTGAAGGCCGACGAGGCCCTGGCCATCGGCCTGGTGAACGCGGTGTATCCCCCCGAGGAACTCATGGACGGCGCCATTGCTATGGCCAAGAGCTTCACCAAAAACGCCCCCATCGCCGTGAAGTACGCCAAGGCATGCATCGACCGGGGCATGCAGATGGACATCGACGACGGCATCGCCCTGGAGAACGAGCTGTTTGCCATGTGCTACGCCACCAAGGATCAGAAGGAAGGCATGAAGGCCTTTCTGGAGAAGCGCCCCGCCGTGTTCCAGAACAAGTAAGGAGGGCGAGAGCGTGAAAAAGGTCAAAGTCATCACCGCCGAAGAGGCGGCGGCGCTGGTCAAGGACGGGGACACCGTCTCCACCGGCGGATTTGTCAGCTGCGCCTGCCCGGAGGCGCTGACCAAGGCGCTGGAGCAGCGCTTCCTTGGGACCGGGCACCCCCGGGACCTGACATTGTTCTTCGCGGCCGGTCAGGGCCATCGGGACGGCACCGGCGGCGATCATTTCGGCCATGAGGGCATGGTAAAGCGCGTGGTCGGCGGACACTGGGACCGGGCCGCCCGGCTGGGCGACCTGGCCCTGGCCAACAAGATCGAGGCCTATAACCTACCCCAGGGCGTCATCACCCATATGTACCGGGATATCGCTGCCCACAACATCGGCACCATCACCCATGTGGGCCTGTACACCTTTGTGGACCCGCGCAACGGCGGCGGCAAGCTGAACGACGTGACCAAAGAGGATCTGGTGAAGATCGTCAACATCGAGGGGGAGGAACGGCTGCTCTATAAAGGTTTCCCTATCGACGTCTGCTTTGTCCGGGGCTCCTACGCTGACGAGTACGGCAACTGCACCGTCCACCGGGAGATCGGACCTCTGGATGTGACCGCCCAGTGCCAGGCCACCAAAAACTCCGGCGGCAAGGTCGTCGTCCAGGTGGAGAAGATCGTCCAGGGCGGCACCCTGGACCCCAAGCTGGTGAAGATCCCCGGCATCTATGTGGACGCCATTGTGGTGGGTTCCATTGAGGACAACATGCAGTGCCTGGGCATGCCCTATGACGGGGCGCTCACCGGCGAATTTCGCATCCCCGTGGACGCAATCCCGCCCATCCCGTTGGACGCCAAGAAGATCATCGCCCGCCGGGCCGCCATGGAGCTGCCCCAGGACGCTATCGTGAACCTGGGCACCGGCGCGCCGGAAAAGATCGCCAATGTGGCGGCGGAGGAGGGCATCTCCGACAAGATGACGCTGACTGTGGAGGCCGGTTCCATCGCCGGCGTGCCCTACGGCGGCACCCAGTTCGGCGCGGCGGCCAACTCTATGGCCATATTGGA
>CANRNF010000141.1 GCA_947631865.1 uncultured Oscillospiraceae bacterium | reverse complement strand
CAGTCTTTTTGTCGTGCCTTTTCCTCGGCTCTACTTTTTCTTCATTTGGGGCTTGACTTTTTATTCGCAGGCTCCATTCCCTGTGGCCAATGTGGTTTGACAATAATGGGAGTAATCCTAAGCGGATAACTAAATTGCTAATTGATTAATGTAATACTAATGAAGCATTGCTTCAAGTGCCGGAAGGCGGTGAGAAGAAATGAAAGCGGTGATTTATGCCCGGTACTCGTCCGACAATCAGCGGGAAGAGAGCATAGAGGGACAAATACGCGAATGCAATGAGTACGCCGAGCGCAACGGGATCACGGTCCTGTGCAGCTATATCGACCGAGCCTTGTCCGCCCGCACTGCTGACCGCCCCGACTTCCAGCGCATGATCCGGGACAGCGAAAAAGGACTGTTCGATGTGGTGCTGGTGTGGAAGCTGGATCGATTCTCCCGTGACCGCTACGACAGCGCACACTACAAGCACGTCCTGAAAAAGAACGGGGTCAAGGTGCTGTCCGCCAAGGAGAATATATCCGAGGGGCCGGAGGGCATCATTCTGGAATCCATGTTGGAGGGCTACGCAGAGTATTACTCGGCGGAGCTTTCGGAGAAGATCCACCGGGGACAAAAGGAAAACGCCCTGAAGTGCAAGAATAACGGTGGCTGGCGGGCGCTGGGCTATACCGTAGACGCGGACGGTTCCTTTGTGATCGACCCGCTGACCGCGCCGATCGTCAGGGAGGTATTCGCCCGGTATGCCGACGGCGAGACGATCACGGACATCGCACAGTCGCTCAATGACCGGGGGCTGACGACGACCCAGGGAAGGCCGTTCCGGTGCGCTACGGTGAGCATCATGCTGAAAAACCGGAAGTACATAGGCGAGTACCGCTACGGCGGCGTGGTCGTGCCCAACGGCGTTCCAGCCATCATCGACGAGGAGACTTTTGCGCGGGTCCAGGAGCGGCTGGAGAAGAACAAGAAAGCTCCTGCCAAGGCGAAAGCGGCGGACGAGTATCTGTTGACCACGAAGCTGTTCTGCGGGACCTGCGGGCGGCTGATGGTGGGCGAGAGCGGCACCAGCGGCACGAAAGGCGTCAAGCATTACTACTACAAATGCGGCGGCGCGAAGCGGCATTTGGGGTGCAAGCGAAAAGCCGTCAAGAAACAGTGGATAGAGAGGGCCGTTGTGCTCTGCACGGTGAAGCGGGTGCTGCAGGATCAAGAGATCGAGCGCATCGCTGAATCCATCGTGAAACTGCAGGAGCAAGAGGACACGACCCTGCCGGCATTGCAACATCAGCTTCAGGAGTGTGAAAAGGGCATAGAGAATATGCTCGACGCGATACAGGCGGGAGTGCTCACCTCGTCCACCAAAGAGCGGCTGGACAAACTGGAGGCCCAGCGGGACGATTTGAAGATCGCCATCCTGCAAGCACAGATACGAAGGCCCACATACACGAAAGAGCAGATCGTCAGCTGGATCAGCCGATTCAAGTACGGCAATGCCGACGACCCGGCCTATCAAAAGGGCATTATTGATACGTTTATCAATTCGGTCTATGTCTTTGACGATAAGCTGGTATTCACCTTCAATTACCACGACGGGACAGAGACCATCACGCTGAAAGAGATCGAAGAAGCGTTCGGTTCGGATTTAACGCAACATGCTCCACCAAGAAAAGGACACGCGATCGCGTGTCCTTTTTTGTATCTTCCGTACCCGAAACGGGTTGGTAGCGAAAATGGGGGTCCCCACGCGAGCCCAGCGCAGCGGGTCGCGTGGAGAAAAGGAGAAAGACCTCTGACCGATGGAGGAGCCTTGCTTGCGAGGATCAGACATCTTCAGAGGTCTTTCGACGTAGTCACCGGGCAGGGAAAACGAGGGTCCGTGTCTCCCGCTGACCCCAGTCCAGGCGCTGGCCGCAGCGGTCACAGTAGTTCTGGTACTCCCGCTCCACGGTGACTCCGCAGGTGGGACAAACGGGAAAGACCATGCAGCCGGAGGCGTATTGCCGCTCCATTACCATGGAGACCGGCGCCGGGATACTCTTTTGTATCGCCTCGTTGATGAACTGGTACGGGCTGTCGGACGTCACCGGCGTCTTCGCCGGCTCCTGAAAGAGCAGGCTGGGATATCGGTCGATAGCGGTGTAGTAGGGGAGGTCGAGCCTGGCGTAGACGGCCAGGTAGTGGAGCATCTCACGGGGCGTGGGGACCTGCTTTACAGGGCCGCCGATATAAAAAGCGGTCAGGTCCTGTTCCGCCAGCGCGTCCCAGCACAGACGCGTGAGGCGTTCGATGCTCTTGGTGACAGCGGCGGTCCTCTGACGGAGGAGTTTTGCCACAGGCGGATAGACCAGCTTGGTGACCTGGATATCCTCCGCGGCGATATGCTGCTCAAAGATGAGGCTGCCGGTGATATCGATGGCGAGGGCAAGGGGGCGGATATCAGAGCGCACGGGACCGAGGATCCTGCGCACAATGACCTCGCCGCTCGCCATAGCCGGAACTCACCTCATCTGAAGGGATTTTGTTCCATAATATGACAAAAAACGACAATCACGCGTTTTGTGACAAAAGCGGACAAAAATTCTAATATCTTCCAATTTTTTGGCGAGATAGAGACGAAAACCGTGGTAGGAAAGCGCTGCGGAAACCACATCAAAAAAAATAAGCGCCCGGGAACCTATGGGGGCTCCCATGCGAGCCCAGCAAAGCGGGTCGCATGGGAAAAAGGAAGAACGGCTCTGGCCGATGCGCGGGGCCCCGCTTGCGGGGTCCCGGCATTTCCAGAGCCGTTCTGACGTGGTGCCGGTGGCGGGGGTCGAACCCGCACGGTGTCGCCACCGCCGGATTTTGAGTTTTGCCGGACACACGGAAGATGACGCCTACAAAGAGAAGATGACGGAACTTGTTCCACTTGAAAAGTGCCGTAATATCAATGCTTTAAGCGTCTCATCACGAAAAAAGCCCGTGCCACAAGAACTCTTGCTCAAGTGTAACTTTGGAGCCAAAAAAGGAAATCGGAGGTCCATCGGAGGCCCATCCAAGATTCACGTTCACGGACATTAGGCTTATCATACTAACATGAATGACCCAGACAACGCCTATTATAGTGTCCTCCATCGCCATTGACAAGGAGCTTCTTAGGATGCACAAAAATGTTATACGGAGCCTGCGAATAAAAAGTCAAGCCCCAAATGAAGAAAAAGTAGAGCCGAGGAAAAGGCACGACAAAAAGACTGGC
>CANRNF010000140.1 GCA_947631865.1 uncultured Oscillospiraceae bacterium | reverse complement strand
TCATGCTGGCAGATGGGATCATGGAGATACCCCAGGACAGCTACCTGTCGTGGATGACGCTGTTTTACGCTTTGCCCCGTGAGCTTGTGGAGAAGCGGCCGGCCTTTCTCACTCTCCCTCGGAACATCGTAAGACTTTTGTCAGATGAAACGGCCAGAAAGCTCATCGAGGACGATTCGTTTTTGGAACTGGTTTGGGACTGTTACGCATGGGCGGCGTGGCAGTTCTTCCAGGTTCCTTTCAAAGACGGAACGTATCACGACATCCCTGGCGAGTGGCAGGACTACTCCGGCGACTTCCCACTCTGGCGAATGTCCTACGACATCATCCGATACTTCCGCAAGAAGTTCGAGACAGAGATGGATTGGAGCTTCCAGCGGCTGTTCCTCATGCCGGAGAATGTGGAAGTCCCCTGGCTGAACTGGCAGCAGTTCAGCAACCTTATCGGGAATCTCACGGACATGATCGTCGCCGAGGAAAACTGGCAGCCCATCATCGACGAGATATGGCTCAATCGGCAAGCGGAGGATTACAACCGCGGGAAAAACTCCAAGAAACGGGATTTCCTCCGCTCCTGGTATCACGACCGGACGGCGACACACCTTTCCCTGGAGGACATCGCGCAGAACGGAACCAAGTTGGATGGCGATATGCTGTATGACATCGAGGACCCGCGGGCCGAGTATGAGAAGAAGGTCATGTCACGGGATGCAGTGGATTCGTTTTTCGCCAGCCTATCCCCGGACGATCAGACGATCCTGCGGATGAGGATGGAGGGCTTCACCCAGCAGCAGATCGCGGACAAGCTGGACTTTAAGACCACCGGGGCCGTCTCCAAACGGATCGCCAAGATCGCCGCCGGATATGAGGCGTTTGCCCATGGCCAGTATAACGATTTTCTAAGCGAACACTAAATTTGACAGAGATTCAAATCGCAGTCACGAGACAGCTCGTGGCTGCTTTTTCTATTCCATGTCGGAAATCCAATCTGAAGGAGGGATCACAATGCTCCCAACAAGATACAAAACACCGCTTTTCGCCGCCCTGCTGTCCCGGCACGGCGGGCTGGCGAAAACGCGCTTACAGCGCCGAAAAATCGCCAAAATGACACCGGGAATATACAGAAATCTTCCCGGAACACCAAATCTCAATTATCGTATGAAAAGGAGTAACAATGCCGCGTATGAGCAAGAAGCGGCGGGAGGAATGGTCGTTCTTCCTTGACCGCCGTAATCGTATCACATATAACCCTATCTGCCGGGGCTGCACCCAGGACTGCAAGCAGAGCTTCCGCATGGGCATCGTCGTCTGCGACCGCTACTGGTCCAAACGCTGGAAACCTCGGGAGGAACGCAAATGAGCAAGACGTTGGAGCAGCTGAGAGCGGAACAAGCCAGAGACAAGGCTCTGCTGGAACAGTGCCAGCATCGACTGGAACGGCTGGAGAACCGGGCGAAGTATCTGAACAAGGCCGAGCGGACCGCACGGACGCACCGGCTCATCACCCGCGGGGCTGCCGTGGAGAGCATCGTCCCGGAGGTCAAGGCAATGGCAGAGGTGCCGTTTTATTCCCTCATGGAGCAGATACTTTCCCTGCCGGATGTTCGGGCCGTCATCCAGTCTGCACTCTCCAAGGAGGTCGGGTGATGGCCATCTATCATTTCCACGTCACCCAGATCAAGCGCAGTGCCGGTCAGTCCGCCATCGCTTCCGCTGCCTATCGGTCAGGCGAAAAGTTATACAGCGAATACTACGGTGAGACCAGTGACTACAGCCACAAGAAAGGCGTGATCTGTTCCGAGATATTTCTCCCGCCACATGCTCCGTCAGAATACGCTGACCGGCAGACGCTATGGAACGCCTTGGAACAGGTAGAGCGGAACAAAGACGCCCAGCTTGCATATAGCTTTGACATTGCCTTGCAGAACGAGTTTTCCCTGGAGGAGAACATCGCACTTGCAAGGCAATTTGTATCGGAGCAGCTTGTCAGCCGAGGGATGATCGCGGACTTCGCCATCCACATGCCGGATAAGGAGATACAGAATCCCCACTTCCATGTCCTCTGTCCCATCCGGCCATTGAAGGAGAACGGAAAGTGGGGATACAAACAGCACCGTGTCTACCACTTGGACGAGAACGGCAACCGCATCCTTGATGAGAACGGCAAAGCGACCTTTGACGCTGTGCCCACCACCGATTGGGGCAGCCCGGAGCGGCTGGAATCCTGGCGGGCAGCCTGGGCCGCGCTGTGCAACGCCAAGTTTGAGGAAAAGGGTTTTGATTGTAGAATCGACCACCGCTCCTATGAACGCCAGGGGATCGACCAGATACCGACGGTCCATGAGGGGCCCGCCGTCCGGCAGATGGTGGCAAAGGGCATCCCTACCGACAAGGGCGATCTCAACCGCTGGGTTCGCTCTACCAACGCGGCCATCCGCAGTCTGCGGAAGAAGATAGCGACGTTGCTGGACTGGCTGAAGGATGTCAGGCAGGAGCTGTCCCAGCCCCAGCAGCCCAACCTGGGTGAGCTTTTGGGCGATTATATCGCTATGAGGAACGCCGGAGCGTGGAGCCGGAAAGCAAAGCTAGGCAATCTGAAGCAGTTTGCGGAAGCCCATAACTACATCATGGAGAACAAGCTGTTCACGGTGGAGGCACTGGAAGAACGTGTTGCTGATCTCAACGGCCAAGTATCCGTGCTAAAGACAGAGCTTGACGCCTCCAACAAAAGCCAGAAGGAGCTGAAGGATCTGCTCCAGCAGGCTGAAAACTACGCCCGCCTAAAGCCTATCTTCGACGAGATGAACGGCATTCGGTGGAATGGTCAGCGGGAGAAGTACAGGCAGGAACATGAAAGCGAGCTGCGGCAGTTTTATATGACCAGACGCAAGCTGACGGACGCCTTCACGCCGGACGGCAAGCTGCCCATCTCCGCCTGGCGGCGGGAGATGGAAAGGCTGGCGCGGGAGCATGAGGCGGCCTATGCCAAGTACAAGCCCTTGCGGGACGATCTCACAAAGCTGCTGCAGGTCCGGCACCACGTCAATGTGGCGCTGGAACAGCGCGGGCAACCGGTCACTACCCAGCAAAAGAAAGTTGAAAAAGGAGAGCGCTGAATGGTTGAAAATATCATAGCCAAAAGGAAAAACAGCATCTGTAATGATGGTATAACACCCCATGACGACGAATATGAATGGGTAGACCTGAACACACCGTTCTGGGATTTTGAGAAGCCGCCCAGGGAAACGCTGA
>CANRNF010000139.1 GCA_947631865.1 uncultured Oscillospiraceae bacterium | reverse complement strand
AACAGGATGTTGTGGTCCAGGGCGTCCACCACGGACTTGCCCGCGTCAGCCATGGACTCCAGAAAGGCGTCCTGCTCCCCGCCAAACCAGCTGGTGTGGCTGCGCCCGGCGGTATGGATCAGGTTCTTTCCCTCCTGGGAGCCAATGCCGATGGAGATGTTTTTCAGCGCGCCGCCGTAACCGGCGATCATATGCCCCTTGAAGTGGCTGAGGACCAGGAAACCGTCAAAGTCCCCGAAGTGGGCGCCTACATAGTTCTCTGTCAGCCGCTGGCCGCCCTCCACCGGGAGGATCATGGAGCCGTCCTCGTCCATGATGACGAAGCCCTTGCCCAGCTCCGTGAAGCCGTGGTCCTCGGCCACCTGGTAGCGCATGGCCGTCTCGGAGCGGGAGCCGCCGTAGGCGGTGTTGCACTCCACGATGGTGCCGTTTACCGCCTCCACTACGTCTTTGATGAGCTCCGGGCGCAGGTAGTTGCTGGCGGGAGGCTCGCCCGTGGAGAGTTTTACCGCGATGTTGTCGCCCTGCAGCTCCACGCCCAAGGCTTCATAGGCCCGCATCATCCCCTCGGCGCTGATGTCGGAGGTGAAGTATACCACCGATGCGCCGCTGTTCTCGGCGGTCTCATTGGCCGGGGCGGGCTCTGCGGCCGGGAGCTCCAGGCCGTTCAGCCACACCTGCACGTCCGCCTCACTGACGCCGGAGCGGAACCGCTGGCCCTCCATCCACGTTCCCGTGCCGGCTGCCTCGGCCAGAAGCTCACCGCTCTCGCCCAGGCCGGAGCTGGAGGAGGTACAGAAGGGGATCACCGTCTTGCCGGTGAAGTCATTGGCGGCGACGAAGCTGCTCACCGGCCAGGCCGCGATGCCCCACCAGATGGGATAGCCCACAAACACGGTGTCGTAATCTTCCCAGCCGGCCACCACCGTGCTTGCCAGCTCCACGTTACGCAGGCTCTCGTCGTCATGTTCGCGGGATACCCGGCTGTTCCCATCCCGCCAGTTCAAATCGCCGTCGGTATAGGGCTGGGCGGGGGTTATCTCATACAGATCGGCGCTCAGCGTGAACGCGATGGTGTTTGCCACTGCCTCGGTGTTATTAGTAGCGGAGAAATAGGCCACCAGGGTCTTGCCGCCTGCGGTCTGGGTGCTTTCCGTCGTTTCAGGCGCGGCAGCGGGCTCCGCCTCTGCGGTCGGTTCTGCCGGGGCCTCGCTGGCCTGCGCGCTGCCGGATGAACAGGCGGCCAGGCTCAGCAGGAGCGCGAGGCTCAGCAGTATTGCGATCAACTTCTTCATCATGGTCTCCTTTCGTAGCTGACGGGAGGCGAACACACGCCGCTCCACGGGGGCAGTTTTCGGTGCTTTTCGTCTCGTCGTCGTTGGCTTGCGCCAGCAAGCCTTCCTTCTCCTCAAAGAAAATCCCTCGAAAACTGCTCCCCGTGGAGTGCGAAGCAGTTTCTGGCGAGCGGGTCTGTGTTCGGGCAAGGAAAAGCCCGCAGGGAATACTCCCGTATTGCCAAGGGATTTGACGCCGCACGGGCGCAGACCCGCCGCCAAAAACCGGTGCGGGTTCGCCTCCCGTCAGCTATATCAGCCGGTTTCCATCTGTTCCTTCCAAAAGCTTACCGCGTCGTTGATCCATCCCTCCGCCACGGTGCCGGTACCCAGGCCAAAGCCGTGAGAGAGGCCCTCGTAGACATGAAATTCCGTGGGGATGCCCAGCGCGCTCATGGCCTCCAGCCGCCGCTGCATGATCCGCCAGGAGGCGATGCCGTCGTTGGTGCCCACGCAGGCGTAGGTGGGCGGGTCCGATTCGCTGTACTCGCCGTGACCGGTGTACTGCATGATGACCGCGCCCGGCCGGGGCAGGTCGTCTCCGCCGAAGTACGCCGGTCCGTAGGTGCCCAGATACGCCGCCATCCGTGCCCCGGCGCTGCCGCCCCAGAGGGAGTAGCAATCCGTGTCCACCTCCAGGTCGTCGGCGTGGTCAAAGATGAAGGTGATGGCCCGCGCCAGGTCCTCGCAGGCGGTGTCCCAGCCGGGGCGGTAGATGAGGGCGAAGGCGTTGTAGCCCATCTTGGAAAGCTCCAGAGCGTGGGGGAAGCTGTCGTGCATGGCCCCCACATAGGCGAACCCGCCTCCGGCGTTGCACACGGCGAACTTCGCGCCCGGCCCGCCCTTGAAGAAGAACAGCCCCGTGTCCTCCTTGGCCGGGTCCGCCGCCTTCTCCTCGTCGGTGTAGATGTCATAGAAAGCGGTCTCGCCCGCGCCTTGTCATGGAGATAGTTGCAAATCTCCACGGTCTTGTCCGGGTCGATGTTGCTGTACCAGGTCAGGCGCAGGTCCCCCAGCGTTTCGCCGCTCCAATAGCCCTCGTCTGCCGGGAAGATCAGCCGTCCCCATGACCCGAACACGGGGTCGTTCATCACATCGGATATTTTCGTGTTCACGGTATAAGGCCCGTCCATCTCATCCTCTCCCCGGTCCGCCGCCGCTGCGCACAGCAGCAGACATGTAAGCAACACGGCTGCCAAACCAGCTTTCCTCATCGCGCCCTCCTGTTTGAGTATATCCCACGTCACATTATAAAAAGATCGGGACCTCGTGAGAAGTCCCGATTGGTTCATAAGTATAAACCCAAAGGTTATAACTCTTTTTCCTGTACCATGTCGTGCGGTTCCGGCGCCAGCCGGGAGCACGACCGGTATCTTCGGTATAACAGCGCGCAGCGTCTTTTATACCACAGCCCGCACCGCGTCCAGGAACCGGGCCAGCATGGGCGACGGCTCAGGCGGGTGCAGGATGCCAAAGGGGATGGCGTGGTCCCACGCTACCGGCAGCACCTTCAGCATAGGATGGACGCAGGACCACTTGCCGATGACCGCGAGCATGTTCCGGTTCTGCTCGCAGCGGTTGAAGATGCTCATATCATAGAAATCGAAATCCGCGATCTTTATGTCCGGGTGGTTCTGCGAAAGGTCGTCCCGCAGCTCGTCCATATACCTGCTCCACCCCCGGTGGATCAGCAGCAGCTCCTCCCCGGCCAGGTCCTCCGGCGTCAAGACATTCTTGGCCGCCAGGGGGTGGTAGATGCTCACGGCGCAGCAGATGGGCTCGCGGGATATTTCAAAGCCCGCGCACTGGCGCAGGGCCAGCAGCGTCTCGTCGAAGATGCCCGTCACCACGTCGATGTTCTCCCCCAGGTTGCGCAGTATCTCCCGGGCGTTCTCCGGGGTGTTCTCAAAGGGGACCAGCTGAAAGCTCACGTCCCCGCACCGCTCGTGGATCTGGGGCCA
>CANRNF010000138.1 GCA_947631865.1 uncultured Oscillospiraceae bacterium | reverse complement strand
TAGAGGGAGTCCATCAGCTCCACCTGCTCGCCGATCTGGCTCATGGTGTTGTTCAGCTGCTGGTACATCTGCTCCTGATACGTCTCCCGGAGCGTCTTGGCTGTACGGGCATAGAAAAAAACGCCAATTACAACAAGCGCCAAGGTGGTAACTCCAGTAAACATGAGCGCAGCATAGGAGCGCAGGCTCTTTGCCTTCGGTCCGCTCCGGATGCGCTGGATGAGTGCTCTCATGGCGTGGACGCGCCTCCTCTGCTCTGATATGCTGATTATAACAAAAAACTGCCATTTTGGGAACTAATCGTTCATCAGTCACAAAATTATAACAGATAAAGTAAAAATAATTATAGAAAATACATAAAATCAGACGAAAACCGCAGCGCCGCCGGCGAAAAAAGAAAAAATGATCACACATTTGGTAAAGCCGGACCATCACGGTCCCCGGGCGGGATGCTCTACAATGGTACCATCATCTAATAACATAGGAGGTTTAGCAAAATGAAACGAGTGTTATGCCTGGTGCTCACAGTGGTGATGGCGCTGGCCCTGTTCGCCGTCCCCGCTTCCGCGGCGGAGGAGAAGGTCGTGCTGGACGTGATCAACTACCATGTGGGCACGGACTACGCGGCGGACTTTTACGCCTACCTGTTCTCCGAGTTCCAGAAGACCGAGGAAGGCAAAAACGTGGAGTTCAACTTCGAGGAGATCCCCACCACCGACGCCTTCAACCAGAAGATCAAGCTGCTCATCTCCAGCGGCGACCTGCCTGACATCGTCCTCAACGGCGGCAACAACATCACCGCCCTGGCGGCCGAGGCCGGCAAGGTGGCGGACCTGACCCCCTATTTTGACGCGGACCCCGAGTGGAAGGCCACCTTTGACGAGGCCTCCCTGGAGTTCAACACCGTGGATGGCAAGATCTACGGCGTGCCCGTGTCCAAGGAGATCTCCTACATCTACTACAACAAGACCCTCTTCGCCGAGGCCGGCCTGACGGCGCCCGAAGTGGCCTATGAGACTTGGGACGATTTCTTCGCGGCCTGCGAGACGCTCCTGGAGCATGACATCACCCCCATCAGCATGGACACCGGCGACATGGGCTGGCTCACCAACCTGTGGTACAGCGCCCTCATCGGCACCGAGGGTGAGACCGGCAACGCCTTCATGAAGTCCATGTACCCCACCGACTACAACACCCCCGAGGTGGAAGAGGCCACGGAGACCCTGCAGAAGATGCTGGCTGAGTACACCACGGCGGACGCGGTGGGCGGCAAGTATGACACCATGGCAACTCACTTCTTCAACGGCGAAGTGGCCATGCTGCCCAACGGCCCCTGGATGATCCCCGACATCCGCAGCCCGGAGAAGGCCCCCGAGGGATTCTATGACGAAGTGGGCGTCATGCTCATGCCCAAGGCCGGTATGGAGATGGTCCCCACCCCCGGCGACATGGTGGGCGCGACGGAGCCTGAGAAGATCGAGGCGGCCGTGGCCTTCCTGAAGTTCGAGACCACCATTGAGAACCAGCTGAAGGGTCTGGAGATGGCCGGCCTGCAGCCGGTGGCCAAGGAAGTGGACATCCCCGACACGCTCATCGAGTCCGATCCTCTGATGGCCCAGGTCATGGAGCTGATGGGCAAGGCGGAGTGGACCTATGGTCAGAACCAGGCTTACTGGTATCAGAACGTGATCGACGAGTTCTCTGTGCAGCTGCCCGAGCTGGCCTACAGCAACCTGTCCCCGGCAGAATTCTGCACGAAGCTGTCCGAGGCGGCGCAGAAGAACTGATAGCATAGAACATACAAACGCAGGGGGCATTGTTTTTCAATGCCCCCTGTTCACAGCCTTGCGGAGAAAGGGTATGCTATGTCGATCAAGAACAAAAAGAAATGGATCGTGCTGTTCATCCTGCCCTGCATGATCCTGTTTTGCCTCGTCTACGCCGCGCCAATCGTGATGGTCCTGTATACGTCCGTGTGCAATTACACGGTCTCTACCAGCCCGAAGCCGGTGGGGCTGGAGAACTTCAAACAGATATTCGCCGACCCCTCCTTTAAGGTGGCCGTCATCAACACCCTGCGCTGGGTCCTGATACAGAGCACGTTCCATGTGACGCTGGGCCTGGTCATGGCTCTGGTGCTGCACAGAAAGCCCAAGGGCTGGAAGATCGTGCGCACGGCCTATCTCATCCCCAACATCGTGCCCACGGCGGCCACCGGCGTGATGTTCACGCTTCTGCTCAATCCCACCTTCGGCGTGCTCAAGCCCGTGTATGAGTTTCTGGGTCTGAACACCCGGCATATCGTCAATCTCTTCGGCAACTCCAAATACGCCTTCTGGACCGTCACGGCCACATGGGTGTTCTATTCCGGCTTCAACACCATCATCTTCCTGGCGGAGATGGGCGCCATCAACAAGGAGGTCTATGAGGCCGCCGTCATGGACGGCGCCACGCCTTGGCAGCTGGACCGGTACATCACCCTGCCCCTGATGAGAAACATCTTTGGCACCTGCGTGGTCCTGGCCTCCGTGGCCATGGTCTCCCAGTTCGACATCATCTACATGACCACAAAGGGCGGGCCGGGCACGTCCACGCTGAACCTGCCCACCTATCTATATAAGATCATGACGCTGGAAAACAACTACGGAAAGGCCAACGCCGTGGGCGTGGTCCAGATCGCCCTGGGCCTGGTGCTCGTGGTGCTGATACGGCGGCTTTTCCGGGACAAGAAAGAGATGGGGGAGGTCTGAATATATGAAAAAAGCAAAGAAGCTGTCCCTGGGGACGGTGAAGTACATCTTCCTGGCGTTTTTCGTTCTCATCTCCGTGGGCCCGATGATATGGGTGTTTTTGAGCTCCTTCAAGACCTACGCGGAGATCAACTCCTCCGCCCTGTCCCTGCCCAGCTCCTTCAGCCCGAAAAACTATGCAGACGCGGTCCGCTACGCGCCCATCGGCAAGTATTTTCTCAACAGCGTCCTCATCGTGGGCACCAGCGTGCTGGTGACGGTGGCGCTGGTAGCCATGTGCTCCTATGTGTCGGCCCGGTTCAAGTTCAAGTTCAAGCCGGTGCTGATCTTAATGATCTCCGCATCCCTGATGCTGCCGGCCCAGGCCATCTCCCAGCCCCTGTTCGCCATCTTCAAGGCGCTGCATCTCTATGACACCAAGTGGGGGCTCATCATCGTCTATTCCGCCATGGGCATCCCCATGTCCTTCTTCGTCATGACCAGCTACTTCCAGACCATCAGCACGGCCCTGGAGGAGTCGGCCTACATAGACGGCGCCACGTTCAT
>CANRNF010000137.1 GCA_947631865.1 uncultured Oscillospiraceae bacterium | reverse complement strand
GCATCTTTTCTTTGTTTTTGGTGCTGGTCCTCATGTTCGGGATCGGCGGCGGCATCGTGCAGGCGGCCGAGACTGGCGCCGACATGAACGCATCCACGCAGGACCAGCAGGAGACCGAGCCGCCGACAGAGGGCGGTGGCATGGAAGGCGATTCGGGAACTGGCGGCGAAACACAGTCTCCAACAGAGGCCACAAACCCGTCTGAGCCTGAGACCACGAATCCGCCTGTACCCGAAGCGACCGCTGCGCCCTCGCCTGAAACAACAGAGGCGCCGGTCGAGACGCCCGCGCCCACCGAAGTCCCGGAGATTGGCCCTTCTGGTATGGACGGCCCCGGCATAGAGGAGCCCTGGGGTGACGGCGTGTTCGTGGGCGATAACAACCCCTCTCTGGACGAGGTATACTCCGCCGCCAGCGGCAGCGCCACGATTTCCGTGCAGGGCTGCTACGATTCGTCCGGCAGCGTCATCAAGTATTACAGCTCCTTTTACTACGACGGCCGCTATGTGGGCGGCAATGGGAGCGCCCGGCATATCCTCTATGCCAACGGCCAGCCAGCCTACTGCCTGGAGCCTGGCAAGTACCTGGTGGGCGGCTCCGTCGTATCTACCAGTGCAGCGTCCCTCTGGAACAGCTACTCCACCGAGAAGCGGGATGCTATCAAGATGAGCCTGCTGTGCGGTGTGGAGGGCAACAGCAACAGTCTGAGTGGGTCCTATGGCTCTAAATACACCGCCACACAAATGGTCATGTGGGAGTTCATTGTGGGCTGCCGGAATACGAGCCCCCCTTATACCTGCACGAACACCAAGGTCATTGACTCCGTATGCGGCGGTGGCTGGAACAGCGAGGTCAAGACGGTTTATAACCAGATCGTCAGCACCATGCAGAACTATGGGACGTTGCCCAGCTTCGTCAATTCCACGGATGCGCCGCCCGTGTCCCACGAGATGACTTTCCAGAGCGGCGTGTATACACTGACTCTGACAGATGATAACGATGTTTTATCCAACTTCGTCTTTTCCAGTTCCAACGGCGATCTTCGCTTCAATGTGTCAGGGAATCGGCTGACCATTACATCCGCTTCGGCTGTGAGCAATGCTACTGTGAATGTATCCCGCAAGAATGCGGTATCTGCCAGCTCTACTATCACTGCTTATGGTGGACGCGATCTGCAGGAGACGATCATCGGCATTGAGGCCACAAGCAACACTTCCGGGTGGTTCAGGGTCAATGCTGAGCCAGAGGCACCGCCTCCCACTGCCAAAGCCACGCTGACGATCAAAAAGACTGCCGAGGATGACAATATCTACAACATCCATTTCACCATTGACGGGATAGGTGGAGATGTGGCGAACAAACACTACAATGTCTACACCGATTATTCCGGCTATATCACGCAGGAGCTTGATCCGGGTACCTATATGATAACTGAGCAGACTCCCAGCGGTTATGAGGCTTCTCCGAAATCCCAGCAGGTCACGCTTCAGAGCGGCGATAATACTACGGTCAGCTTCTATAACGCCCTTGAAAAAGGCACTGTGAAGATCGTCAAAACCTCAGATGATGGGGTCGTCAGTGGTATCAAATTCACCGTTACCGGACCCAGCGGGTCCCAGACCGTGACCACTGGCTCTGATGGTACGATCAGTGTTCCCAACCTTTCTCCCGGCACATACACCGTGACAGAGCAGGTCCCGGCAGGCTACACAGCAGACCAGACCACGCAGCGCTTTACGCTTATGCCGGGCGAGTTGTACACGGTTCGATATCATAACACACCGCAGAAAGGTGGTCTGAAGATCATCAAAACGTCCAGCGATGGGATGGTGGCCGGGATCACGTTCACGGTCACGGGGAATAGCGTCAGCAAGACTGTGACCACCGGCTCGGACGGCACCATATCCATCCCCGACCTTGCGCCTGGCCAATACACTGTGACCGAAACCGTTCCCAGCGGCTACACCGCAGACAGGGCCTCGCAGACTGTCACCGTCACGAATGGGCAGACCGCCACCGTTACATTTAAGAACACTTTGAAAACCGGGAATGTGAAGATCGTCAAGACCTCGGATGACGGCATGGTGAGCGGCATCCAGTTCACCGTCAAGGGCGGTTCGGTCAATCAGACTGTCACCAGCGGCTCGGACGGCACTATCACCGTCTCCGGCCTCGTTCCTGGCCAGTACACCGTGACTGAGCAGGTACCCGAGGGTTATACCTCGGACAACCCCGGCCAGACCGTCGAAGTAAAAGGTGGAGAAACCGCGACCCTGAGTTTCCACAACACACGAAACGTGGGAGGCATCAAGATCGTCAAGGAATCCGATGACGGCGCTGTGAGCGGAATCCAATTCAGAGTCCAGGGGAACGGCGTAGACCAGAACGTGACCACCGGCTCGGATGGTACCATCAATGTGCCCGGCCTGATACCGGGTGAGTATACCGTGACGGAGATCGTTCCGGAAGGCTATGTGAGTGAGAACGCCACCCAGACAGTGATGGTCCGGGCGAACGACTCCGTGTCGGTATTCTTTAAGAACGTCCCCAAGCAGTGGAGAGTCGCTGTCACAAAGGTGGACGCAGAGCCCAGCGTTAAACGCAACACCCGCATTACCCTGGAAGGCGCACAGTATGGCGTATACAAGGACGGCACGCTGCGCGATACCTACACCACCGACGCCCATGGCCAGTTCACTACCAATTATTACCCTTGCGGCACTGGCTGGACCTTGCAGGAGATCACCGCGCCTCCGGGCTATACGGTTGACTCCACATCTTACCCCATCGGCCTTGCGCCGGGCAGTGCCCAGCTTGCCACCAACGAGACGGAGCTGACGGTGCCGGAGGAAGTGATCAAGGGCAAGCTGATCATCACCAAGCAGGACGCCAACACGAAGACGCCTCTGGAGGGCGCCCTGTTCCGCGTCTTTGACGAAGATGGTGCCACCGTGACCGAAAGCACTACCGGCGCGGACGGTACCTTCACAGTGGAGGAGCTGCCCTTCGGCGTCTACTCTGCCCAGGAGATCACGCCGCCCAGCGGCTACATGCTGGATGACACCCCGTTTGAATTCACCGTCGAAACGGACGGCCAGGAGATCAGGATCACGCGGGACGACTACCCGGCGATCGGGTCCATCACCGTTCATAAGGTGGACAGCCAGGGGACGAACCTGTCCGGCGCCACCTACCTTCTGGAATACTCCGTAGATGGCTCCGGCTGGGTACCGGTATCCTTCCGCCAGGACAATATGGCGGTGGCGGGCGGATGCACCAGTCTTGGCCTTCAGAACGGCCAGCTCGTCACCGGTGATGACGGCACCGTCTTCTTTGACGGCCTTTTGGCTGA
>CANRNF010000136.1 GCA_947631865.1 uncultured Oscillospiraceae bacterium | reverse complement strand
TTCGTCATGACCAGCTACTTCCAGACCATCAGCACGGCCCTGGAGGAGTCGGCCTACATAGACGGCGCCACGTTCATGCAGACTTTCCTGCACATCATCCTGCCGCTGGCGAAGCCCGGCCTGGCAACCGTGGCCATGCTCCAATTCATCAACACCTGGAACGAGTTTTACTTCGCCCTGATGCTCACCAGTGGCGACACGGCCAGGACCGTGCCCATCGCGCTCAATTATTACATGGGCACCTTCGCCAACAACTACTCCGCGCTGTTCGCCGCCGTGGTCATCACCGTTCTGCCCACGATATTGGTGTTCATCATCCTCCAGCGGCAGGTCATGGAGAGCCTGACCGCCGGCGCGGTGAAGGGGTGAGGGCATGAATAAAGACAAAAAGCCCATCTATCCCATCGACCTGTGGGACGTGACGGAGACGGCGTTCCTTCCGGAGAACAACTACCGAAACGAGACCACCTTCTCCCTGTCCAACGGCTACATCGGCACCCGGGGCACCTTCGAGGAGGCATACCCCTTTGACGAGGACCATGGCCTGGAGGGCAACTTCGTCAACGGATTCTATGAGTCCGTCCCCATCCGGTACGGTGAGGCCAACTTCGGCTCCCCGGCCCGCAGCCAGACCCTCCTGAATCTGCCGAACCTGAAGCAGACGCGGCTCTATCTGGACGGGGAGGCGTTCTCCATGGACGAGGGAGCCGTGGAGGAGTACAGCCGGACGCTGCACATGTATGACGGCTATCTGGAGCGGAAATTGGTCTGGACGTCCCCCGGCGGGAAGAAGGCGGCCATCCACATCCGCCGCCTGGCGTCCTTCGAGGAAAAGCACATCATGGCCATCCGCTACGAGGTGGAGCCTCTGAACTTTTCCGGGACGGTCCGCTTCCTGTCCGTCCTGCAGGCCGACGTGGAGAACCACACGCGAAAGACCAACCCCATCGTGGACTATGGCCCCTTCGGCCGCCGGCTGGACCCGGTGAAGCTCACGGCGGCGGACGATGTCCTCTATTATGAGGGCGTCACCAAAGGCAGCGGGCTCACCGTGGCCTGCGGCAGCATCCACCGCATCGCCAGCGGTCAGCCGATCATCAACAGGACGTATCACGCGGGGGAGCTTGACGGGAGCTTCAGCCTCACTGTGAAGGCCGTCCAGGGCGAGAGCATTGTCCTGGAGAAGATGATCTCGTACGCCACCAGCCTGGACATGGACCCTGGCGAGTTGGAGCCGTTCACGAAAAAGACCCTGGCCGCCGCGGCCCGGATCGGCTACGACAAGCTGGGGGAGGCCCAGAAGGGCTATTTCCACGACTTCTGGCAGACGGCGGACGTCGAGATCGAAAGCGGCGAGGGCCTGGCCATCCGCCAGGGGCTGCACTTCAACCTGTTCCACATCTTCCAGTCCGCCGGCCGGGACAACCAGACCGGCATGGGGGCCAAGGGTCTCTCCGGCGAGGGCTACGAGGGCCACTATTTCTGGGATACGGAGATGTACGTGCTGCCGGTGCTGATCTTCACGGCGCCGGAGGCCGCCCGGGCGCTGCTTCGGTGGCGCTGGTCCAAGCTGCCACAGGCCAGGGACAGGGCCCGGATACTGGGCCACGACAAGGGGGCGCTGTTCCCCTGGCGGACCATCAACGGCGAGGAGGCGTCCACCTACTATCCCCTGGGCACGGCCCAGTACCACATCAATGCCGACGTGGCCTATGCCCTGAGCCTGTATCTGCAGGCCACCGGCGACACCCGATTCCTCGCGGAATGCGGCGTGGAGATATTCATCGAGACCGCCCGGGTCTGGGCGGACGTGGGCAGCTTCTCTGACCGCCGGGGCGGCAAATACTGCATCTGCTCAGTCACCGGGCCGGACGAATATAACGTGCTGGTGGACAACAATTTCTACACGAACCTGATGGCCCGGGAGAACCTGCGCCACGCCGCCGGGGCGGTGCGCTGGCTGCGGGAGAACTCGCCGGAGGCTATGGACGCGCTGGCGGCGAAACTGGGCTTCCAGGCGGAGGAACCGGCTCTGTGGGAGAAGATCGCCGACAACATGTATCTGCCCTACGACGAGGGGGCGCAGATCTATCCTATGGACGACGGCTTTATGATCCGCAAGCCCTGGGACGAGAGCCGCATCCCCCCGGAAAAGCGGGCGTGGCTCTATGAGAACTACCACCCGCTTTTCATCATGCGCCACCGGATGAGCAAGCAGGCGGACGCCATCCTGGGGATGTATCTGCACAGCAACTACTTCTCCCGGGAGGAGCTGCGGCGCAATTACGACTTCTACCAGACCGTGACGCTCCACCACTCGTCCCTGTCCACCTGCATCTTCGGCATCGTCGCAGCCGGCATCGGGTACATGGACCAGGCGTATGGATACTTTTCCGACTCCGCCCGGATGGACCTGGACGACTATCACAACAACTTCTACGCCGGCATCCACGCCGCCAACATGGCCGGCACCTGGCAGGCGGTGATCAACGGCTTTGCCGGGATGCGCCTGCAAGGCTCGAAGCTGTCCTTTGCGCCCCGCCTGCCCGAACAGTGGGAGAGCTATCGGTTCCAGGTGCTGTTCCGGGGTGCAAGGCTACAGGTCACCGTGGGCAGAGAGGGGGCCGAGTTCGTCCTCCTGGAGGGCGGCCCCGTCAGCTTCTCTGTCTTCGGGCATGAGGTGACGCTGGAGAGGGGAGGAAAGCACTTTGAAAAAGTATAAGGCGATCTTCTTCGACTGGGATGGGACGGCGGTCCTCTCCCGGCGGGCCCCGGTGAAGCCGGCGGTGGCGGCCATGGCCCCGCTTCTGGACGCGGGGGTGAAGCTGGCGATCATCAGCGGCACCACCTATGACCGCGTCGCCGGCGGGCAGCTCCACACATACTTCACAGAAAGACAACTGGGGAACCTCTATCTCGGCCTGGGCCGGGGCGCGTTCAACTATGCCTTCGACCATGGGGAGCCCTACGTCTTCTCGAACCGCCTTCCCGACGAGCGCACCCGCGGGGCCATCCACCGCACTGCCTTCGACATCCACATGGAACTGCTGGGAAAGTATGGTCTGAACACGGACATCGTGTTCAACCGACCGAACTACTGCAAGATAGACCTGGCGGCGGGGATAGATAGGGGCGACAACCTGTTCATGCAGGCCGGGGAGACGGAGGCCCTGCAGAGCACCCTGCAAAGCCTTGGCATCGGCGGCCTGCGCTGCCTCATCGGCATAGCGGAGGTGGCGGGGAAGGCAAACGGTCTGGCCGTCAGCCCCACCTGCGATGGGAAGTATCTGGAGGTTGGCATCTCCGACAAGAGCGACAACGTGGACACGATCCTGCAAAAGCTCATGGCGTCCGATGGCATCGCCGCGGAGGACTGCTGCTTCTGGGGGGATGAGTTCATCGCCCTGGAGGAGGGCATATACGGCAGCGACAGCTT
>CANRNF010000135.1 GCA_947631865.1 uncultured Oscillospiraceae bacterium | reverse complement strand
TCGGAAATGGGCACCCAGCTCGCGCCGATGCGGACGCCGATCTCCCCAGCGGACAGGTCTTGGGGCTGCACCGCCTCTAACGCTGCCACGTTCCGGTCCAGCCTGCTTTTTTCTTCGGCTGGTAACGCTTCCCGCATGGCGCTGGCCATGCGGAGCTTCTTCCGCACGTTGCCCGACAGATACTCGTCTGCGGGCACCAGGGGGTAGCGGCCCATGTCTTTTTGGGCCTCCGTAATATCCTTGGGGTCCTCGGAGCAGTTCACATCCCGAAAGATAACGCCGTACAGTTCTTCCTCCATCACTTCCGGCGTCATGCCGGACAGCTCGGACATATAGGCCATGTCCACACGGGCTTTCTCGGTGATGGACACGGCCAGGGCCTCCGCTGCGGTATCCACATGGGTGACAGGCTCATGGGGCCGGATGGTGCGCTTGGTAAACATATCGGCCTTACGCTCAAAGTTGTTCTCCTTGTCGTACACTTCCAGGGAACACAGCAGGTAGTAGCTGGAATCATCCTCAAAGGCCAGGCGGTTGCCGCGGGTGTTGAGCCGGTCGTACTTCCGCACGAAGTCATCATAGAGCCGGTTGAGCTTCTGCTGCTGCGCGGAGATCTCGCCGTCCGGGTAGTTTTCGGTCTGTATCTCAATGAGCCGGCGCACACAGTCCCGGAGGGCTATCATGCCCCGGATACGGTTCTCCGCCGTGGCGGAAGTCCTGATCGGGCGCATGACGGAGTTCTCCCGGTAGTAGATCACGCCGTCCACAATGGCAAAGCTGAAGTTGCGGATGGAGGGGTCTGCGGGGATGGATTCGTCCTGTTCCTCGTCCAGCTCGTCCTGCTCGTAGGCGGTGAACTCCGCATGGAGGTTGGTGATGGCCTCGGCCAGCAGCTCGGACAGGTCTGCGTCCTCATAGGCTTTGCAGGCGCTGTCCATGCCAAAGCGGGTGGATTCCATGACCATGTTTCCCAGCACCATCTCCGGGTGCTGAACAAAGTAGCTGTTCATTCGGATACCGTCCTCGGTGGTATCCAGATGCACCCAATCCGGCTCAATGTCGGTGAGGCGGTCCCGTTTTTGTAAAAAGATGATGTCGCTGGTGACTTCCGTTCCGGCGTTGCGCTTGAAAGCGTTGTCCGGCAGCCGGATGGCCCCGATAAGGTCAGCGCGCTGGGCCAGGTATCTACGGACGGAGCCGTTCTCCTTGTCCATGGTGCCCTTGCTGGATATGAACGCGATGACGCCGCCAGGCCGCACCTTGTCCAGCGCCTTGCCGAAGAAGTAGTCGTGAATGAGCCAGTGGTGCTTGTCGTACCGCCTGTCCGCCACACGCAGGTCGCCAAAGGGCACGTTGCCGATGGCCACGTCAAAGAAGCTGTCCGGCATCTGCACCTTCTCAAAGCCGTTGACGGATATGCTGCTCAACTGATAGAGCTGCTGGGCGATCCGGCCCGATACGCTGTCGATCTCCACGCCGTAGGCGTGGCTGCCGGCCATATCCTCCGGGATCATGCCGATGAAGTTGCCGATGCCGCAGGCGGGTTCTAGGATGTTGCCGCTATGAAAGCCCATCTGGGCCAGGGCCTTATACATGGCCTCTATGATGACCGGGGACGTATAAAAAGCGGTCAGGGAACTGGCCCTGGCCGCCGCATATTCGTCCTCATTGAGTAGGCTTTTCAACTCCTGATACTTACTGTGGCGCTCGTCGAAGCAATCCGCGAGGCCGCCCCAGCCCACATACCGGGATAGGACTTCCTGTTCCTCCGGGGTGGCGAGGCGTTCCTCGGCCTCGATGCGCTTCAGAGTGCGAATGGCCGCGACGTTGGCGGCGTACTTCTCGCTGGGGGTGCCGTAGCCCAACTCTGGGTCGGTGATGCGGAAGTTGCGGCGCTGGCCGGCGGGTATCTCCGGGTGGAGAGCGGTGAACGTGACGCGCTCCCGCCTGGGCAGGGGCGCGGGGATAGCCTTGTCCTTGTCCTCCGCTGTGGCTTCCGGCGAGGTCGGTTCCCGCACCTGGGGCGGCGTGGTGAACACTGGAATGTCCTGGGTGGCGGATACTCTGGCATCGGAGGTGACGGCAACATCATAGATCTGCTGCCGCACCTCGTCCGGCATTTCCGTATCATAGATGGTCACGGAGCGGTCCGGCGCGATGTGGGCCACGGTCTGGTAGTCCCCATTCACCGTCCGCAGACGGTTCCAGACGGTGAGGCCGTTGCCCATGTGACCATACCCCAGGTCATAGGCGGGGGCGGGCTTCCCGCCCTCCGTTTCTTTTTCGGCTGGTAGCCCCGGCTCGCTGGCCGGGGCTTCTATCTCCGCTTCTTCCTCCGGGACGGGAACATTGATAAGCTCAACGAAGTCAAGGTACTCTAATTCAGCGTCAATTAGGTCCTGGAGGGATGGGTAGACACGCTGTTCCACCCGCTTATCATCCACAAAGCAGTCGATGCACCAGTCAACGAGATTTGCGTTGATTTGGATCGTGTGACGGTCATCCTCTGTGGTAGTGAAAGCCAGGCCCACTTTGGACAGGTCGGAGAAGTCGCCGTCGCTCTGAAATTCTTTCTGGCAGTATTCGTTGATAAGCCTCTTGGCCTCGTCCATTATAGGAGACTGCTCATCGTCCATCTGCCGCAGGGATTCAACGGTCAGTTCTATGTCGGCATATATCTCCTCCTGGGCGTCGGCTTCATTCAAAAAGGATTCCAGAACAAGAATGAGCTGTGCCCGGCCCTCCGGCGTCCGCAGGGCCTGCCGGGTCTTTACCATGGCGTCATCGTAGCTGACAGCGCCCAACGATTCCAGATAGCCGGGGCCGTCAAACTCCCCATAGAAATGCAGTATTTCATGGGCCATCTCCGCCTCGTATTCCTCGCCACGGGATATGGGCGCAGCCTCCGGGCGTTCCTTTGGCTCACGGTGTTCCCCGAACAGGGAGAATGTGCCGTCACGGTATGCGGATACGTTGATGAACACCTGTTCCCGTAGGTCATGGTCACGGTCATCCTCGGACGTGCTTACCCGCAGCCGGAGCATCATTTCATAGAGAACATCGACTTCGGCGGGGTCGCTCAACGCTCTGGCGAGAAGCCCCACGGCATCGGTATAATACATATCGCCGGGAAAGGGGCGCTCAAAGGCAGCAGGGGCATTGGCGAAGAAGCGGTAAACCTGCCGGGCAAGCTGTCCGCGTTCATATTCGGGTATGGCGGCCCGGTCTGCATCGTCCAGGAACGTCCCGGCGTCTATCATAGCGGAGATGCGCTTTTCTATCTTCGGCCACGTCAGTTCGACCTTCGTATAGGGCGCAGTGATGCTACCATGGCTGAAAGAAAGCCCCTTGCTCCCCCAACTGATGTTGTCAATACCATCGTAAGAACCTCTATCACCGTAAATGCCTTTCAGATGCTTGCGGCGCTCATCGTGGTCGGTATGAGACAGGAAAAAGGAATAGACGCCGAGACGGTAGCTGGTGCTGCCCCGCAGCACCTGGTCGATCTCATCGCCGGATATAAAAAACCGCCGCTGGGGGTCGTAGCCCTCTGCGGCGGTGAAGATGACCGGCTCCCGTTGTAGGTCGGTGAGCCGTTGCAGCA
>CANRNF010000134.1 GCA_947631865.1 uncultured Oscillospiraceae bacterium | reverse complement strand
CGGGCCAGCTCCGCCTGCGATATGCCCTTTTCCAGCCGCGCCGCCACAAGCTGCGCGATGATCTCCTGTCTGCGCATAGTGTTCCCTCGTATCTCTGTTCTGATTGATATGTTACCATATATGATAACACTTTGCAAGGGGAACGGTGCAGCTTTATGGTGGCTTTGTGTGATTATATGCAAAACCGGAAGAGGGAGATATCCCGTTCCCGGCTTTGCGGCTCAGACGTAGATGAGTTCGTTCAAGACCACTTCCTCGGCGGCGCTGCGGATGTTGTTCATGAGCCCCACCCAGCGCATTTGGTCCGCTGCTTTCAGTTCCTCCGTGACGCCTTGAGAGCGGGCCATCTCGGCGGTGAGTCGTTCCATCCTGGCGCGGGCATCCTGTTCCACCTGCAGCAGGTGCGGATTCAGAACGCCGGATGTCAGCAGATTGGTGAATGTCCCTGGCCGGTGGCGCATGAGAAACCTCCGGCGCAGTAGGGCGTATTTTCCCAGGTGGATCTCCGGCTCTTGGTGGGGGAGAAGGTTGGGAATGCGATAGCCGTTCACCATGGTGTAGCCGATCTCGTTCATGTTCATACCCTCCTTTTGCTCCATTGTAGGGCGTATGGAGAATAACTGCAAATGTGCGAATCACCGGAAGTTTTCTTTTTTCGGGTAGTACAGGCAGTAAACAGGGGTGGGGTGTGGGGAGGGGGAGCGCGGCGGCAAAACTGTCACGGGCCAATGGGTATGGTGCGCCCTTGTGAGTAGAGCGTTTTCTTTTTCGCATCGCCTATCTTTCCTGCCCTCGCTGTAGGCTGCGGTAGTATTCCAGGGCTTTGATGATGGTGTCCTCTATCATTTCATTGGGTGTATCCGGCTTGAAATAGCTGGCTATACGGGATTTGGGGAAGCTCAAGTACTTGTTCTTCTCCCCCTTTTCTTCCCGTATGATGGAGAGAATGACCTCCGGGGACAGGCGGCCCTCCTGGGAGAATTTGCGTATCTTGACGGCCTGGGCGTTGGAGGGAGTGCGGTTCTCGCTCACCATGGTCTCATAGAGCGATGCCTGTTCCCGCTGGGAGAGATAGGACAACTCCACGGCGGGCCGCATGGTGATCTTGCCGTCGTCCACCAGCTTCAGCAGCTCCGGGATGAGGCTGGTCAGGCGGATATAGCGGTGGATCTGATTGCGGCTGTCACCGACTTCTTTTGCCATTTCATCAGCTGCCCGCAACTTCGTCCCCACTGGCGCAGAAGTTAGGTCGGTCCGCCTGCCCTGCCGCTTCATGGCGTCCAGCTTCATCTTGTAGGCGAACGCCTTTTCGCTGGGCAGTATCTTCTCCCGCTGGAGATTGCTGTCCACCATGACAATCGTCGCTTCCTCGTCGGTCAGGTCGCGGACGATACAGGGGAGCGCCTCCGCGCCTACAAGCTCCGCCGCGGCCATGCGCCGGTGGCCGGCTACCATCTGATAGCCGCCGCCTAGGGGCCGCACCAGCGCGGGCACGAGCACGCCGTGCTCCCGGATGCTGTCCGCGAGGGCCGCCAGGTCCCCGTCTGCCTTTACTTTGAACGGGTGGCCGGGGAAGGGACTGATCTGTTCCAGCGGGATCTCGAGGATGGGTTCCAGATTGGCTTCGTCCCGCTCGGCCTGGGTGGTGAACAGGTCGTCTAGCGAGGTCAGCAGGGACGCTGCACTGGGTCTTGCTTTTGACATTGTATATTCCTCCTAGATATAAATTTAACCGCCCACAAAAATGTGGACGGCTATTTGGGGCGTGAAATTGTTAAGTAGATTATAAATCCCATTTAATGCTCTTAATATCTATATTGAACCAAGATGACATATGTTTCTCTAGAGCTAATATGTACTGCCGGAGTTCAAAGAAAAACTCGTCATATGGTTTCCCATTAAAACAGCTCTCTATAAGTCCGCAAAAGGGTAGGTGAGGATTATAAAACCTATCAGCAATAACGGGCTTCCCGCTGAAGTTTAAGTCATAGTGCATCATGCAATTGCGAAAAGATGAAGGAAAGAGAGAACTACCATTAGTAACAAATGAGTGAAGTTCCGAAAGATCATCAAAAGTATTAGATGTGTTATTCTCAAGGTGCTGAGCAATTCTCTTCATGCCACTCCAGACGTAATGAGCAACGACATATTCAGTTCGGAATAACCAGGGATTATCAGATGGCAATGTGGAACGAAGTATATGCTCAACAAATCCAACTAATGATAGAAGATGTAAGATCGTTAGATTCAAATCCTTATCAACGTGTTTGCTAAACAATGACTTGCTTCGATTTGTGTTATAATCCCTATATCCAATTCTTATGTCTTTTGAGCTGCTCAGGCATATTTCTGTGGGGTGGAGGCCACAGAATTCCTTAAGTATGAATACTGTCTTTGCTCCAAGAATCCTTCCAATTTCTAGTGCATGCTGGTTTTGTATATTAAAATTGGAGTTGTTTTCAGTCAAAGATAAACTTGATAACTGAGTGTTACCGACAATATGGCCGGCTTCATCAAAGTAAACCCCTAAATTATAGTTAATATTCCATTTTTTCATAAAAGAAAAACGTAACTGGTCCTTATAGTATTGGTCCTGTTGTGAGTCGATGGTAAGCATAGTGTTCTTAATCTTTCCATATCGATTTGAGTATATTTTCAGACCATTTCTTATATCAGTGATTTGTTTTTCGGTTTTATCATCAATAACTTTCTGACCAAAATACTCTTGCGCAGAGCGGCAGTATAATGCCAAAAAGGGGAGCAATGAAAGAGAAAGTGATCCATTACCTTGAAAGGCACTAACACAGTCGATAATAGTTATGCCGTCTTCTGCGATTAACCGTTTTGTAAACTGATTGAGCTTATCTGATAATGACATAAGAGGACCTCTGTATTATAAGTAGCTAATTTGAAAAACAAGAAACACTTGAGTTAGGGGGAAGTACTCTAGTCGGAACATAACAAGGCCTTCTTGGGTTTACTGCATTATAATTATAACACAGAAGCATCTAGATTCAAAGCGGCGGAGCGTGATCTGCTCCGCCGCCTTGTGTTTTACCTTGTCCTACCGTATCTGATACACCTGCTGGTCATGCAGCGGACCGCAGATGAGCTGGATGCTGGATTCTACCGTGAAGCTACGTTCGCAACTTTTAGGCATATCCAGTTCATCCGCACACATATGTATCAACTCGCTCCAGAGGCGGCAGCCCAGCATCTTAGCGGTGTACTGCCAGGAGGGATAGCGGGGGTCCCGCCTGCGGTTGTACTCCAGACATGAATGGGGATGGGTGCGGTTATACTCGCTGACGAACACGGCCCGGTATTCCTCCGGTGTGTGGTCCTCGTCGCGGTATTTGTACCATAGCTGGTCCTTGCTGGGATAGTTCTCCCGGAGCCACTGGGCCGCCTTCATGTCAAATTCCAGCTCCACGCATCGGTGGCTGGGAAGCTCGGGGAGAGTGTCCAGTTCCTTGGTCGTCGGCGGTCTGCCGTGGGCCGCGATGAAGGCTTCCACAGCCGCGCAGATAGAGCGGTCGTCCCACTTCTTGCCGGGGTAGTCTGACAGCAGATCATCGAGTACATCTTTTGCCTGGTGGAGGCTGTCGCTGAGACCCTCGACGGTATCCAGATAGTGGACGATCAGTCGAAATGCCTTTGCAG
>CANRNF010000133.1:0-2500 GCA_947631865.1 uncultured Oscillospiraceae bacterium | reverse complement strand
CGAGTTCCTTAACTACCCTTCTCCCGTTGGCCTTAGAATCCTCTTCCTGTCTACCTGTGTCGGTTTGCGGTACGGGCGCCCTGGATATCCACAAGACTTTTCTCGCCCTGGTCTAAGCATGCTTCCCTACTAAATTTCGGTCCCTTGCGCCCGGGTCAACCATCGCCCGGGTCATGCCTTTTCCAGGTGTCCTCTTGCTTAAATCGTCAGGCGGCTACGGAATGTCCACCGTATGTGCATCGACTACGCCTCTCGGCCTCGCCTTAGCTCCCGGCTAACTTGGAGCGGACGAACCTTCCTCCAAAAACCTTAGACTTTCGGCCAATGTGATTCTCACACATTTCGCGCTACTCATTCCGGCATTCTCACTCGTGTAAAGTCCACCGGCGCTTCCGCTCCGACTTCACTCCTTACACGACGCTCTCCTACCATGTATAACCGTTCTCCATACCCTTACCTCTCGCTGTATGCTTTCGCTTGAGGAGAATTTAACTCGCTCCTGCCTGGGGATCGCTCGATCCCTTCGGCCTTTCCGCTCGTCAAATTGACTCCTGCTCCAGCCAGATTAAGAACATGAAGAACGGTTATACATCCCAAGCTTCGGTGTATGCTTTAGCCCCGTTAAATTTTCGGCGCAGGGTCACTCGACCAGTGAGCTATTACGCACTCTTTTAATGAATGGCTGCTTCTGAGCCAACATCCTGGTTGTCTGGGCAACCCCACATCCTTCTCCACTTAAACACACTTAGGGACCTTAGCTGTGGGTCTGGGCTGTTTCCCTTTCGACAATGAAACTTATCTCACACTGTCTGACTCCCGTACATCGATTATCCGGCATTCAGAGTTTGATAGGCTTCGGTACCCTCTCGGGCCCTAGGCCATTCAGTGCTTTACCTCCGGTAATCTAATACGAGGCTAGTCCTAAAACTATTTCGGAGAGAACCAGCTATCTCCGGGTTCGATTGGAATTTCTCCGCTACCCACACCTCATCCGCTACCATTTCAACGGGAGTCGGTTCGGTCCTCCATGGAGTTTTACCTCCACTTCAACCTGGACATGGGTAGGTCACCCGGTTTCGGGTCGAATACAACTGACTTCATGCGCCCTATTCAGACTCGCTCTCGCTTCGGCTTCAGACCTGAAGTCCTTAACCTCGCCAGCTGCATTCACTCGCCGGACCATTCTACAAAAGGTACCCGATCACCCATTGACGGGCTCTCGGTGCTTGTAAGCACAAGGTTTCAGGTTCTATTTCACTCCCCTCCCGGGGTGCTTTTCACCTTTCCTTCACAGTACTCTTCTCTATCGGTCACTGGGTAGTATTTAGGCTTGGAGGGTGGTCCCCCCGTCTTCCCACCGGGTTCCACGTGTCCGGCGGTACTCTGGATCCAGCTCGCTCTCCGTCCCTTTCGCATACGTGACTTTCACACTGTCTCGTTGGCCTTCCCATGCCATTCTGCTAGAAACTCGGATACGGTCCGCTGTCCAAAACCCCGGGAATATTACTACTCCCGGTTTGGCCTCTTCCGCGTTCGCTCGCCACTACTTACGGAATCTCGGTTGATTTCTCTTCCTCGCCCTACTTAGATGTTTCAGTTCAGGCGGTTCCCCCCGTATACCTATGGATTCAGTATACGGTGACCAGACATGACTCTGGCCGGATTGCTCCATTCGGACACCCACGGATCAATGCCTACTAACGGCTCCCCGTGGCTTTTCGCAGTTCGTCGCGTCCTTCATCGGCTCCCAGTGCCAAGGCATTCCCCTTGCGCTCTTCTTAGCTTGACCTTCTATAGCTTTCTGCTTCTTGAGTAGCTCTTCTCAGCTTTCGCTTCGAATTTGCTTCTTCTCGCTTCTTGAAATTGCAGTTTCCTCAACAAGTCATCAAGACTTATCTCCAGAAATTTCTCCATTTTCTGTCTGCTTCGCTTTATTCAGTTTTCAAGGTACTTTCCCTGCTCGAAAGCCCTCCGCCAGATTCCTCCGGCCTTGGGCCTGGTGGGCTTAAGTGGACTCGAACCACCGACCTCACGCTTATCAGGCGTGCGCTCTAACCGGCTGAGCTATAAGCCCATTTCTTGGTTAGGCGGTGTCTCACCACGCGCCCCTGTCTTTCGCCTTCGCCCTTCCCGGGCTCCGGCCTTGGTGGAGATGAACGGGTTCGAACCGATGACCCCCTGCTTGCAAAGCAGGTGCTCTCCCAGCTGAGCTACACCCCCATATTTCCCAGAGGCTCCGCCGACCCCACCTCGAGGTTCCTTCGTCAGGACCCTCAAAATTAAACAACGATCAAAACTCAGATCTCCCCGTGCTGACCTTGGAGTTTCTCTCTCCATAGAAAGGAGGTGATCCAGCCGCACCTTCCGATACGGCTACCTTGTTACGACTTAACCCCAGTCGCCAATCCTACCTTCGGCAGCGCCCCCCTTGCGGTTAGACTACTGACTTCGGGTATTACCGGCTCCCATGGTGTGACGGGCGGTGTGTACAAGGCCCGGG
>CANRNF010000132.1 GCA_947631865.1 uncultured Oscillospiraceae bacterium | reverse complement strand
GCGGGCTGATGAGAGATATCAGAAAGAGCGTTCGGATAGCTGTATCAGAAGGGAGAAAGCATGAGGAGAAAAGTGATCGCCAGTTTTATGGCTGTAGTATTGTGCGCACTGATGGTGCTGCCCCAGGTGGGCCTGACTGTCCGGGACGCTGCCATGGACCAGGAAACTGTGGTCGAGTCGCCTACGGAGGGCAGTGTGCAGCAGACGCAGGAAGTACAGGATGGCGAAGACCAGGGGAATAGTATGCCCGCAGAGAGTGTGGAAAGTCTGAACGACCCGTCAGTCCCGACAGAGCAGGAGGGGAATTCTACTGATACTGCAGCACCCTCTGAAGACGCTTCGGAGAGTGAGGAGACCGAGGTCGATGCAGAGCAGGCCGGAGTCGATGCGTCTGCGACAGACGTTGCGCCGGAGGCAGAGGAAGAACCGGCTGCGGATCAGGAACCTGTCGAAGAGGCAGGGCCCGAGAACGGGGAAGATTCCGGGGAGGAAAACGGACCCGAGGTCTATACGCTCGCGGAGTTGGAGTCGATCATCGGGGACGGCATCTCTCTGGCCAGCTTGCAGGAACTCATGCCGGCCTCTATAGCCAGTGGTGAACCGGTCCCTATGGAATATTTCAAGTTTAAGTTGTCGAGCCTAGTTGGGTATGGGAACAAGGAATATTCCGATTATTCCTCGTTGGAGAGCAACTCGGAAGGGTATGAAGTGGGCGAGTGGCCTGGCAATGCCAGCGGAGATGTTAACGACGCGATGTTCCCTAAGATAGACAATATGACCTTTGAAGCTCTGACCCTGAATGGGACGATCATAGAATCAATCGGCATGGTCACGGTCACAGTCCTGGGGGAGGGGGGCTCTCCCATTACGAAGGACTACGTCTATTTCTCTCCCACGGTCTCGGGGGCCAGCGCAGACGCGATGGTGCTTCCTGACAACGTTGATAACACGCATCTTTTTGAAGTGAAGTATGTCTATGCCACATACGGCATTACATATCAAGTATATTTGGGTGAGAGTGAGCTCGGTGCAAACTGGCTGGATAACATCTTTGGCGTGCGGCGCACAGCAAGTACCAAGGATGGGATGGCCTCTGTGGACGTGTCTATCCCTGTCGGTTTTATAGGCCATGTTTTTGTGGGGGATACAGATGGCTTCACGGCGGGCAAAGAAGTGTACCCGGTGAACATGCCGGATTATGGCGAGTATCCCCTGGGGCAGGAGCTTGAATATAAACAGGGGGATGCCGGCGCTGTAATAGATAATACCAGCGGTCCGGGCTTCTACTCTTCGACCGGGACCTACTCGATTGGCAGCGCCGAACATAGAGTAACATCAAATCAGACGATCCGCGTTGTGCTGAGTGAGAAAAAGCAGTATGCCTTTAACCCGGAATACTGGATGAACACTGCCTATACTGGAAACGGTAAGTATTTTTCTGACGAGGGCCTAAAGAAAAAACAGCTTTTCGAGAGAGAGAGGATATCAGATGCGGATCGCTTCTATATTGTTCCGGAATCAAACGGGGCTTACGATCTGATCTGGAAGTTTACCACTACCCAAGAAGGAAATGCGACGGGATGGCTTTTGGAATCGCTGGAAGTGAATGGAGTCGGACTGCGGATACCCTATATGGACTACGACGGTGTCTGGCAAAATAAAACGGAAAATACGGACTTACCTTCAGGCGGGAGTATGTTTGTTACAGTGAAGCGGGGGAAACAGGCCTATACCTGCGAGTATTATCTCACGGTCATGGGCGCGACGCAGGGCGTGGCCATCACCGGCGGCAGTCTGCGCGCTGCGGGAGGCGAAAGCAAGCTGGTGTTGGAGGATTCCACCGGAACAGATGTAGAATTTTTCTTCTGTGGTCCAGGAGGCGAAAATGGCGGATGGGTGCCGGCAGTTCAATCGAGGTCGGTATCTGCATCTATGGAGGGAAATGCGTTCCATTATAACGCAGGCGATCCAAAAAATGGTTATACAAACGTGCGTTTCAAACTCAAACCGGGCTATGAATGGCGAGGCGATCATGTAGGCGTGACCGATGTGGTGCTCTTCAACGAGCAGGGAATCAGGCTGCCATGGGGAAAAGATTCGGATAGCACCATAATACACAATGATGGTGACGAATGGTATTATCTCCGCCTGGGAACAGGAGAGGATTATTATAGCAGTACGCTGGGGAACAGGCGACTGAGCATCACAGTCATACCGGCCCGATATGTGATCCAGTATCTGGCCGGCAACGGCGCAGTGATCAACGCGGGCGTTAGTTTTGGTGTGGATGGCATTACGGATATGCCTGGCTTCGTAGACGGAGATTTGATCCAAGGAAACTGGGCCCATAAAAACACCGACACCCTAGATGGGAATCACGGTAATTATTATGGTACAGCGGCGAGAGTAGGCAGCTATTTCGATTCGCACCTATCTAATACGGCGACTATACACGGTTCCGTCCCCCGCGACACTGCCGCGACCCGACCCGCCCAGTTTCAGGGCTGGGTCGTTACAGACGCCAATGGGAACGCACTGGATGAACATGGGGAGATAACAACAGACAGGGAGAAATATCTGACCTGCCAGCCGGGCGGGGCACTGTCCATTTCCGAAGTCATGGCGCGAGGCGTTCTGTTTGACAAGGAGAAGCGGCTCTATGTTGTCTACCTGACAGGCGAGTGGAAGGCCAGAGCGCCAAACTATACATACTATGTCACATTCAACGAAATAACTCGTGAGGGCACAGAAAAAACGCGCATCCAAATCGGTGGGCTGGGAGGCTATTTTGAGGAAGGCGACATTGAGGCCGGTAAGAGTGCAGGCGAAGATTACAGCACGGACGATTGGTATGTATTCCGGCGAGACAGCTACTTCGATCTGGAGGGTGCGCAAAAGCTGGCTGGGCTCAATATAGCATTTGATCCGGATAACGAGCAGACGAAAGGGCTGATGGAGGGAAGATTCAGGTGGTACAAATTCGACACCAAGAAAAACAGTTCTGAACACCCACATCAATTTCTGTGGGGTCCGGTCCCCAACGGTGGAGAAGTAGACGTCTGGCTCATCTCCGGCCTGGGAGAGCTGTCGATCACCAAAACGGTCAAGAGCAAGAAGCAGGATGAACTTGATAAGGCATTCCCGTTCACGGTCACATTTACCCTTCCGTCGGACGATCCCGGCACAGAGGGTAATGAAAGTACGTATTTTGGCGATGGAACCTATAAAGCCATGTATATCGTCAGCGATGCTGAGGGCGAACAGGCGGTCGAACTGAAGAGCGTTGGAGGGAATCAGTATACGGGAACATTTACCCTGAGAAATGGCCAGACCGCTTCTTTTATACTCCCTGATGGCACAGCGTATTCCATCACAGAGAATGTTGATGAGGGGCTCTACAACATTGGAAAGAACGGCGAGAGCGGCGTTATCCATGCGGCCTCTGTGGCCAGTACTGCCGAGTTCAGCAATACTCCCAGCGGTATCGTGCCGATAAAGGCCCAAGTGGAGACTGAGGATGTAGAGGGAACAAAAGAAATCAGCACACCGGCGGATTTTATCACCGTTGGCAGCGGCGGCTATGTGAAATACTCCATCTATATCACCAACCGCGATGAAGAGCGTAGTGCGACCGTCACGGTGACAGATGAGATACCGAATGCTAGGGATGATGATGGTACGCGCAAGAGACTTACAGTAAACGAGGTTTCTGTCAGCGAGGGAGGAAAGTATATTCCGGGCAGCGAAACCGCTGGTACTGTCAAATGGGAGAATATCACGGTAGACCCAGGTGAGACGAAGACATTCTCTTTTACTGTCACTGCGCCTGTCGCCTACAATTTGAACACCTATATCAATGCGGCGAATGTGGATTAC
>CANRNF010000131.1 GCA_947631865.1 uncultured Oscillospiraceae bacterium | reverse complement strand
GCGGGCTGATGAGAGATATCAGAAAGAGCGTTCGGATAGCTGTATCAGAAGGGAGAAAGCATGAGGAGAAAAGTGATTGCCAGGTTTATGGCTGTAGTATTGTGTGCGCTGTTAGTGCTGCCCCAGGTGGGTCTGACTGTCCGGGACGCTGCCATGGATACGGGAACTGTGGTCGAGTTGCCTGCGGATGGCAGTGCGCCGCAGACGCAGGAAGTGCAGGAAGGCGAAGACCAGGGGAATAGCATACCAGTAGGGAGTATGGAGGAAAGTCTGAACGACCCGTCAGTCCCGACAGAGCACGAGGAAGGCTCTGTTGATACTGCGGTGCCCTCTGGGGGCGCTGCAGAGAGCGGGGAGACCGAGACCGGTGCGGAGCAGACCGGAGTCGATGCGTCCGCGACAGACGTGGCGCTGGAGGCGGAGGAAGAACCGGCTGCGGATCAGGAACCTGTTGAAATGGCAGGGCCCGAGAACGGGGAAGAGCCCGGGGAGGAAAACGGACCCGAGGTCTATACGCTCGCGGAGGTGGAGTCGATCATCGGGGACGGCATCTCTCTGGCCAGCTTGCAGGAACTTATGTCGGCCTCTATAGCCAGCGGCGAACCGGTCCCTATGGAATACTTCAAGTTTGAATTGTCGAGCCTGGTTGGGTATGGGGACAAGACATATTCCGACTATTCTGCGTTGAAGAGCAACTCGGAAGGGTATGAAGTGGGCGAGTGGCCTGGCAATGCCAGCGGAGATGTTAACGACGCGATGTTCCCTAAGATAGACAATATGACCTTTGAAGCTCTGACCCTGAATGGGACGATCATAGAATCAATCGGCATGGTCACGGTCACAGTCCTGGGGGAGGGGGGCTCTCCCATTACGAAGGACTACGTCTATTTCTCTCCCACGGTCTCGGGGGCCAGCGCAGACGCGATGGTGCTTCCTGACAACGTTGATAACACGCATCTTTTTGAAGTGAAGTATGTCTATGCCACATACGGCATTACATATCAAGTATATTTGGGTGAGAGTGAGCTCGGTGCAAACTGGCTGGATAACATCTTTGGCGTGCGGCGCACAGCAAGTACCAAGGATGGGATGGCCTCTGTGGACGTGTCTATCCCTGTCGGTTTTATAGGCCATGTTTTTGTGGGGGATACAGATGGCTTCACGGCGGGCAAAGAAGTGTACCCGGTGAACATGCCGGATTATGGCGAGTATCCCCTGGGGCAGGAGCTTGAATATAAACAGGGGGATGCCGGCGCTGTAATAGATAATACCAGCGGTCCGGGCTTCTACTCTTCGACCGGGACCTACTCGATCGGCAGTGCCGAACATAGAGTTTCAGCTGATCAGACGGTCCGCGTTGTGCTGAGTGAAAAGGAGTACTATGCCTTCCACCCTGAGTATTGGACGAGCATAGACAACAAGGAGCGCCTTGCAGATGACGTCCGAACTACAGTGCTGGTTTTCGAGAATGGTGAATCAACGGATGATGGCGACGTCCATATCATTGCAAATAAAAAGAAAAAAGGAGTGTACGATCTTGTCTGGGACTTCACCACTGCCGATGCGGATGGTGGGTCAGGCTGGCTCTTGGAATCGCTGGAAGTGAACGGTGTTGGGTTGCAGATGCCCTATATGGAGTACAACGGGGATGGAAAGGAGAGGACGGCAAGTACAGTCTTACCTTCGGGTGGGAGACTATATATCACAGCGAAACAGGTGGATGAAACAAAAACTTGCAGGTACAATCTCACGGTCATGGGTGCGACGCAGGGCATAGCCATCACCGGTGGCAGCCTGCTTGCCGCGAAAGGGACGAATGAGTTGGTGTTGGAGGATTCCACCGGGACAGAGGTAGAGTTTTTCTTATGCGGCCCCAATAGCCAAGACGGTGAATGGATGCCGGCAGTGCAATCACAGGCGGTGTCTGCATCTATGATGGGGAATGCGTTCCATTATAACGCGGGCGATTCAAAACATGGTTATACAAACGTGCGTTTTAAACTTAAACCGGGCTACCAGTGGCGAGGCGACCATGTAGGAGTGAACGATGTTTCGTTCTTCAACGAGCAGGGCACTAAACTTCCGTGGGGAATTAAATCAGATAGCACCATAATACACGATGATGGTGACGAATGGTACTATCTTCGCCTTGGAACGGGGGACAAGTATTATGACGAAGCGCTGGGGAACAGGCGGCTGAGCATCACAGCCTTACCAGCCCGATATGTGATCCAATATCTGGACGGCAACGGCGCAGCGATCAACACGGGCGTGAGTTTTGGTGGGAATGGCATTACGGATATGCCCGGCTTCGTAGACGGAGGGTTGATCCAGGGAAGCTGGGATAAGAAAAACACCGACACCCTGGATGGGAACCACGGCAATTATTATGGCATAGCGGCGAAGATTGGCAGCTACTTTGATTCGCGCATATCCAATACAGCGACCGTACATGGTTCTGTGCCCCGCGACACCGCCATGACCCGCCCTGCTCAGTTTCAGGGCTGGGTCGTTACAGACGCCAATGGGAATGCACTGGACGAACACGGGGAGATAACAACAGACAAGGAAAAATACCTGACATGCCAGCCGGGCGGGGCACTGTCCATTTCCGAAGTCATGACGCGAGGCATTCTGTTTGACAAGGAGAAGCGGCTGTATGTTGTCTACCTGACAGGCGAGTGGAAAGCCAGAGCGCCAAGCTATACATACTATGTCACATTCAATGCAATAAACCGTGAGGGCACGGAAAAAACGCGCATCCAAATCGAGGAATTCGGAAACCATTTTGACGAGAGCGATGTCATGGCTGGTGAAAAAACGGGCAAAACCTACAGCACGGACGATTGGTATGTATTCCGGCGGGACAGCTACTTCGATCTGGAGGGGGCGCAAAGGCTGAGCGGGCTCAATATAGCATTTGATCCGGATAACGAGCAAACGAAAAGGCTGATGGAGGGGAGGTTCAGGTGGTATAAATTCGACACCAAGAAAAACAGCGCCGAACATCCCAACCAGTTCCTCTGGGGACCGGTCCCCAACGGCGGAGAAGTGGATGTCTGGCTCATATCCAACCTGGGAGAGCTGTCGATTACCAAAACGGTCAACAGCAAGAAGCAGGATGAACTTGATAAGGCGTTCCCGTTCACAGTCACATTTACCCTTCCGCCGGACGATCCCGGGACTGTGGGCAACGAAAACATGTACTTCGGTGGTGGGGGCGCCTATAAGGTCGTGTATACCATCAGTGATGCTGAGGGCGAACAGGCTGTCGAACTGAAGAGCGTCGGAGGGAACCGGTATACGGGAACATTTTCCCTGAAAAACGGCCAGACCGCTTCTTTTATACTCCCTGATGGCACAGCGTATTCCATCATAGAGAATGTTGATGTGGGGCTCTACAGCATTGGAAAGAACGGAGAGAGCGGCGTTATCCATGCGGCCTCTGAGGCCAGTGCTGCCGAGTTCAGCAACACTCCCAGCGGTATCGTGGCGATAAAGGCCCAAGTGGAGACTGAGGATGTAGAGGGCAAAAAAGAGATCAGCACGTCGGCAGATTTTATCACCGTTGGCAGCGGCGGCTATGTGAAATACTTCATCTATGTCACCAACCGCGACGAAGAGCGTAGTGCGACCGTCACGGTGACAGATGAGATACCGAATGCGAAGGATGACGATGGTACGCGCAAGAGGCTTTCAGTAAACGAGGTTTCTGTCAGCGAGGGAGGGAAGTATATTCCGGGCAGCGATACCGCTGGTACCGTCAAATGGGAGAATATCACGATAGACCCGGGTGGGACGGAGACATTCTCTTTTACTGTCACTGCGCCTGTCGCCTACAATTTGAACGCCTATGTCAATGCAGCGAATGTGGATTACGATTATGGGGATGGTCACTCAGAGCATTTGAAAACCAATGAAGTATCTCTTCTGCTGGAGAAAGACTGGCTCCGCATCGGGAAAGTGCTTCCCAGGAACAGCCGAGGCGAAGCAGGCGACAAAGTTTTTGTTTTCCATATAACGCTCTCCGGTGACACCGAAACAGTGTCCTACCCCTATTTTGGACTCGCGGCTGAAAGCTATGAAGGGCAAGGGTTCAAAGTGCCGGAGAACGGAACTCTTGATTTTACAAACGGTACAGCAGAAGTGAGGCTGAAAGAGGGCCAGGCGATCGCACTCTATGGCATCCCGGATGGTACGGAATACACCGTTGCAGAGGAGCCTATGAAA
>CANRNF010000130.1 GCA_947631865.1 uncultured Oscillospiraceae bacterium | reverse complement strand
CGGCTGCACTTTCTGTTCTACAGCGGCATAGACGCCGAGGAAGCCGGAAAGTACCGCAAAGGGCAGGTGTTCATTTCCGGCACGGAGTATGTGCCGCCGACTGCCGCGGACGTACCGGTCCAAATGGCCGGGCTGATACAGGATTTGAAGCAGAAACAGGCTACGCTCCATCCTGTGGAATATGCCGCCTATGCCCATCGGCGGCTCGTTGACATCCACCCATTTCAGGATGGCAATGGACGGACGGCACGGCTGCTGATGAACCTGCTCCTGATCCGGCAAGGTTATTGTGTGGTTTCCATTCCGCCGATTCTCCGGCATGATTATATCGCCGCTTTGCAGCTTGCCCAAAGGAGCAAGAACCCCTCTGACGAGGCGTTTGTCCGGCTGATTGCAGAGTGCGAACTGGAGGCGCAAAAGGACTATGCCCGGATGTTCAAGATCCAGTTGCCCGGCAAGATCAGCCAATAACGACCCCAACAAATCATAGACACCGCAGCAGCAGCCCGTGAGAGATCGCGGGCCGCTTTTTGCTGCCCATTTTACCCGCCGCACCGCGGCAGAAAGGAAAGAATATGAGTTTTATCAACGCGCCCATCATCATTGGCATAGACCACGGCTATGGGAATATCAAGACCGCCCATTTCGTCGCCGCTCGCTGGGCTAGGCCGGTGTTCGCCGCAAGCGGCAAACCCCAGATAGCCCGCGGCGCCTCCTCTCCCCACGCGACCCGCTCCGCTGGGCTCGCGTGGGGGCCCCGATCGGCGGTAGTATGCTGCGGCTTGCGCCTTGCACCGTGCGCTCCTGCGGAGGGCCAGCCAACGCCGTGCGCGGCGTCGGCTGCACAGGGGAGAAACATGGCTCCCCGCCATCTTTCTCCCCTGTGTGCGCGAAACCTGCCACCGGCAGCTTTCACGCTTTATGGGCGGCATTCCCTGCCGCCCATCTTCTTTTTGTAAAAGGAAGCAAAAACCACGAGCCGAAAGAAGGAACGCGATGGCGATATATCATTTTGAAGCGAAAGTCGTAAGCCGCGGTGCAGGCCGCTCCGCCGTGGCCGCCGCAGCCTATATGAGCTGCTCCGCTATCCTCAACGATTATGATGGCGTACAGCACGACTACACCAGGAAACAGGGCCTCGTCTGGCAGCAGGTGTTCCTGTCGGAATACGCCCCTGCGGAATGGGCGGATCGGGGCGCACTGTGGAACGCCGTGGAGGAAACCGAGAAAACAAAGGACAGCCGCCTGGCCCGCGAGTTCGTGGCGGCGCTGCCGGTGGAGCTGAACAGGGACGAATGGATCGCCCTGCTCATCGATTTCATCCAAAGGCAGTTTGTGACGGACGGGATGTGCGCTGACGTGTGTATCCACGACACGGACGGCCACAATCCCCACGCCCATATCATGCTGACCGTCCGCCCGCTGGATGAAAGGGGCAAGTGGCAGTACAAGACGGAGAAGGAATATCTGTGCATCCGAAATGGCGAGGAACGGGGCTTTACCGCCGTTGAATTTAAAAGGAAAAGGGCAAGAAACGAAAGTCGCTCCTTGCAGAGAAGAAAGCCACGTCGAAACTGCGCGTCACCAGGCACCGGGAACTGTCCGCCCTTATAACGGAACTGACGGAAGAACTGGAGGAACTGCACTCCCAGAAGTCTATGCTCCTGCGGGAGTTGTCGTGCCGGGATGACAGCGAAATAGGCGCGGTGAAAAAGGATGTTGCTGATATGACGGCCAGTCTTTCCGCGCTGGGCGAGCAGGAAATGAAATGCGCCGCCGAGCTGACATACGCACTGAAGCAGTACGCTGAGCTGAAGAAACAGGCCAAAGACCTGGACCCCGACGAACTGCTGGCCGCCCGTCAGGCCCTGCGCCCGGAGCGGGAACGCTCCGCCGCGTCCCGTTTGCAGGCCGCCTATGGCGGCGAGTTCAAGGCCGTTACGCTATATGACAGCAAGCTGGATGTGCGGGATATGCTGGGCGAGAGAGCGGCGCGGCCGAGGAAAGCAATAGACCTCCAACAGAAACGAGGGACAAAGCATCGAGAATGGGAGCGATAAATATGCCTCTCGCTATATGCCTTAAATCAGGTATAAATCACCTTAATATAAATCAAAAGCAGGCGGCTCTGTGGATGGAGCCGCCTGCAGTACGATGATGATATTCACTTACGCCCGGATCTCCTGGCGCATGAAGCTGACATAGGCGATGGCGAAGCCCGCCGCTGCCAGGGCGATCATGACCACCAGATGGGGCCAGATGAGAAGCAGGCTCTGGCCGAAGGGCAGGGGCGCGTCGATGGCCCCGGAGACGGAGGACATGGTCACGATGCCGATGGAACGCACGCTGGGGTTGAGGATCGTGGTGGCCGCCTCCGTGAACAGGTAGTAAGGCGAGATGCGGTTCAGTGCCAGGTCCAGCTCATAGTTCTTCATCATGTTGGCGTAGCCTTCGATGCCCTCCACAGGGAAAAGGACGTTGCTGATACCGCTGGCTACCAAGCTCATAAACAGGCTCAGGAAAAGCCAGATGGAGATGCTGGCCAGGGCCGCCGTCGCCGCGTGTTTGCAGACAACGGAGAAGATGATAGCCAGCGCCAGCCATACCGACATATACACCGCGCTCAGCAGAAAATACGCGATGAGACGGCACACTTCCTCCCCGGAGGGCGGGATGCCGATCAGCAGCAGGCCCGCGCCGCTCATGAACAGCCCCAGGGTAAAGGTCAGCATCAGAATGACCGTGGCCCCCGCCAGGAACTTGGCGTTGATGATGCTGTCCCGGTAGATGGGCTGGGCGGCCAGGCGGTTCAGGGTGCCCTGGCTGCGCTCGTTGTTGATGGCGTCGAAGCCCAGGGTGATGCCCACCAGCGGCCCCAGGAAGGCGATGAACGTGGCAAAGGAATAGATGGAGCTGCCGCTGGTGGTGAACAGCTTCAGGAAGAGGAACTCACTGCTGTCCACCGAACTGCCATTGAGACTTGATACGGCCCCACCAAGGCTTGCGGCGCTGACGATCAGCAAGAGGGCGCTGACCAGAAAGAACCGGTTGCTGGTCAGGTGATCGGCCAGCTCCTTGCGGTACAGAGCATAAAGGCCCGCGCCGTTACTGGCCGGACGCCTGCTTCCTATGGAAGAGAGAACGGAGCTTGCCGCTGGCTTTACCGCCATCTGCTCGTTCATCGGTTTCACCTGCCTTTTCAAAATATCTGTGATAGATCTCGTCCAGGTCGCCGCCCCGCTGGTGCAGCTGGGTCAGCACGCACCCTGTCTCCATGACGAGGGCGGTGGCGTCCCTGCGTATATCCCGGCTGGATTCAATACGCATCAAGCCCGTGGCATCCTGCTCGATGCGCTTGACGCCGGCCAAGTCGGAGAGCTTTTCATAAAGTTCCTTCTTATTGGGCTCGGCCTGCAGATCCAATGACCAGTTTCCCGCGTTCTCCAGCTGCTGGCCCAGGTCCTCGATCCGTCCGCAGGCGATAAGCTGGCCCGCCACGAAGATACCCACCCGGTCACATATCTGCTGGACCTGATAGAGTTGGTGAGAGGAGATGAGGATGGTTCGCCCGTCCTGCACCGACAGTTCCCGGATGAGGCTTATCAGCTCCCGCATACCCTCCGGGTCGATGCCCAGGGTGGGCTCGTCCATGATGATGACCTTGGGGTCCTTCATCAGCACGTCCGCGATGCCAAGCCGCTGCTTCATGCCGCGGGAGTAGGTCCCGGCCTTCCGGTCCGCCGCGTAGGTCATGCCCACCCGCTCCAGAAGCTCCGCCGCCCGCTGCTCACACAGTTCCCGGTCCAGGCCGTTGAGCTGCCCGGTGAAGACCAGGTTCTGCCGCCCGGTCATATCGGGATAAAAGCCCACGCTGTCCGGCAGATACCCCACGATGCTCTTTACCTTCAAGGGTTGGCGCGTACAGTCGAAGCCGTCGATGGACGCCGTGCCCTCCGTGGGCTCGGTCAGACCCAGGAGCATCAGCGTGGTGGTGGTCTTGCCGGCGCCGTTGGGCCCCAGCAGGCCAAATACCTCTCCCTGCCGGATGGCCAGGTCAAGGCCGTCCACCGCCGTCACTTCTCCGTAGCGCTTGGTGAGCCCTTTTGTCTCGATGATGAAAGGCTCCGCCATGCTCAGCGCCTCCCGAACTTGCGGAAGATGAACCAAAGGACCACGGCGATGACCACCAGCAGGGCCACGCCCACGACGCCCCAGACGGTCTCGGTCTTGACGCTGACACGGAACTCCGCCTGATCGGAGGTCTCGCTGTTGGAGGCGGTCAGTACCACCACATAGTCGCCGCTCATGGCCTCATCGGAGGGCGTCACATAGGCAGTGACCTCATGGGTGGCCCC
>CANRNF010000129.1 GCA_947631865.1 uncultured Oscillospiraceae bacterium | reverse complement strand
CAGTAGCCGCAGTTTTGGTCTTTCATGTTTCTGCCTCCTTACAGGACGACGCCGTCCTTGAAGATGGAGATCTCCCTTGCGCCGTGCTGCTCGGCCTTGGTCTTTTCGCCGCTGGCCACGGCCAGCACGAAGTCCAGAAGCCGCTTGCCCGTGTCGTCCAGGTCCTCGCCCTGGGCGGCGGTGCCGGCGTTGAAGTCGATCCAGTTGCTCTTCTTCTCGTAAAGGGCGGTGTTGGTGGATATCTTCACCGTGGGGGCGGGGGCGCCGAAGGGGGTGCCGCGGCCGGTGGTGAAGAGGATGATGTGAGCGCCGGCGGCGGTGAGGGCCGTGGCGCTGACCAAGTCGTTGCCCGGGCCGGAGAGCATATTGAGGCCCTTCTTGGTGACGGCCTCGCCGTAGCCGAGAACGTCCACCACCTGGGCGTTGCCGCCCTTCTGCACGCAGCCGCAGGACTTGTCCTCCAATGTGGTGATGCCGCCGGCCTTGTTGCCGGGGCTGGGGTTTTCGTAGACCACCTGGCCGTGGCTCGTAAAGTAGTGCTTGAAGTCCTCCACCATCTTCACGGCCTTGTTGAATACGGCCTCATCCTGGCAGCGGTTGAAGAGGATGCTCTCCGCGCCGAACATCTCCGGCACCTCGGTGAGCACGGTGGAACCGCCGGCGGCGATGAGAAGGTCCGAAAACCGGCCCACGGCGGGGTTGGCGGTGATGCCGGACAGGCCGTCCGAGCCGCCGCACTTCATGCCGATCACCAGCTCCGAGGCGGGAATGTCCTCCCGCTTAAAGGTGCCCACGTAATCAGCCAGCTCCTTCAGGAGGGCGGAGCCCGCGGCGATCTCGTCCGGCTCGTCCTGGCAGACCAGGAACTTCACCCGCTCATCGTCCCAGGAGCCCAGCTCCTGTTTGAACTGGTCCATGGTCAGGTTCTCGCACCCCAGGCCCAGCACCAGCACGCCCCCCGCGTTGGGGTGGCGGACCAAGGCGGCCAGGAGCTTCCTCGTCTGGGCGTGGTCGTCCCCCATCTGGCTGCAGCCGAAGGGGTGGGGGAAGGTATAAAGCCCGTCGATGGAGCCGGTCACCAGGTGCTGATTCTGCTCCACCAGCTGCTTGGCCACCATGTTGACGCAGCCCACGGTGGGGATGATCCATATCTCGTTGCGCACCGCCGCCCGGCCGTCGGGCCGGCGGTAGCCCTTGAAGGTGTATTCCGCCCTGGGGGGCATGGGCAGCACCTTGTGGTCATAGGTGTACGCCCCGTCCTCGGAAAGACCGGTGCGCACGTTGTGGGTGTGGACCCACTGCCCGGTTGCGATGGGGGTCTTGGCCAGGCCAATGACGCAGCCGTATTTCACGATCTGGCCGCCCTCGGCGATGGGGGCCAGGGCCAGCTTGTGGCCCCGCTTCACGTCCTCCGCGGCGGTGACCTTGACGCCCTGGACCTCCAGGGCCTCGCCCTTGGCTATGTCCTCCAGGGCTACCGCCACATTGTCCGCGGGATGGATGCGGATGAGCTTCATCCCTGGACCTCCTTCATGGCCTCATAGGGGCCCACAGCCTCGATGCGCTCCAGGGCCTTGGCCACGGCCTCCTCGAAGCCGGGGATGGCGGCCAGAACGCCGTCCCACATCCGGTCGTTGTTCACCACGGCGTGGACGATGGACTTGGCGTCGTCGTCCTTGTGGTCGTAATAGAAATCCAGGACCCACTGGTCGTCCTTCACGGCGTAGGTGTCCGCGCCCCGGATGCCGGTGAGGCAGTGCTCGCCCTTTTCCTTGGCGTTGTGGTAGAAGGCGATGTAAGCGGCGAAGGAGAAGGTGATGCAGGGGGGCAGCTTGCCCACGCGCTTGACGTACTCCGTGAGGCTGGGCATGACCCGGGCCTTCCACTTGGCGGTGGAGTTCAGGGAGATGTCCAGCAGGGCGTGGTCGATATAGGGGTTATTGAACCGCTGGCTCACCGCCGCGGCGAAATCAAGCAGGTCCTCCTTGGGCAGGTCCAGGGTGGGGATGATCTCGTCGTAGATGGTCTTGTTCATGAAGCCGTGGATGACCTCGTCCTCCATGCAGTTACGGACGATGTTCTGCCCGGCCAGATACGCCCCCAGGACCATGGTGGTGTGGGCGCCGTTCAGGATGCGGACCTTCCGCTGCTTATAGGGGGTGTGGTCGTCCACCACGATGATGGGCAGGCCGGCCTTCTCGAAGGGGAACTCGTCCTTGATGGACTGGGGGCCCTCGATGACCCAGAAGCCGAACACCTCGCCGGTGTCGATGATGTTGTCCTGATAGCCCAGCTCCTGGCAGATGGCCTCGGCCTCCTTCCTGGGATAGCCGGTGACGATGCGGTCAACCAGGGTGGAGCAGAAGATGTTCTCGCCCATGGCCCAGGTCTTGAACTCCTCGCCCAGGCCCCACATGTCGATGTACTGGCCCACGCACTTTTTCAGCTCGTCGCCGTTGTGGTCGATGAGCTCGCAGCTAAGGATGATGAACCCGGGCAGGCCCTGCTTATGGCGCTCGAAGAGGAACTGGGTGAGCTTGCCGGGGAAGCTGGAGGCGGGCTTATCCTCGAACTTGCAGGCCGGGTCGAAGACGATGCCGGCCTCGGTGGTGTTGGACACGAGGAACCGCAGGTCGGGATTTTTCGCGCAGTCCAGAAGGGCCTGGAAGTCCTCGTAGGGGTTCAGGCACCGGCTGACGCAGGAGATGACCCGCTTGCGGTTGACCTGCTGGCCGTTCTCCCGGCCCCGGAGGAACAGGGTGTAAAGCCCCTCCTGGGCGTTGATCATGGGAGCCAGGCCCGGCGCGATGGGCTGGGTCAGGACCACCTTGCTGTTGAAGCCGGCCTTCTCGTTCATCTCGTCGATGAAGTAGTCCACGAAGGCCCGAAGGAAGTTGCCCTCGCCGAACTGGAGCACCCGCTCGGGGGCCTCCTTCAGCAGATAGCCGTCATAGCCCTGATCCGCAAGAGTCTTGTAGCATAGCTTTTCCATAATTTATTCCCTTCCTTTTTTAGAATCGAATTTGGAACTCCCGACGCTCAGGAGGATGGATACGAGCAGAAGACCGGTGAACACCGCCACCAGGACCATGCCGGCCCGGATGCCGGCCCGCTCGGCGGCGAAGCCCACCAGGGCGGGGGTAATGACGCCCCCGATGGAGCCGGTGAGGATGAGCACGGAGCAGCCGAAGTCGTTGCCCCGGACACAGTCGGAGCCGAAGGCGAAAGCGCTGGGGTAGATGGTGGCCATGAAAAGGCCCGTGCCCATGAGGGCCGCCACCACCGCCCCGGTGGTGCGGCTCATGATGAGGACCAAAAAGCAGGCGAACAGGCCCAGACCGTCCGCCAGGAGCATGGCGGAGCGGGGGACCTTCCCCGTGATGGCCGCGCCGATCATCCGGCCAAAGAATATAACCAGCCACAGGAGGCTGTTCATCATCTGGGACATGTCGGCGCTCAGGATGCCCGCGTCCTGGAAGTAGGTCACCAGCCACCCCACGATGGCGTACTCCGCGGAGATGTAGAAGAAGAGCATGGCGCTGCCCAGCCAGAACTGTTTGATCTTCAAAAAGCTCCTGTCCACGCTGCGCACGCCCTTGGTCCGGTCCTCCGGAGGCAGGGGCATTTTCGCGTAGACGGCCAGCTGCGCCAGACACAGCACCATGAGCATCCCCGCCACCAGCCGCCAGCCCATGGCGGGCCAGCGCCGGGAGCAGGCCACCAGCACCAGGGGGCTCAAAAGGGCCCCCACGGCGAAGCAGCCGTGGAGCAGGTTGTAGCCCCTTGCCGCCTTCTCCCCGGGCAGGGTGGATATCATGGTGTTGGAGAAGTTGGAGTTGCCGCCCCGGGCGATGCCGGTCATGAAAAAGGCGGCGATCATGAAGACGGGGGCACCCAGGCCGCTCACGAAGATGAGGTAGGCCACCGCCATCCACACGGCCAGGGACAGGATGCTCCTGCGCCGGCCCAGGAGGGCGGGCAGCACGCCCGCCACGATGGTGGCCAGCATGTTGCCCACGCTCTGGCAGCTCAGAAGGATGCCGGACAGGTCATAGCTGAACCCGTAGGTCTCCCGGAGGAACGGGATGAAGGAGCCCAGGGGCTGACTGGCCGCGCCGCTGGCGAAAAAGGCGAACAGGACGCAGCGCAGAAGACGGTTTTGCTGTTTTTCTTCCAAGGGATGGCGTCTCTTTTCTTACTTATTAGAGGTCAAAATAACGGGCGGCGTTCTTATAGCACACGCCCTCCACGATCATCTTCAGGGCCGCCTCGTCCGCGGGATACTCGCCGTTCTCCACCCAATTGCCGATGAGGTTGCACAGGATGCGGCGGAAGTAGTCGTGGCGGGCGTAGCTGAGGAAGGAGCGGGAGTCGGTGAGCATGCCCACGAAGTTGCCCAGCAGGCCCAGGTTGGCAAGAGACTTCATCTGTGCCTCCATGCCGCTCTTGGTGTCGTTGAACCACCAGGCGGAGCCGTGCTGGATCTTGCCGGGGATCTCGTCGGACTG
>CANRNF010000128.1 GCA_947631865.1 uncultured Oscillospiraceae bacterium | reverse complement strand
CCGCCAACGCCTCCGGCATCAACGACGGCGCCGCCTGCATCATCCTTGCCAGCGGCGAGGCCGTGAAGAAGTACGGCTTGAAGCCCATGGCCAAGCTGGTCAGCTATGGCCAGGGCGGCGTGGATCCCAAGATCATGGGCGTGGGCCCCGTGCCCGCCACCCGTCAGGCGCTGGCCAAGGCCAACCTGACCATCGACGACATGGACCTGATCGAGGCCAACGAGGCCTTCGCCGCTCAGTCCATCGCCGTGGCCCGTGAGCTGGGCTTCGACATGTCGAAGGTCAACGTCAACGGCGGCGCCATTGCCCTGGGCCACCCCGTGGGCGCTTCCGGCGCGCGCATCATCGTCACCCTGATCCACGAGATGCTCAAGCGGCCCGAGGCCAAGAAGGGCCTGGCCACCCTGTGCATCGGCGGCGGCATGGGCGTCGCCACCATCTGGGAAAAGGTGTAATAGCTGCCCCAATAGCATAAAAAAGGGCGCACCTCACGGTGCGCCCTACATTATTGACTGCTCATTCAGACGAGGGAGCCGCTTTGTGCTCACCGCACCCCAAACTTGGTCAGATCCTGTGCAAGCAGATCCGCTCCAGCTCTCTGAGGTATCTCAACTCTCCCGCCGGCGACGGCATCCAGATCCTCGTCAGACAGTTCGCCGGTCACAGCGTTCTTCACCTTTTCCAGGAGCTCCTTGGCCTGCTCCAGCGCCAGCTCTTCGCCTTTCTCCTTGGCCTGGGCGATCACGTCCTCGGGGGTCTTTGCCTTCTCCAGGATCTCCTTGATCATTTTTTCGTTCATTATGTGTCTCCTTTTCAGATTTTTTAAAGTGACTGCACATATTGCAACTCATATTTACTAAATATCTCCGGATTTGTCAACAGCTTTGACTCGAATCAACAAAAACACGACCTGAGTTGCACTCGCAGCCTTCGTCGGAACACGCAAGCCAGGTCTTTCTTCGCCGCAAACGGCAGGGTTCGAGCGGCTCGCTCAGCTGAAAAAGGCCACGCCCACGGCGCCGGGGCCGGCGTAGGTGCCGATGGTGCTGCCGATACAGCACACGGGCAGCTCTTTTACATGGCCCTTGTACAGCGGTTCGCTGTCCCGGATGTACTTTTGCAGCAGGGCGTCGGAAAGGCCGCTGTAGCCCAGGGCGTAGGGCATGGAAAAATCGATGCCCCCACTCTGCTGGACGAACTGCATCAGCAGGTTGTTGCCATTTTTGGATCCCCGGGCCTTGCCGATAAGGGCCACCTCGCCCTTTTGCACCGCCACCACCGGCTTGATGGACAGCACGCCGCCGGCAAAAGCCACCGCCGGGGAGATGCGCCCGCCCTTTTTCAGATATTCCAGCGTGTCCAGCAGCGCCAGCACCCGGACCCGCTTTTTCTGTATCTCCAGCCGGGCGGCGATCTCCGCCGCGGAAAGCCCCTGCTCCCGCAGCCGCGCCGCCAGCAGCACCAATATCCGCTGGCCGATGCTCACGTTCTCGCTGTCCACCACGATGACGCGGCCGGCGTAGTCCTCCGCGGCCAGGCACGCGCTGTTCCAGCAGCCGGAGAGCCGTCCGGAGAGGGTGATACACACCGCCTCCTCCCCCGCTTCCGCCGCGGCGCGGAACGCCTCCCCGTACTGGAAGGGCGTGATCTGGCAGGTGTGGGGCAGGGCGTCCGACTCCACCAGCTTCTCGAAAAACGCCCGGTTGGACAAAGTCACCCCGTCCAGGTACTCCTCCCCGCCGAAGATCACGGTGATGGGCAGCACCTCTATCCCCAGAGTTGCCGCCTCCTCAGGCGGGATGTCGCAGGCGGAATCTGTGATGATGCGCACGCTCATATCATTCTCCTTTGGCCGGGGCATGTTTGCCCACCGGCACGTTCAGCAGCACGATGGCGATAAAGATGAGGCCGATACCGGCGGCGTTCATGAGATGGAGCTTCTCATGGTAGACCAGTATGCCGGAGATGGTGGCCACCATGGGCTCGGCGAAGGCCAGCACCGAGGCTTTTCCCGCCTCCACGCTCTCCAGGCCCGTGGTGTAGAACACATAGGGCATGAAGGTGGATATGATCCCCAGCCCCAGGGCCATCAGGACCGCGTGTCCGTCGCCCGCGAGGATGGAGCACGCCTCCCCCGGCCCGGCGATGGGCAGCAGGCACACCGTGGACACTACGAAGGTATAGAAGATGACGGTGAAGGTGTGGTACTTTTGGAGGGCCACCTTTCCAAAGATGCTGTAGGTGGCGTAGCCGAACCCGGCGCCCACGCCGGTGAGCAGCGCTTTGGGCGTGATAGCCCCGCCGGTGATGCCGCTGACCAGCACGCACCCGGCGAAAGCCAGCGCCAGCGCCGCCAGCTTCTGTGCGGTGATGCGCTCTTTAAAAAACACCGCCGACATGAGCATGACGAAGCAGGGGGCGGTGTAGAGCAGGATGGACGCGGTGGCGAGGGTGGTCATCTGGATGGTGGAGAAGTAGCACACGTTGAAGAATACGATGCTGATGAGCCCCGTGCCCAGAAACATCCAGAAATCCCGGAGCTTCACCTTGAAGAGCGCCCGGTCCTTCACCAGCAGCAGCGCCCCCATGAGCGCCACCACCGTGACGCTGCGCACCAGCGTCGTCTGCAGGGGGCTCAGCCCCGCCGCGGACATGGGCCGGGAGAACACGCCGATAACGCCCCAGCCGCTGGCGGCGACGAGGATGGCCGCTATGGCCAGCCACGGTTTTTTCATGCCTCCGCCTCCCCGCCCACGGGCTTTTCCAGCACCACCAGCTGTACGTTCTCAATGCCGTTGAAGAGGCAGGGGAAGACGCCCGCCTCCCGGAAGCCCAGGCGCTTATAGAGGGCCCGGGCCCTGGTGTTGATCTGGTTGGTGTCTATGCGCAGGACGGTGCAGCCCTGTTCCCGGGCGCAGTCCTCGTAAAACTTCACGAACCCCGGCCCCAGGCCGCGGCCGTACCGGGCCGGGTGGATGACCAGGGTGTGCATGACCAGCACTTGCTCCGGCGGGGCCTGGTACTTCCAGTCCGCCAGGGCGTACACGTCCACCTGCTTCTGGTTCAGGATGGCCGTGCCCACCACCTGGCCTGCCTCCTCCGCCACGAACAGCTCGCCCCGTTTAAGGGCCTCCCGGGCCGTGGTCTCGGTGGGGTACACCCCCCGGACCCAGCCGGTATAGTGCTCCCCCTTCTCCCGCAGGTCGTGAGTGGCCTCGTAGATGGCCGCCACGGCGGGGATGTCCGCCTCCGTCGCTTTTCTGTAGTTCATCTCACAGCACCATGCACAGCGTCCCCGCGCCGATGAGGGCGCAGCCGATAAGGGATTTTGTGGTGAACTTCTCGTGCAGGAACAGGAACGCCAGCACCAGTGTGATCACCACGCTCAGTTTGTCGATGGGCACCACCTTGGACGCCTCCCCGATCTGCAGTGCCCTGTAATAGCACAGCCAGGAAGCCCCGGTGGCCAGCCCGGACAAAATGAGGAACAGCCAGCTCTTCTTGCTGATGGCGCCGATGCCCCCCTGGGCGTCGGTGAGGAACACCATGCCCCAGGCCATGACCAGCACCACCGCCGTGCGGATGGCCGTGGCCAGGTTGGAATCGACCCCCTCAATGCCTATCTTCGCCAGTATGGACGTCAGTGCCGCGAACACCGCGGAGCCCAGCGCCAGGACAGCCCACATGTCTACCCCTCCTTGCTTGTTACCCGCAGTATAGCACACCGCCCGCCGCAATACTACCGCCATTTACACAGAAAAAGAGCCGCCCAGCGGACGGCTCTTTTGGTGTGTTTTGGCTTGTCCCTTACTTCGCGGCTTTGGCGGCGCGGATGGCCTCGGTGAGCATGGGGGTGACCTTGAACAGGTCGCCGCAGATGCCGTAGTCGGCGATCTCGAAGATGGGGGCGGAATCGTTCTTGTTCACCGCGATGATGCACTCGGAGTCCTGCATGCCGGCTTTGTGCTGGATAGCGCCGGAGATGCCCAGAGCCACGTATACCTTGGGGTGAACGGTCTTGCCGGTCTGGCCCACCTGGTGGTCGGCGGAGAGCCACCCGGAGTCGATGACGGCACGGGAACCGCCGACGACGCCGCCCAGCTCCGCAGCCAGCTCCTCGGCCAGCTTGATGCCGCCTTCCACGTCCTTGCTGATGCCGCGGCCCACGGACACGATGAAGTCCGCGCCGATCAGGTCCACCAGCTTCTTCGCGGCCTTGACCACCTCAGTGACCTGGGTGTTCAGATCGGACTCGCTGAGCTCGAACTTGGGCTTGATGATCTGGCAGGCGTCGGCCTTGGCCTGGTCGAAGGGGCGCTTCTTCATAACGCCGGGACGGACCGTGGCCATGGTGGGACGGAACCGGGGGCAGATGATGGAGGCCATCAGATGGCCGCCGAAAGCGGGACGGGTCATCTTCAGGTCGCGGGAGACGTCGTGCTTCTCGCCCAGCACCATAGCGGTGTTCAGGCCGTCGATGCGGGCGTCCTCCAGCGTGGAGGCCTCGTGCAGGAAGTCCTTGTAGATGCCCATGTCCACGTCCAGGTGGGTGCAGTCGGCGCA
>CANRNF010000127.1 GCA_947631865.1 uncultured Oscillospiraceae bacterium | reverse complement strand
TGACCCTCATCAACAAGTCCACCGAGCCCTGGGGCATCTACATCGGCATCCCCGCCCGCCGCATCAAGGAGCGGGAGAAGGGGCTTTTGGAATTCGAGAAGAAACTGACCGGCGGCAAGTGAGCCGCCCATAAGGAGGAAACGTCACTATGGAAGAACTGATGGAGATATTGCACGAGCTGCGGCCCGACGTGGACTTTGAGAAGGAGACCGCCCTCATCGACGACGGCATCCTGGGCTCCTTCGACATCACCGCCCTGGTAAACGAGCTCATGGACGTGTTCGACGTGGAGATATCCATGGCGGACCTGGAGCCGGAGAACTTCAACTCCGCCCAGGCCATCTGGGACTTCGTCCAGTCGCTGAAAGAATAAACGCATAAGAGACGGCCCCCTCTGACGAGGGGGCCTTTATCTATGCTCCAGCCTGACCTCCTCCCCTTGCACAGGGGAGGCTTCTTTTTTATTCGTCGTATTTCTCCAAAAAGGAGTGCTCCACGCCGCCAGACTTCCAGCCGGGGAAGGTGTCCAGGCACACCGCGTGCAGGGCGGTGAATACGCTCTTCTCCAAATTGGGATTTTCCGCCCGGAGGGCGCGCAGCAGCTCCTTCACCTCTTTGCGCTTGCTGCCGCCCTCGCTGTAGGCGGAGCTGGCTGTGAACCGGCAGGCGCACTGGAGGAACTCCAGGTGGTTGTACCGGGCCCAGGCGATGATATCGTCCTCGTGGACGCAGTACAGGGGGCGGATGAGCTCCATGCCGGGGAAGTTGGTGCTGTGCAGCTTCGGCATCATGCCCTGCAGCTGCGCGCCCCAGAACATGCCGATGAGGGTGGTCTCGATCACGTCGCTGAAGTGGTGGCCCAGGGCGATCTTGTTGCAGCCCAGCTCCTGGGCCTTGCTGTACAGGTGGCCCCGGCGCATACGGGCGCAGAGGTAGCAGGGGTTCTCCTCCACGCTGTTGGCCACGGCGAAAATGTCCGACTCAAAGATGGTCACGGGCACCTGTAAAAGGGCGGCGTTCTGCTCTATCTTCTCACGGTTGGCGGGGCTGTAGCCCGGGTCCATGACCAGGAAGGTGAGCTCAAAGGGCACGTCGGAGTGGCGGTGCAGCTCCTGCATGAGCTTCGCCATGAGCATGGAGTCCTTCCCCCCGGAGATGCACACGGCGATCCGGTCCCCGGAGCGGATGAGCTCATAGCGCTTCACCGCCTCCACGAAGGGACGCCAGAGGGTCTTTCTGAACTTGGTGATGATGCTCCGCTCGATGGCCTGGCAGGGCTCCAGCTGACGCGCCATATCCCGCGCCTCCCTTCCCTTTGGGTGTGGACAAGTATAGCATCATCGCCCGGACCCGTCAATGGCGCGGCGCATAGGATGGAGCGAGGAGGCGGAGCTATGAACGAGGAGGAGCAGGCGGCGAAAACGGCCGTCAACCAGGACGGGCAGACTTTGGCGGAGGCGGCCCGGTGCCGCCGGACCATGGGCCGGCTCCGGCTGGAGTCGGGCATGGCGGTGCTGTTCACCGCCATGGGCGGGATGATGGCGCTGGTGCTGCTGGACGTGTTCTTCACCCTGCGCAGCGAGCTGGTGTCCAACGCCTTCGAGGTCTTCAAGCTGGTGACCGTCACGGTCCTGGGCTACATCTTCGGGGCCAACCAGGCCCGGGGTACAGACGACTGAACACGTCGGGCGAAAGGTGGATATTTCCCCGGAAACGTGGTAAACTGGGCAAAAACCAGTGGAGGCGCGCCATGCTCACATACGACCTCACCGGCCCGGGGCCCAAGTACTACGCCCTGTACCGGGCCATCCGGGACGACATCGCCGCCGGCGCTCTCGCCCCCGGGGAGAAACTGCCCTCCCGGCGGGCCTTGGCGGAGCATCTGGGCGTCAGCACCGTGACGGTGGACGGGGCCTACCGGGCCCTGGCGGACGAGGGCTATATCACGGCCCGGGAGCGAAGCGGCTATTATGTGCTGGCCGTGGGGCTCACGGCCCCCGCGGCTCCCGACAGCGCGGAGCCCCTGCGGCTGCTGCCGGAGGAGGCGCCCGGCCCCGGGCGGGAGGATTTCCCCTACTCCCTGTGGTCCAAAACGCTGCGGAAGGTCATATCCGAGCAGGGCCAGCGGCTGGCGGACCGGTCCCCCAACGAGGGCTGCGCTGTGCTGCGAAACGCCATCGCCCGGTATCTGCTGCGCTACCGGGGCATGCACGCCCAGCCGGAGCAGATCGTGGTGGGCTCCGGCTCGGAGCAGCTTTACGAGTACGTGGCGCGCATGCTGGGGCCTGATCGCATCTACGCCATCGAGGATCCCTCCTACGGCCAGATCGAGGCGGTCTACCGGGGCGCCGGGGCGAGGGTGGAAAAGCTGAAGCTGGGCCCCGCGGGCATCGAGAGCGGGGCTTTGGCCAAGGCGGAGGCGGACGTGCTGCACGTGACGCCCTTCCACAGCTGGCCCACCGGCGTCACCGCCCCCGCCCCCAAGCGGTACGAGTACCTCCAGTGGGCCGGGGCCCGGCCGGGCCGGTACATCGTAGAGGACGATTTCGACAGCGAGTTCTTCATGCCGGGAAAGCCCCTGGAGAGCCTGTACTCCATGGACAAGGGGGACGCGGTCATCTACCTGAACACCTTCTCCCGGAGCCTGGCCCCCTCCATGCGCATGGGGTATATGATCCTGCCCCCGGCGCTGCTGCCCCTCTACCGGGAGCGGGTGGGGATGTACTCCTGCTCCGTGCCGGTGCTGGAGCAGTACGCCCTGGCGGCGTTTCTGGACGAGGGCCACTTTGAGCGCCACCTGAGCCGCGTCCGCCGCCGGAAACAGAATAGCGACTGACATATCCAGCCCCCCTACCCCAAAGACCCCCTTGTCAAAGGGGGCTGGCCCGAACAAAACAAACACCCCTAAAGCCCCCCTTGTCAAAGGGGGGGTGGCCCGGCCTCCGGCCGGGTCGGGGGGATTGTCGTTTACAACCCCTCCGAGCGGCTATCGCCGCCCACCTCCCCTTACACAGGGGAGGCTTTTTTATCAGGCCTATTCCATACCACAAAGTCGAAAAATGTTGAATGATGTCAAATTATGTCAACAAAAAATAGTCCTGTTTTACGTCTTTTCTGTTGCAAATGGAGTTGTGTTATGGTAAATTGTAAAAGCTGGTACACCCAGCCGCGCAGAGAGAGAGAAAAGCGAGCTTAAACTCAAAAAGGGAGGTAAAAACAATGGAAACCAAGACGCGCGTTCTCATTGCCGACCCCAGCGAGGACTTTCGGCGCATGCTCTCGGAGTTGATCGATGCCGAGGAGGACCTGCAGACGGCGGGCGCCGCGGGGGACGGGCAGGAGGCGCTGGCGATGATCGGTGATCTGAAGCCGGACGTGCTCATCACGGACCTGACGCTGACCCACCTGGACGGCATGGGTCTTCTGGCGGCCCTGCAGGACAGGGAGGATGCCCCGGCGGCCATCGTCCTGTCCGGCTTTTTCAATGACAAGGTGGTGAGAAGCTGCTCGGAGCTGGGCGCTCACTACTTCATCCCCAAGCCCTGCGACGTGCCGGCCCTGCTCACCCACATCCGCCAGGTGGCGGCCGTCCGGCGGCGGACCGGGCAGCCCGCCAGCCAGGGCGTGGCCATGGCGCCCCTGCCCAAGGAACCCAGCCTGGAGGCCGTGGTCACCGAGATCATCCATGAGATCGGCGTCCCCGCCCACATCAAGGGCTACCAGTACCTGCGGGAGGCCATCATCCTCACGGTGAACGACATGGACGTGATCAACGCCGTGACGAAAGTCCTCTACCCCGCCGTGGCGAAGAAGTTCGCCACCACCCCCAGCCGGGTGGAGCGGGCCATCCGCCACGCCATCGAGGTGGCCTGGGACCGGGGCGACCTGGAGACATTGCAGAAGTTCTTCGGGTACACCGTTTCCAACATCAAGGGCAAGCCCACCAATTCGGAATTCATCGCCATGATCGCCGACTCCCTCACCCTGGGGCGGAAGACAAATCAGGCGTAAAAGCATATAAAAGACCCCGGTCCGGCGGCGTGTACGAGCGCCGCGGACCGGGGTCTTCTGCGCCCAAAACCGCTTGCAAAGCAGCAGTTGGTGCAATTCGAGTCGTGATTTTGTCGATTCGGGACACAGATATTGACGGCTGCCCGGCCTTCCGCTAGTATGCAACCATGATATTTTATGGAGGAGGAACATCATGAACGACGAAAAGAAACTGCCCGACGAGACCGTGGAGGGCGTCGCCGGCGGGACGGAGGATTTCTACAGATTTAGCCTGATCTTTCGGAATAATAATTGCGTAAACTGCACGAAATCTGGCAAGAACTGTCCCTTTCATGACGATATGGCGGCGGCATACGAGGCGCTGGACGGCAACTACTCCTGGTTCTGCTGCCCGTATTTCGACCTCAGGCAGCGGAGGTGATGATCATGAACGACGAAAAGAAACTGAACGACGAGGCCGTGGAGAATGTGTCCGGCGGCGAATTCGAATATATACCGACGCAGGAGCAGTTGAAACAACTTGTTTTTGATAAATTTAATTGCTTAGCATGCGACAAGAGGAACTGTCCCTATGGAGCCTGCGAATAAAAAGTCAAGCCCCAAATGAAGAAAAAGTAGAGCCGAGGAAAAGGCACGACAAAAAGACTGGCGAAAGCCAGCCGGGACGGCAGATATGAACTTTAGGGTAGGATAATGGCCGCGTGGTC
>CANRNF010000126.1 GCA_947631865.1 uncultured Oscillospiraceae bacterium | reverse complement strand
TGGCGAGTACAGCGGCTATCATGGCGACAACGACAACGCCACCTGGAACAGCAAGGGTCTTTCTTTCAGCCATGGCATTATAGGTTTCCCCTATGCTCAAGTTGATCTGACATGGCCGAAGATAGAGAAGCGCATCACCGCCATGATAGATGCCGGGACATTCCTGGATGATGCTGACCGCGCCGCAATGCCCGACTATGAGCGGGAAAGACTTGCACGACAGGTTTATGGCTTTTTTGCCAATGCCCCCGCCGTTTATCAACGGCCTTTCCCAGATGGCACGGACTACTTTGACGCTTACAAACTCATAGGGGAGCAGCTGCAAGACCCGGACGGCGTGGAGCAGATATATCAGATGATGCTCCGGCTGTGGGTAAGCACGTCCGAGGATGACCGTGCTCATGACTTGCGGGAGGAGGCATTCAACAACCTAACTGCCTACCGCGAGGGCACATTCTCCCTGTTTGGGGAACAAAAGCAACCGGTCATGGTTCGGGGCACGATGGTCACGACACGGGAAGAGTCAAACCCTTACCCGGAGTTAGCTAAAGACATTTTACGGTTTTTCCAGGCTTTTGATGGCTCAACTTATCTGGAAACACTGAATCAGCCTGACGAGGCCGCCGCCCTGGAATCGCTGGAGCAATGGCTTCATGACGCTGCCCAGCGAGACATGATAGGGGCGCAGCTCCGCGCTTTCCTTGACCACGCCGATCCGAATGAGGAAATCTACGGCGACCTGGAGATCACGCTGGAAGTGCTGTCAGAACTGTCAGAGCAGGACGAACAGGGCAAAGCGCAGACTGAGGATGAGTTTGCTGATATAGACCCCGCGCAAGTGCGGGCACAGCTCGTCAAATCTGGGATCGTGGATGGAAAGGTCGTGGACCCTGATGCTCTCAACGCCGATCCCTTTATCCAAATGGTGAAGCATGACGTTGGCATATCAGAACCGGCTCAAGAATCGAAATCTTCTTCCCATGCGGAAGAATACCATACGGTGCTAGCCCGCAGAATACTGAACATCTATGGGGAGTTTGAAGGTCCTGGCTATCTGAAATCGTTAGGCGTTGACAGCTACGATGATGCCATGGCAAAGACACGACAGGCCCTGCGGACACTGGAGGGCCTGGAACAGATCATTCTCGTCTTTGATTCGTATTTGAATGAGGCTGATCCCCAAGAGGAGATATACGCGGAGATAGAACTTACCATTGAATCCCTGCATCAGATGGAGGATGAATTGTCTCCGACGATGGAGTTGGCCAAGAAGCTCATCAACGAATACTGCCAGGAGGAATTTCAAAGCGACGGTGACTTCTCTGACCTATCCAATGTGGTTGTGGCCTACACCACATCGGAGGACGAGGCACACAGAATACAGGTCAGCGTCAACCTTATTGACTGGTCCCTGGACTTCTATGTGGACGATAAACTGGTACACCAGCGGGTGTATGGCTCTCTCCAGGAACTCATAGACGGCGAACTGTACCGCCTTGATTTTACTGAACTCATGGCCGTGCCTTTGCCAGAGGAGGAAGCGGAGATCGAGGCCCCGGCCAGCGGGCCGGGGCTACCAGCCGAAAAAGAAACGGAGGGCGGGAAACCCGCCCCAGCCTATGACCTGGGGTTCGGTCACATGGGCAACGGTATCACCGTCTGGAACCGCCTGCAGACGGTGCATGGGGACTATCAGACCGTGGCCCACATCGAACCGGACCGCTCCGTGACCATCTATGACACGGATATGCCAGACGAGGTACGGCAGAGGATCTATAAGTTGGCTGCCACGTCCGATGCCAGAGCAACCGTCACGCAGGACACGCCGGTGTTCTCCACGCCGCCCCGGGTGTGGGAACCAGACAAGCCAGAAGTCACGGCGGAGGACAAGACCGAGGCCATCCCCGCGCCCCCGCCCAGGCGGGAGCGCGTCACGTTCACGACCCTTCGCCCGGAGATACCTGCCGGCCAGCGCCACAACTTCCGCATCACCGACCCTGAGCTGGGCTATGGCACCCCCGGCGAGAAGTTTGCCGCCAATGTCAAGGCCATCCGCACCTTGAAGCGCATCGAGGCCGAGGAACGCCTCGCCACCCCGGAGGAACAGGAGATTTTGTCCCGGTATGTGGGATGGGGCGGCCTCGCGGATTGCTTCGACGAGCGACACAGTAAGTACCAGGAACTGAAAAGCCTACTTGATGAGGACGAATACGCAGCGGCCAGGGCCAGTTCCCTGACCGCTTTTTATACGTCCCCGGTCATTATAGAGGCCATGTATAATGCGCTGGCCCAGATGGGCTTTCAGAGCGGCAACATCCTGGAACCCGCCTGCGGCGTCGGTAACTTCATCGGCATGATCCCGGAGGATATGGCTGGCAGCCATGCCTACGGTGTGGAGATCGACAGCATATCGGGCCGCATAGCCCAGCAGCTCTATCAGTTGAGCAGTATATCCGTCAACGGCTTTGAGAAGGTGCAGATGCCGGACAGCTTCTTTGACGTGGCCATCGGCAACGTGCCCTTTGGCGACCTGCGCGTGGCGGACAGGCGGTACGACAAGCACCACTGGCTCATTCACGACTACTTCTTCGGCAAGGCGCTGGACAAGGTGCGGCCTGGCGGCGTCATCGCGTTCATATCCAGCAAGGGCACCATGGACAAGGAGAACGGCTCCGTCCGTAGATACCTGGCCCAGCGCGCTGACCTTATCGGGGCCATCCGGCTGCCGGACAACGCTTTCAAGCGCAACGCCGGAACGGAAGTCACCAGCGACATCATCTTTTTACAAAAACGGGACCGCCTCACCGACATTGAGCCGGATTGGGTGCATCTGGATACCACCGAAGACGGCATCCACATGAACAGCTATTTCGTCCAGCACCCGGAGATGGTGCTGGGCAACATGGTCATGGAGTCCACTCGCTTTGGCATGGCCAGCGCCTGCAAAGCGTATGAGGACGCAGACCTGTCCGAGTTGCTGGCCGAGGCTATCGCCAACCTCCATGCGGAGATCACCGCCTACGAGCAGGACGATTTGGACGAGGAACAGGACGAATCCATCCCCGCCGACCCTGATGTTCGCAATTTCAGCTTCACCATCGTGGACGGCACGATCTACTACCGTGAGAACTCCGTCATGCGCCCGGTCAGGACCTCCGCCACGGCAGAGAACCGCATCCGGGGCATGATAGCCCTCCGGGACTGTGTGCGCCGGCTCATTGAGATGCAGACCGAGAACTACCCGGACAGCGAGATCGCCGCGCAGCAGCAGAGGCTCAACCGGCTCTATGACGATTTCGTGCGGAAGTACGACCGGCTCAACGCCCGCGGCAATCGCCTGGCTTTTGAGGACGATTCCAGCTACTACCTGCTGTGTTCCCTTGAAGTGTACGACAAGGAGAACAACTTTGAGCGCAAGGCCGATATGTTCACCAAACGGACCATCCGGCCCCACGAGCCAGTTACCCATGTGGATACCGCGGCGGAGGCACTGGCTGTGTCCATCACCGAGAAGGCTCGCGTGGATATGGCCTATATGTCTGAGCTGTCCGGCATGACGCCGGAGGCGATGGAGGAAGAACTGACGGGGGTCATCTTTCGGGATGTGAACTGCGCCGAGGACCCCAAGGATATTGCTGAAGCCCAAAAAGACATGAGCCGCTACCCCCTGGTGCCCGCAGATGAGTATCTGTCGGGCAACGTGCGGAAGAAGCTCCGCATGGCCAGGGCCATGCGGGAGGCGTTACCAGCCGAAGAAAAAAGCAGGCTGGACCGGAACGTGGCCGCGCTGGAGGCGGTGCAGCCCCAGGACCTGTCCGCCGGGGAGATAGGCGTCCGCATCGGTGCGAGTTGGGTGCCCATTTCTGACTACGAAGATTTCATGTACGAGCTCTTTGGGACATCCTACTATGCACGGCAAAAAATCAAGATCACCCATTCCAAGTATAGCGGCGAGTGGAACATCTCCAACAAGACCTACGACCGGGTCAACATCAAGATCCGCACCACCTACGGCACAGACCGGGTGAACGGCTATCGCATCTTTGAGCAGACGCTCAATCAGAAGGATGTGCGTGTATTCGATTATGTGGAGGACCCCTATACAGGCAAGAAAAAGCCCATCTTCAACGCCAAGGAAACGGCCATCGCCCAGGACCGGCAAGAGCTTATCAAGCAAAAGTTCCAGGAATGGGTCTGGCGGGACATCGACCGCCGTGAGAGGCTGTGCCACGTCTACAACGAGACTTTTAATGCTGTCCGGCCCCGCGAGTACGATGGCTCCCATCTCCAGTTCCCCGGCATGAACCCGGAGATCACACTCCGGCCCCATCAGGTCAATGCCATCGCCCACGTCATCTACGGCGGAAACACCCTGCTGGCCCACGAGGTCGGCGCGGGCAAGACCTATGAGATGGCCGCCGCTGCCATGGAGATGAAGCGGCTCGGCCTGTGTACGAAATCGCTGTTTGTCGTGCCGAACCACATCACCGGCCAGTGGGCGTCCGAGTTCCTGCAGCTCTACCCTGCCGCCAATCTGCTGGTGGTCACGAAGAAGGATTTTGAAACGGCCAACCGGAAGAAGATATGCGCACGGATCGCCACCGGCGACTACGATGCCGTCATCATCGGTCACAGCCAACTTGAGAAGATACCCATGTCCGTGCCGCGTCAGCGTTTTCTCCTTATGAAGCAGATCCAAGAGGTTACAGACGCGATAAAAGAGGCACGGGAGGCAGATGGCACTCCCCGCTACACCATCAAGCAGATGGAGAAAACAAAGCA
>CANRNF010000125.1 GCA_947631865.1 uncultured Oscillospiraceae bacterium | reverse complement strand
ATCGCTGTTCATGAACGTAGTCCGTGCGGATGCGGGCGATGGTGTCCGGCTGATAGTAGTGCATGTAGATCAGGCACTTGAAGTCATTCTTCTTGCTGCTGTCGAAGGACCTGGAGATGGGCAACTTCTGGTAGATTTCCAGATGGTCGGCATAGAAGTCGTTCTGGACATAATTCAGAGCTCCTTCCCAGGAGCCCCCTTGCCTCCCGAGGTGCCGGCTATGCCTGCCCGCGGGATGACAGCAGTGTCTCATTGATTTCTGAATAGATATCCTGATAGGGGGCGGGTGTATTATCAGCCATGGTCAGGGCCTCCTTCATGCTTTCATGATCACGAACGCGGTGCGTTCGCTTTTGCGTCATTTTCCCTCTGCCGGTCAGCCTCATCAAGACGTTTTGCGTAATCGAGGAGTCTGTCAAAGGTCACGATCTCGGCGCCACAAAAGACAGACCTTCTACGGTTATTGTCTTCATCCAGATAGGCTCTCCTGCCAATAAGGATCTTGTATGTGTATTCCACAACAGTTTTGGGGTCTCTGAGTTCCGTCGATGCCAACCCATGGATATCTGCCCTACTGCAATGGGCAGGCTCACCGACGGCCAGAGTTGCTAATTGTTCCCGAAATGCTGGTTCATTGGTCTGAATATACATCTTCCAGTCCTGGCTCTGCCGCTGTGCTTCCTTAAGTGCCGGAGATACTTCACCCTTTTTATTAAAAATTTGATCATGCGGGCTCTGCATCTCGATCAAAACGCAATTCCAGTATCCGGAACATGCACTCAAAATGATAAAATCAGTCCGATACTTTGTCCCAATAGGAAATTCTGCCTTCGGGATCACACAGTTCCAGGAATGTTCATTGAGCACCTTGACCAGATCTAGGTTTTGTTTGAGATATTCGCCGATGTCATGCTCATTTTTGGCACTGGTGAGCGCATCATTCAGTTCTTCATACCTTCCCATAACGCATTACCTCACCTTATCTCCGCCGGCACAGAGAGAAACGAGTATCGTTTTACTGTATGCCCTCCCCCTGATTGCCAATAGATATCATGATAGGGGGGCGGATGTATTATTCGCCATCATCAAGGCTTCCTTCATGCTTTCGTGATTGCGAACGCAGTGCGTTCACATTACATAAACTGAATTATTTTCGCCAATGCGTAGTTATCTGCCTCTGCTTCCATGGGAAGACGCCTATAAGCATAAGCATATCTCTCTTCAATCTCTGCCAAATTATCCGGGTGTAAAACTTTATCAAGGTAATTGGATTTATATAAGGTCTCCTCTGGTAGTACATACGCTTTCCAATAATCCGCCCCAGAAAGACCTGATTGCACGAAATGCTCCCAATGTCCTATTTCATGCAACACCATGAAAAGGATAGTGAGATATTTTATGTCTTGATTCGCATCTAATAGGAACGATGTTTGAAGAAGATTCTCAATAGCCTTAATATTTGACATGTTTTGTGACATCAAATGGTCATATGTCTCATTTACAGTAAAATTTGGCAAGTAAACACCAAGCGGGTGATCGTCTCCAACAGATTTCCGAAATTGGCGAAGTTCATCAGCGGTATATACCCTTGTACTAAACAACTGTTGCCGGGTTATATCGTCATGAAAGTGAATCGGTATATTCTGTGGGTTTATCATAGTCACAACATCCCTGACAGTCATCGCCCTCGCCTCACTTTATCTTTGCCAGCACGTCCTGGAAAAGGGCGTAGTTGTGCTTTACGCCGTCGTCCAGGTCGATCTTGATCATCTGGTCAGCCAGGTGGTGGATCTTCTCCTCGTAGGTGCGCACTTCCTCAGCCTGATCCTGCAGTTTCTGGAACTGCTTGGTCAGCTTCACGCGCTCAGAGGGTGAGGCATCGTTGATGCGCCGCTCCAGGTCCGTAATGGCCGTGCGGTAACGGGATTGCTGTTCATGGACGTAATCCGTGCGGATGCGGGCGATGGTGTCCGGCTGATAGCGGTGCATATAAATCAGGCACTTGAAGCCATTCTTCTTGCCGCTGTCAAAGAGCCAGTAGATGGGCCGCTTCTGGTAGATCTTCAGATGATCGGCGTAAAAGTCGTTCAGGAAGTAACTGCGGATTACCTCCCTGGGCGTCCCTTTGCCGCCCAGGGCACCGGCGATAAATTCGAGATTGTCTTCCAGCGATTCCTTTCCGTAGGCAATCTCCAGCCACTGGATAAACCGGCCCACGATGTCATCCTCAAAGTAGTCGTCGTCACAGATGGGGATGATGTTGTCGGCATCGGGGCAAAATGTGAGTTCCTTCCACTGGCCTTTGTCCTTCACATAGGTGTATTCTTTTCCGACCGCAAGGAAGAATCCACCAAATGTAATGGCGTTGCCATTCTCATCTATTAAACGGTCTGTTCGATATACATCGCCCCAATCGCCGCCGGCATAGACAAGTCCGGGCTTGTCCAGGGAATAGCGCCCGAACATGCAGCCCACGGCGTAGGAGATGAGGGAGCGGACATCCCGGCCCAGGTCCGCCAGCCGGACGGTCACGTCCTTGTCCTCCACCTCCGGTGTCAGCTCGTCCTTCAGGCCATAGATGTCGATGAAGATGCGATTCAGTTCCTCCTCGTTGGCTTTTAGTTTACAAAAACGAAGTAAACACTCACTTGACCACGACTCAAACGCATCCTGCACACGATTAATGTGTACAATACTAGCGTTATGCAATACATCTTTTCGCATTTCCTCTGTCGAGAAAGGCGCTAACCTTACCAGCGGGTGCTGCTGGAAGTCCCAGGATGTCTCAAAGGAATCCCAATCAGCACGAGATATGCTTATGTTGCTCTTTGCCAACTCAGATGCTTTTTGCCCGCCGTAAATAAATGGAATACTACTAAAGCTATTAACACCAAAACTGATTGATGGATTAACAATACGCGCATAATATGTAAATACGCAAGAATTAGCTAACGCAATCAAGTCATATAGTGAATATTGTCCCTTTATAAATGCACTCATACCTTTTACATTAAAAGTAAACCCGGTGTCAAAATACCGAAACGTGGTATTTGCCATCGCAATTTCAGACCAAGAAATATTCTCTCTAAAATAGAAGCCATCATCATGGACAACAAAACTTGGGTTACCATTAAGATACGGGTATTTTTGAATCGCGGCCTCCTTAATTCTTTCACCGTTATTCTCCCAGTCAACAACATAATCACGGTTTCCGTACCACTTCCTATAAGCGCCTCCTTTGTTATGTGGGAACCATTTCATACCTGATTCGGCACAAGAACTCCGATCAATTGCCGAATAACAGATTCTATTAAAATCAACTTCCCAAAAATAACGCAAGAATCTCTCATTATCAGTCGTCATAAGACCCACGCGAGAAGTGTAGAAATCTGCAGCAGAAGGTCCACCAAATTTACTGAGTGCATTATCGCTCGCCCAATACGCTATCGGATTACCGGGGATTTTCAAAAAGTTTACTTGCCTTGCTATATATTGATGCTCTCCCATCAGAAACATATCTTCTTTGCCTTGCTGTGTAGTTGGCTCTACCAGGCGGCAATAGGTCCCAGCATAGTCCTTCACATGGCTCCGGCGCAACACAAAGCTGGTGGTCTGCACCACCTCGCCGCCGATTTCCTCAAAAGCACGCGCTCCCAAATGAGCCATATTCACAGTATCCGCAGCTTGGAGCTTCATCCGCAACTTCTCAAAGCTAGATAGAAACATCCAAGCGTGCTGAGTAATCATGGCCTGATAGCAATTCGCTTTTGTCAGCCGCCCACATTGCTCAATAAAAACAGCAAACAGGTCCGCCTTAGCGTCAGGATAATTGTCCTTGACATACTTCTGTACAGCGGAATCTGCGTTACTCACCACCATATACGGCGGGTTGGTCACCACTACGTCGTATTTTTGAGACAGCACTTCTGCCACTTGGGCAAGAGGTAGCAGTTCCTGGAGCACGCTATTTGCACCAAATACATAATAGAGTCCGCCGCAAAGGACATCTCTATCCTCCGCCCCGGGTTCTCCCGTGACAAGTGATTGGCAATCATCAAAGCGGTCGTTCAGAATCTTAAAATCAATCGGTGGGAGCTGCAGCAGAGAGCCGTACTCTTTGGCGTTATACAGCACCTCTATGACAGCATTTATTGCAGCCTCCCGCTCTGGGGATTTGTTAACAAAGAACTTAAGCGTCTCAGAGCTGAAGTTGTATCTCTGTTCCCCGTCATGACCTGTATGTCCACTCTCCACAATGGCATACACATGGGGCTGCACGGGGTGGCGGAAGAAAAGACGGTCATACTTTCTGGCCTTCATCATCACGGAGAAATAGGCCAATTGGGCGGCCCGGTCATCGATGTCCAGACCATAGAGGTTATTCTCCATGATCTTGACCGCCGCTTCCCGCGCCGTGTAGCCATAGTCCTCGTAGATTTGGACAAGCACATCAAAGAGGACGCAGAGGATGTGGCCGGAACCCATACAAGGGTCGATGACGCGGATGTCCTCCGGCTTTATGGCGGCGTACTCCTTCCGAAGCTCCGCCAGCTGGGCCTGCACGTCAGGCTCCTGCTCCGCCTCGTCCAGGTAGTACTGCCACTGGGCTTTCAAATCGTCGTTGGGATGGCCCTCCAGCCATAGACGGCCCAGGCTGTTTTCCACCATGTAATGGACGATCCAGTCCGGTGTGAAAAGCTGGGTAGCTGCCGGGATATTTTCTTTGCTTATCTTGATGTTCTTCTTCAAGTCCGCAAAAACTTTGTCCTTCTTCTCGCTGATATAGTACTGGTACAGCCAGCCGATGATCTGCACCTGATCGGTCCAATCCTCTTCCGGGATCGAAATGACCATCTGCTCGATCACGCTGCCCTCCCGGAGCAGATAGTCCGGCAACAGCAGTTCGGTGTAGTCGTTGATCCGCTGGAACATTCCCGGCAGGATGCTGCTCAGGGCGTT
>CANRNF010000124.1 GCA_947631865.1 uncultured Oscillospiraceae bacterium | reverse complement strand
CCGATGCCCGCCTGGTGGAGGATGTCCACGAAGGCCATGAAGTCCTGGGGCGTGCCGTAGCGGCTGGTGGGGGCGAAGTAGCCCGTCACCTGATAGCCCCAGCTGCCCACGAAGGGGAACTCGGTGATGGGCAGCAGCTCCACATGGGTATAGCCCATCTTCTGACAGTAGTCCGCCAGGATGGGCGCGATGTTTTTATAGTTGGGGAATACCTCTCCCTCGCCCAGCCGCCAGGAGCCCAGATGCATCTCGTAGATGTTCATGGGCGCGCGGCGAAGGTCCGTCTTGGGCCGGGCCTTCATCCAGGCTTTGTCGCCCCACTTGTAGCCCCCCAGGTCCCAGACCTTGGAGGCGGTGGCCGGACCGGTCTCGGCGTGGAAGGCGAAGGGGTCGGCCTTCAGTACCTGCCGGCCGTCGGGGCCCACCACGGCGTATTTGTACACCTGGCCCTTCTCCACGCCGGACAGCTCCGCCGTCCAGAAGCCCTCCCAGTCCTTTTCCATAGGCGCGGCGGAGGCGTCCCAGTAGTTGAAGTCTCCTACGACGGATACGGCCTGGGCATTGGGCGCCCATACGCGAAAGACATAGTTTTTTCCCGCCTTGTGGCAGCCCAGGTAGTCCTGGGCACGGTATGTACAGTCGTTCAGTACGCTCATAGAGCTTCCCCCTGATGGTCGTTTTGTTATATATGCCTAGCCATATCATAAACCATCCGGGGGATTTTTTCAATAATTGACAATACGCTTTTGATATAATAAAATGAAAATACTTGCCGCGGCGGGTCTACAGGGGAAATATGTCCGCGGCGGACACCTCGAAGGCCAGTCGCTGAAAGCTCTCCCCGTCGATGACCTTGGTGTATTCCCGGCTCTGGAGCCGGCCGCGGACGGCCAGCTGGGTGCCCACGGCCGCCTCGGCTGTCTGGCGGGCCTGCTGGCCCCAGGCGATGACGGGGATATAGTCGCTGCGCCGGTAGCGCCGGGCCACCGCCAGGATCACATCGCATATCTCCCGGCCCATGGGCGTGACCCGGAGGGTAGGGGGCTTGCACACCGTGCCGGTGAGGCAGATGCGGTTCTCGTCGGCGCCCCCGGGCTCCAGCTCCCGGGCCAGGACCGTGAGCACCAGCCGGCTGCCCACGCCGCTTTTGTTGTTGTAGGAGCGCAGCTCCCCCATGATACGCACCGGCCCGGCCTGGGTGAGGTCATAGTCCGGCACCATGGCCTCCGGCAGTACGATGTTCACCGTATCGGCCGTGCCGCTGAGCCGGCAGGTCCTGAGGGGGAAGATATAGAACCGGATGCCCCGGCTCTCGTGGGAATAGCGGGGGAGGGCGGCCGCCGTGCCGCACAGCTCCGCCCGGTTGGTGGCGAATACCTCGTCCATGGACGGCACCTCACAAGCGTTGATACACCAGTTTATGAGCCGGCCGGCGGGGATATGAAAGCAAAATACGCGGGGCATGGACCCCGCTTGAGGAGGATAACGATGGAACTGAGAGAGATACTGTGCCGCTGCGACCACACGCTTTTGAAGCCCGAGTGCACCATGCAGCAGATCCGCGACCTGTGCGACGAGGGCATCCGCTACGGCTGCGCCAGCGTCTGCATCCCGCCCAGCCATGTGGCCGGGGCCAAGCGCTACGTGGGCGGCCGCCTGCCCATCTGCACCGTCATCGGCTTCCCCAACGGCTACATGACAACCGCCATCAAGGCCGCCGAGGCCCGGGATGCCATCGCCAACGGCGCGGCGGAGATCGACATGGTGGTGAATCTGGGCATGGTGAAGGACGGCTGCTGGGACGACGTGATGCGGGACATCCTAGCCGTCCGGGACGCCACCGCGGGCCACATCCTGAAGGTCATCATCGAGACCTGCCTGCTGACCCGGGAGGAGAAGATCAAGCTCTGCGAGATCGTCTCCGCCTCCGGCGCGGACTATATCAAGACATCCACCGGCTTCTCCACCGGCGGAGCCACCCGGGAGGACGTGCAGCTTCTGCGGGAGCACTGCGGCCCCCACGTGAAGGTGAAGGCCGCCGGCGGCATCGCCACCTTGAAGGACGCGGAGGATATGATAAACCTGGGCGCCGACCGTCTGGGCACCAGCCGGATCGTGAAGCTGGCCATCCAGATGGAGAAGGAGGGCCCGGCCGCCGCGGAGCCCGCCCCCGCCCCGGAGCAGGAGGCCCCGGCGGAAGAGGAGAAGCCGGCTGAGCCCACGGAGTACTGAGACAAGAAATATTTCCTTGACAAACGGGGGATAAACTGTTATATTATTCAGGCACAAAGCAGGACGCAGTGGTATCCGTCCTCGCCCGGCCGCCTTCGGAGCGCGCCGCGGCCGCAGACCGTTTTCCCTCCGGGAGATATGTGTTATGCGCGGATACGTCCTGTATCCGCGCTTTTGTTATGCATTTTGAGGGAGGTGCTCTGGCAATAGCGAACATGACTCATCCTCTCAACGAGGATATCCACGAACCGCAGGTACGCCTGATCGGTGACGATGGCGAGCAGCTGGGGATCATGTCCTCTGAGGAGGCCTTTGCGATCGCCCAGGAGCGCGAGCTTGACCTGGTGATGATCTCGCCGGCGGCGAAGCCCCCGGTGTGCAAGATCATGGACTACGGCAAGTACCGCTTCGAGCAGGCAAAGCGCGAGAAAGAGGCGAAGAAGAACCAGCACGTCATCGAGGTGAAGGAGATCCGTATGTCGCCCTCCATCGGCGACAACGACTTCCTTGTGAAGCTTCGCAACGGCCAGAAGTTCCTGGCCGAGGGAGACCGCCTGAAGGTAACGGTGCGGTTCCGCGGCCGCGAGATGGCGCACACCGATCTGGGCAAGCAGCTTTTGGAGCGGTTTGCCGCGGAGTGCGCGGACATTGCAAAAGTAGACAAGGGCGCGAAGCTGGAGGGCCGTCTCATGACGGAGTTCCTCTCGCCGAAGGCCCAGACCCCGCAAAAGAAACAGCCCAAGCAAGAAAAAGCAAAGGAGACGAACTGATATGCCGAAACTGAAGACCCACAGCGCTTCCAAAAAGCGCTTCTCCCTGACCAAGAACGGCAAGGTCAAGCGTGCCCACGCCTTCAAGAGCCATCTGCTCAACGGCCACGGCAAGACCACCAAGCGTAAGCGCGGCCTGCGCAAGGGCGCCTACGCCGACAGCACCAACGCCGCCACCGTCAAGCGCATGATCCCGTATAAATAAGGAGGACACGAAAGATGGCACGTATCAAGGGCGCGATGATGACGCGCAAGAGAAGAAATAAGATCCTCGGCATGGCCAAGGGTTACTGGGGCAGCAAGTCCCGGCATTATAAGATGGCCAACCAGGCCGTCATGAAGAGCCTCCGCTACGCCTATGTGGGCCGCAAGCAGCGCAAGCGCGATTTCCGCCAGCTGTGGATCGCCCGTATCAGCGCGGCCTGCAAGCTCAACGGCATGAACTATTCCACCTTCATGCACGGCCTGAAGCTGGCCGGCATCAACATGAACCGGAAGATGCTCTCCGAGACCGCGATCAACGATCCCGCCGCCTTCACCGCTCTGGTGGAGAAAGCGAAAGCGGCGCTCTAAGACACATAAAAGACCGACAGCATTTGCTGCCGGCCTTTTCATAGCAAATAAAAAGCCCGCGCTCCTCCGCCAGGGGAGCGCGGACTTTTCTGTTGGGAACAAAAGAGCTTTACGCCTTGTCGGCCAGCGAGCTGATGCAGCTGGTGCAGACGTTCTTGCCCTTGTAGGTGATGATGTTCTTGGCGCTGTCGCAGAACACGCAGGTGGGCTGATACTTCTTCAGCATGATCGTGTCCTCGGACACGAAGATCTCCAGCGCGTCCCGTTCCGCGATGTCCAGCGTCCGGCGAAGCTCGATGGGCAGTACGATACGGCCCAGCTCATCCACCTTGCGGACGATCCCAGTCGACTTCACATTGAACCCCCCTTATATCCCTGGTTTCCCTGAGGATGAAGGTATCATATGCACCAGAAATTGTCAACAGGGCAACTGGGGGGTATTGGTAAATTTTAGTACATTTTCACTATATGTTAATTCCAGTTTTTGTCAAGAAGTTCCAGATTTTACCGATTTAAAGCCCATTCCCGCCGGAAAGGCAGGAATGGGCTTTTTCTCACATGGATTCGGGAGCGGTGACGCCCAGGATGCCCAGGGCGTTTTCCAGCACCTGTTTGGCGGCGGCGGCCAGGGCCAACCGCGCCTCGGCCACGTCCTTTTCCTCGCCGCGGATGCGGCAGGCGTTGTAGAACTTGTGGAACCGGGAGGCCAGGTCCGTGGCGTAGCGGTTGATCCGGGAGGGGTCCAGCTCCGCCGCGGCGGAACATATCTCCCCGGGGAAGGAGGCCAGGGACCGGATGAGCTCCCGCTCCTGGGGGGAGGAGAGCAGCGCTGCGTCCGGATGGGCCGCGGGGGCGAGCCCGTCGTCGGCCAGGGTGGCGAGCAAAGAGCAGATGCGGGCGTGGGCGTACTGGACGTAATAGACCGGGTTCTCGCTGTCCTGGCGCACGGCCAGGTCCAGGTCGAATTCCAGGTGGCTGCCGGGGCTGGCGTTGAAGAAGTACCGGCAGGGGTCCCGGCCGATCTCGTCCATCAGGTCCGCGAGAGTGAGGGCCTTGCCCGTGCGCTTGGAGACCTTCACGGTCTCGCCGTTTCTGGTCAGGCGCACCATCTGCATGATGAGGAAGTCCAGCACCCGGCCGTTGAGGCCAAGCTCGGGACAGGCCATGGTCTTTCCGAAGCGGACAGTGTGGCCGTGGTGGTCCGCGCCCAGCACGTCGATGACCCTGTCGAAGCCCCGCTCCACGAACTTGTTCCGGTGGTAGGCGATGTCCACGGCGTAGTAGGTCCAGGTGCCGTCTGCCCGGCGCATGCACTCATCCTTGTCCGCGCCGAAGTCGGTGTTGCGAAGCCAGAGCTGGCCGTCCTTTTCATAGGTGTGGCCGCTCTTCACGAG
>CANRNF010000123.1 GCA_947631865.1 uncultured Oscillospiraceae bacterium | reverse complement strand
TTTTAGGTGGTACTTCCACCGCTCAAAAAGTTAATTTAGACAATCTCGCAAAAACCTCTTGACAAACCGTTCCCCGAAGGCTCCGGCTACCGTGCCAAAACTCGCTTCGCCAAGTTCTACAACCTCCCGGAGCTAATGGCTACCTTCAAGATGGCAGCGGATATCCAGACCGCCGATATGCTCAAACTTCCCGTGCCCAAGGCCAACTTCCACACCGAGGTCATCGCTCCGTCCGAACTCCAGCAGGAAATGGTCGCAAGTCTAGCGGAACGGGCCGAGAAGATACGCGCCGGCAAAGTTGACCCCGCCGTGGACAATATGCTCCGTATCACCAACGACGGCAGAAAGCTGGCATTGGATATGCGGCTGGTGCAGCCCCTCGCCCCGGATGACCCCAACGGAAAGGTAGCTGTATGCGCCCGGAACGTATTCCAGATATGGGAGCAGACCCGCGAGCAGCGTAGCGCCCAGCTCGTTTTCTGTGACCTATCCACGCCCAGGAAAGACGGCGGCTTTGACGTATATAATGACCTGAAACAGAAGCTCATGGAAAAGGGCGTCCCGGAGAACGAGATCGCGTTCATTCACGATGCTGATACCGATGTCCGCAAACAGGCCCTGTTCGCCAAAGTCCGGGCCGGAACCGTGCGTGTTCTTATGGGCAGCACACAGAAAATGGGCGCAGGCACCAACTGCCAGGATAGGCTTATCGCACTCCATGACGTCGATTGCCCCTGGCGGCCCTCCGATTTAGCCCAGCGCCTGGGCCGCATCGTCCGGCAGGGCAATACCAACCCGGAGGTAGAGATCTTCCGCTATGTCACCGAGGGGACCTTTGACAGCTACCTCTATCAGTTGGTGGAGAATAAGCAGCGGTTTATTGCCCAGATCATGACCAGCAAGAGTCCCGCTCGTGTTGCGGACGACGTTGACGAGACCGCCCTTTCTTACGCAGAAATCAAGGCCCTCGCAACAGGAAATCCGCTTATCATCGAAAAGTGCGAGCTGGAGATGGAGGTCAGCAAGCTCCAGATGCTGAAAGCCGCCTATCTGAATCAACGATATTCTCTGGAGAGCATGGTGCTGCGGAAGTACCCCGCCACTATTGCCGAACTAACGGAAAAGATAGCCGGATACACCGCAGACTGCCAGACCGCCGAGGCCCATCCTAAGCTCAGCGAGGGATTTGTGGGCATGACCATAGACGGTACCGCCTATACCGACAAAGCGGAGGCTGGCAAGGCTCTTATCACAAAATGCACTTCCATGATGAGCAAGGAGACCGGCGAGTTCGGCGAGTACCGAGGCTTCACTCTCTCTATCTACTATGACGCCCTCTCAAAAGAGTACCGTCTGACCATGAAGGGCGAGCTATCCCATGAGCTGCCGCTGGGTGCCGACGTATTCGGCAACTTCACCCGGATGGACAATGTTCTGGAAAAGCTGCCGGAGCATTTGGCTGGTGCGAAAGACGATCTGCAAGAGGCCCACCGGCAACTGGATAATGCCCGTGCGGAACTGGAGGCCCCCTTTGCCAAAGAGGAGGAGCTGACCGAAAAATCCAAACGGCTCAATGAGCTGAATATTCTACTGAATCTCGATCAAAAGGACAAGACGCTCATTGACACGACCCCTGATGAGGACTCGCCGCAGCCGTCCCGCTCACGGGACTATGAGCGATGATCCCACGGGGACAGGCCCAGCCTGCCCCCGTACATAAGCAGTTCTTTATTCTTTCTTTCTCCCGTGCTATACTGTCTATAAGAGGTGATATACTGATGACAGAAATGCAGCAGCTGAACAGACGCATCGCGGCTGTCAAGACCGCCGATGCCATCAATGCGATTGAGGGCGCACCCGTGACCGACTACGCAAAGCAGCTTTCCGCAAAGTGGGCGCGTGGTGAACTCACCGACGAACAGGCGATGGATGCGCTTCTGGCGCACCACAAACGCCTCGCCGAACAGGTGCGAAGCCGTGCCTGATCTGTATTTATATGAAGATGCCCCGGTTTTACGGAACAAACTGGATATTCGGGATGAGAAAACGCTGGACCTCGTAGAAGCCGAGCAGTCCCGGCAGAGCATGATGATCCTCTATAAAAGGGTTTTGACGATTTCTCTCCTGCGGACTTATGTGAGATCCATCGCTTTCTATTTAAGAATGTATATGAATGGGCCGGCAAGTATAGGATCATCAACATAGAAAAGCGGGAACGCCTATTGGCTGGCCGCAACGTGTGGTACAGTAATGACGAGGACATTCCCCGTGACCTGGATCTGGTGTTCCAGCAGATCGGGGAAGTTCAGTGGGCGGCGCTATCCAGGGAACAGTTTGTCCATTCGCTTACACAGTATTTTCCGAAAATATGGCAAGTTTCTGGCCCCGTGTGTACTGCAAACAGGTTTTCCTTGACAATATGTGTTATAACACATATAATGTGCATGGAAGGTGGTGGGGAACTGGATGACCTTTTCTGTGGAATACTATGAGAAAAAAGATGGGACCCGGCCAGCGGAAGATTTTATACTCTCCCAGGACATAAAAATGCGAGCGAGGATATTTATGATCCTTGAATTTTTGGAAGAGATGGGGCCGCAGCTTCGGGAACCATACTCAAAATCCCTTGGCGACGGCATTTTCGAGATACGCGCCAAGCAGGGTTCCGATATCAGCCGTGTCCTGTATTTTTTCATGGTAGGCCGACGGATCATCCTGACAAACGGCTTCGTGAAAAAGACCGATAAGACCCCGCCACGTGAAATAGACAAGGCAAAACGCTACCGCGCAGACTACCAGCAGCGAGAGGAGGATTGACAGATGGGTAAAAATTTCCGTGAAACGCTTAATGAGCAGATGAAAGACCCGGCATTTCGCGCAGAATGGATAGCTATGGAGCCGGAACGTCAAATCATTAAGGCCCTGATCGAAGGACGTGAAGCCAAAGATATGACCCAAAAGCAGCTATCCGAGGCGACCGGCATTCCCCAGGCTGATATAAGCAGGCTGGAGAATGGCACCGCCAACCCCTCCCTGCGCACACTAAAGCGTCTGGCGGACGGTCTGGGGATGACGCTCAACGTGGAGTTTCGTCCCAGGGCTTAATTCTAGCACAGATGTAATTGAAGGAATCTATGACTATACGGGATATGTTTCTTAAATATTCCGAAGGGAATGAAAAATGAAATATAAGTCACTCTTTACAACAGTGGCGGCCATGTTCATCATGGCCGCTATTTTTATATCTTCCTCGTTTGCCATACCAGACCGGCCTGCCGCCGATCTTCCCACGCCGGAGCCCGCCGCCACGTCGGAGCCTATCGACTGGAAAGAGGTCATGGTCAACGCCGTGTGCCATGCCGACAATCATGGCGGTCTGGAGGCGCAGTATGCCCTGGGCGGGGCAATCAAGTACGATGATTTATATTTGCTTGCAAAGATCATCGCCTGGGAGTGCGGTCCGAATTGGGACGATCAGGGCATCATGGCCATCGGTGAAGTAGTCCTCAACCGGGTCGCCTCACCGGAGTTTCCGAATACCATTCGGGAGGTCCTCTATCAGGCGGACCCCGTGCAGTATGAGCCGGTGTGGTCGGACGGCTGGAAGGACTATATCCCCCCGGAGCGGTATGTCCGGCTGGCTCTGCGGCTGCTGGAGGGTGAGCGTGTCTTTAATGACCCGACCATCGTGTTCCAGGCCCTCTTTCCCCAGGGCAGCGGCGTCGCCTTCACCTATCACGACGACGATTTGAACAACGACACCTATTTCTGCTGGACCAGCTATCCGGACCGTTACGCGGTGGGGTGAGCTGTATTTTGGAACACAAGCACCATTATTCTTTTTAGAAAGGCAACGAGCATGACCAATGAAGAATTGAACACAGCGTTGTACCAAAAGATGTTCGCTGAGCAGGAGAAATACAGAGAGTGGCTGCTCTGCCAGCCCTCGGAGGCGGTTCTCGATCACACATATGAATACACCATGCGGGAAGATATCCTTCTGGCGCTGGAATACAACGATTTGACCAGCGCCCAGGCCAAGGCACTTTTGAGATCCCCCAGCCCGCTGGCAGATGTATTCAAGGATTGGGAAAAGCGGGAATCCAGCCATATGGACGAGATATGGGAAACCATTGTAGCCCGCGCCAACACCGTTATCGCCCGTGCCAAAGCCGGGCCGGAAAGGTAGGTGACGCCGTATGTCATATATTCCCCCGGACGTGGTGGAACAGGCCCGGAAGATGGACCTGCTGACCTATCTTCAGAACTATGAGCCGGACGAGTTGGTGCCGTTCAGCCGGGACACCTACTGCACCCGGACCCACGACAGCCTTAAAATCTCTAACGGCAAGTGGTTCTGGTTCTCACAGGGCATAGGCGGCGCGTCGGCGCTGGACTATCTTATAAAGGTGCGGGGAATCCCATTCACGCAGGCAGTTGAGCAGATCATGGGGAGGGCGGCTATACAGCCGTCCTCTTTTTCTACGCCCAAACGCCCCGCTGATAGGGTGCTTTCCCTGCCCAGAGCCAGCCGGTGCGCCACTCCTGCCATGACCTATCTGACCCGGCGCGGGATAGACCCGGACATAATTGTGTTCTGCATCCGCACCGGGCGGCTCTATGAGAGCGCTCCCCGCCACAACGTCGTGTTCGTAGGGATGGACAGCGCTGGCAAGCCCCGATATGCCAACCTCCGGGGCATCGGCACGGATTTCATTGGAGAGGCCAGGGGCAGCGATAAGCGATACTCTTTCAACATCCCGGCCCAGGGAGAGAGCGCCACGCTCCACCTTTTTGAATCGGCCATAGACCTGCTCTCCTATGCCACGCTGGAAAAGCGGGCCGGTCACGACTGGCGCCAAGACCATCTTGTATCTCTGGCCGGCATATATGAATCCCGGCACGAATCCCTCCCCCTGGCCCTTACGCACTACCTGGATGAGCATCCGAACATCGCCCGCGTTGTCCTCCGGCTGGACAACGACAACAAAGGCCGCCTCGCGGCGCAGGCCATCCAGTCCCAGCTTTC
>CANRNF010000122.1 GCA_947631865.1 uncultured Oscillospiraceae bacterium | reverse complement strand
CAAATTAAAACAAACCAGAAGCCTTCTGTATATGACAGTCCATCGCAATAGAACAGGTCACATCGCTGCATCATAGCGTAGTTTCCAATAGCAAGAGAGGTCTGAGAGAAGGATGACCATACAAGCACCATGATTGACGCGGCGAAGCCGTAAATCGGATGCCATAAAACAGAAATCATCATTTGCCACAGGGAAATCGCTGCCATGGCGAGAACGGGCATACATAGGAGGACTGGCGCCAATTCTGTCCCGGAAAACTCTGGCTGTACCATGCTCATACTTTCAAGAAAATACATAATCATTTCCTCGCCTAGAGCGAGTGCGCAGGACTTGCCTGTACACAGGCAATAAATAGCTGCGGCCAGATATAGCGCCGCATAGTACAAGAAAACGCTTGCTATATTCCATAGACATTTGGACAGCCACCACCGGAATCTGCTTCCCCGGACTAAAATTTGAATACCGTAGGAGTTCTCTAGATCCCGGCTTGGATATTCTATCGTAAATACCAGACAGCCAATTTGAACCAGCATCCACACCAAATCGGGAGTAAAGCTCTTTTCTGCCACATCAGCTGGCAAACACCCGGAAAAAATATAATATAGATAGGACCCCAACGACGGCTGCTGTCCTGTTTCGGAATGTATCCGAATAAAAATTCCTCGGCTCATCAGTATGACCGCAAGCAGAAGTCCCAGGGGGAGCAAAAGCCACGGCAAGCGCTTCAGTAGACCCTGCCGGAAATCATGGCTGATCATATTACCTCCTTGCGAGAAAAGATGGCCAAGCCTCCAAAGAGGCCCACCGCTGTCAACACACCCATTTCGCTGAACATCATTGCATAAGTGCGCACAAAGTATCCGAAAATAAGGAATTTATCGTCGATTGCCCAGGAACCCATCACATACGATGAGAGATATACCGCTATGCAGGGAAGTATCAAAATGAAGATGTTCCTTTTCATAAACTGGGACAGAAACATAGAAAGCCCTGCCATGATTCCACCCCAAAGCGCCGAGATACTCAGCCAGAGTATCGAATACAGCCATGGATGACTGAAAAACAAAGGATACATTATATCTCTCCGATGAACCGGAATCACCATAGAATAGCTGGGCGGAACAGCAGCAGGACAGATCATAGCATTCAATAGCAAATTCACGCCTAATGGGATTGCTATGACTGCCGCGCCGGAAACAAAGGTTCCGATGTATTTGGCAGTGAAATAACCTCCTTTTGATACGCGTGTTAGCATTTGATTACAATAGCCTGATTGGGCTTCGCTTCTATAAGACCAGCCATAGGGAATCAGCGCCAGCAGCGGGAACAGCCACCTGAACAGAAAATAGGCCAGAGTACCGTTGGCGCTCAACCAAAGGATAAAGAGGCTTCTCGTATCTCCGTCCGCGTGGCGGGGGCCGGAGTTATATATCCCTTGAACATATTCGATATTCCAAACTACGTTGTACAACTGTATCAAAAGCCCAGCCGCCAATGCTATATAAAATGCCCTCGCATGAAACACTTTCCATAGCTCTCCCCGCAAGCAGGGTAAAAAACCGTTTTTCATAACGCAATATCTCCTTGCAGTAGCCAGTAATGCGGATATCGGATGATTTATTTTGTAAAGGTAAGGTCTTTCAGCTCGTCGGTAATATAGCTTTGCACTTGAACCGTCACTGACGATACCTCTGCCGGGTCGATGAGCCGGTTGAACACATAGCGGGCTGTGCCGCTTTCGTTGATGCAGGAGACAGGGCTGTTTTTAACATACGGCTCCGACGATGTTACGACATACTCGTCGCTGTTGGTGTAGTGCACGGTGATATTTCCGCTTTCGTAATCGCCCCCGATTTCCTCCGGGGACATGATTGCCAGCCCCATAGGGGATATGCTGGCTGCCCAGCCGTCCGGCCCGGTCAACTCTATTTCCTCCGCCGGTTCCGGCAGGGGCACTGTGAGGCGGTATTGCTCCCCTTCATCCTGGAAGAAGTACACATTCAACGACTCCGGGCACCCGATATCCCCGAACAGAGCGATGTATGCCTTGGCCTCCAACCTTGTGTCGGTGACTGTCACTAGGAAGCTGATATTATCCACCATGGGATCGTCCCAATTCTCCGGAGCGCTGAACATGGGTATTCCTCTCAGGCCACCTCCCGCCACGTCGGTCTCCGAGCTGTCATCAGCGAAATTAAAGTTCTTCACCGTCTCGTCAAATACATGAACCTCTGGCAGACCGTTAGGGTTTTCAACGGAGTAGGTCAGCACGCCCATGCCGTTTTCCGCCATGGTGACGTTCTCCACCGTGCAGGTGTAGTCCCCCACGGTGATGCTGGTGTGGGGGGCGGACACGCTACCATCCAGCACTTTCTGGGCTGTGTCCTGATCCACCGGTTCTCCTTCGGTGATGATCTCCATGGTGTCCCGGCTTCCGTCCTCGTTCCAGTGATCCACCAGCAAATCGTAGGACTGCGCCCCAGCATCGGGGCCGCCAAAGACCTTTTCAAAAAAGTCCGTGTAGTTAGCTATGGCATAGGCAGTAATACTCAAGGCCAACAGAATTGCTGCCGCAATAAGTACAGACGTCAATCTGCGGCTCACACGATGCTTTGACCGACCCATCATTTCTGCTGCTTGAATCAGAGCTGGATCAATCTTTCCTATGGCGCGCAAAAGCATTTCAGGTCCGCTCATATAAATCCTCTCCTTTTCAAATAAAGAGCCAGCTTGTTCCTAGTCCGGGCCAACATAGTCTTTACCTTGCTTTGGCTAAACCCGAATCTGTGGCAAATATCCTTGATGGGGTCCATGAACCAGTACCTGCGAATGAATACGACCATCTCTGTCATGGGTAGATCAGTGACAAAATTCTGTATGGCCTGTGTCAACTCCTCAAATTCTATGCGTTCATCCATGTTTTCGCCGGTGGAAATACATTCCGATAGTTCATCTAGAGCTAACTGTAGTTGTCCGCCGCCCCGCCTGATTGTTCGCTTATGCTTCCATTGGTTTATTGCAAGCCTTCGGGTTATGGCACCAAGAAAAGCAGAGAGAATGTTTGGTCGAGCATCCGGCATAGAGTTCCAAGCTGCCAGATATGTATCGTTGACGCACTCCTCTGCCGCCCCTTCATCGCCTAAGACATTCAGAGCGATAGAATGGCAGTAGTGACCGTATTTTGCCGCAGTTTCCGATATGGCCTGTTCATTACGGGCCCAATACAGGTTTACGATGCTTCTATCATCCATAGCGATACATCCTTTCACCTATAAAGACAAGCAAAGCTCAACTGTGGTCGCAAAATTGTTGTATTTTTCTCTCCTTATAATGTGGCGACCCACTTTATCATTCTATCAGGAGTTCTCGGTTGTGCCAAGGATAGAAAAATAGCCACATAAGTGGCAAGCAATGCAGAGTGGTACACACTCTGCGAAAATGGGCCATTCCGGCCTCGCGCCGGAATGACCCATTTGCTTGTTGGGGGCAGCATCCCCCAAGTCCCTTTTGAACAGCTCCGTGCCGGAGCTGGCTGCGCGTTTCTCAAAAACGCTTTTTCCTAATGGCGCACTTCTATACATGGTCTGACGACCATGTATGTGCGCTCTGCGAGGCACAGCCCGGACAACTGAATGTCCGGCTGTTTTGCGTCACTGCTGCTCCGTTCAAGGGGCGGCCCCCTTGCGCTTGCTCCGCAAGCTATCCCCCGCTGGATGTCCGATGTGAGAACTATTACAAGAGGCGAGCGCGTGGGGAAGATGATCTCATGTTCCCGACATGATACAAAAGCCTGCTTTCCTATGAATTGCCATGCCCGTATATCACACTGCCAGGGCCACGCTCACAGAGGGGAAAAAAGAGCCAAATTGATACCGAGAACATACAAACAAAAGCGTCCCGCAGGGACGCGCAGCCAGCTCCGGCACGGAGCTGTTCAAAGGGGGCTTGGGGGATGCTTCCCCAACAAGCAAAATGGTCATTTCAGCAGGAAGCTGGAATGACCATTTTTCGCATGTGGTGCTCCACATACACTGCTTGCCAGGATTGCGCGAAGGCGAAAGACGGGTAAGCAGAGAAAACGAAGTTTTCGCGGTATGGGCGCCCACATGCATTGCTTGCCAGTTATGTGCGAGGCAAAATAACTGGCAGGCAGGAAAACGAAGTTTTTGCATGGTGTGTACCACCATGCCCTGCTTGCCAGGATCGTAACGCCACACTTTGATCGCTGTCAAATTTGTTGGTTTTGATTCAAAGGACACAACTGCAGCCTTGTAAAATCGCTCGTATTCTGTTATCATGCTTTAAAGCAAATTCTTGACCTGTTCATTCCGTTCTGGAGGTCCACCATGAGGGAAGAAGTGAGTAAAACCGAATCCGACCTCTCGGAGAAAGACCAGAAGATCCTCTCCATGCTCACGCCCGGTGAGCGTATCATCCTGAACCGTCTGCTGGAACTTCACCCTTCGGACAAAGCCTTTGACCTTTTCGAGATGATGCGGAGCGAGAAGCCCGGAGAGGAAATACCTACATACTACTTCTCCAATCCCGACCCGTACTTTGCGCGGGAGCCGCTTTCTCCTGACCATGCAGACCATGAAAAACAGATAGACGCTTCTGGCATACTTCATGTCCAGAACTTCTCCGCCAATGAACTGCCGGAGATCACGCTGACCAAGGAGATCGGCGGGACAGTTTACACGGTCACGGGAAGCTACGACGGCATCGAGTTTCTTAATCGGAAGCTGGAGCGCGTCATGGAGCGGAACGCGACCGGCGCGGAGGCGGAGGAATGAACAAACGAGCCAATTCTGATAAGGCAGTTGCCCCCAAGAAGGAGGTATCAAACATGTCACGGGCAACTGACAAGATCACTGCATTATATTGTCGTTTATCCCAGGAAGATTCTCTTGAAGGCGAGAGCAACTCCATCAGCAATCATGATGTAATTTATAAAGGAGGGTTTCACCCTCGCATTACATCATGACTGCGGCTCATTTGTGACGATTTGAAAAGCAGTTGTGAGGAAAGGAGCAAAAGGAGCAGTCCTCAAACTGCAAACCAAATCGACACACAGAAAGGAGCCATCAATGGAATCGTTATTTGAACAAATGGGCGGTACATACCATTGGGAGGGCGATGTTCGCATCCCCGACCTGGTTCTGTCAGACACCAC
>CANRNF010000121.1 GCA_947631865.1 uncultured Oscillospiraceae bacterium | reverse complement strand
GATCAAAAGGCCACAGTAGCGGCGTCCCTGTCGCTGGCTGGCGCCATCAAATCCATTATTGACACGCCGATCCTGACTGAGGATGGGAAACTCACGTCATCCTCCATGGACACGGTTCAAGAGGTCAACGAATTGATCGAAGGCATGAACAAGTAAGCTTGGAGTTCCTGTGCCGCTTGCCTTTCGCAAAATGTATTTAAAGCACCCAGTTTTTACTGGGTGCTTTAAATAATAATATCGATGCTGCAGACGGAAAGGAAGATCAAGGCGGCCAATCTCATATCTCAAAAAAGTAAACACCCGGGCGTGTAAATTTTGGATACGCACAATGACAGATCGTGTAATTCAAAGGGTAGACCCGACGGGGTGAGCTATAACGTATGCAGGGCCGGCAGTCAGTCGGCCCTGTTTTCATGCTGCCGGCACAGTATCTGGGTGGATGTGTACGGCTGTGTGTGTGTGATTGACAATTGGACACGCCGGTGATAATATAAATATGGATTTTGCGGATAATCAAACGGTTTTTGCCAAATAAAAGGAGGAGAATGCGTTGAAACGTGCGCTTATTGACGATTTGTTGCGGTGGAAGGAGAAGAAAAACCGCAAGCCGCTGATACTGAAGGGCGTGCGGCAATGCGGGAAAACATACCTGCTTAAGGAATTCGGGCGGACATATTACGCCGACTGCGCGTATTTCAACTTTGAGGAAAACGAGGCGCTGAAAAAGGTATTCGACCAGGACTATGACACGAGCCGGATACTGTTTGAACTGGGTCTGGCCGCGGGGAAGACGATACAGCCGGAGCAGACGCTGGTCATCCTCGACGAGATACAGGAGTGCGGGCGGGCCATCACGGCGATGAAATACTTTTGTGAGAACGCGCCATCGTATCACATCGTATGTGCCGGCTCTCTGCTGGGCATAGCGCTCCATCGGCAGCTGTCCTTCCCGGTGGGGAAGGTTGACTTCCTGACACTGTATCCCATGAGCTTCGCGGAATATCTCTATGCCTGCGCGCCGGAGAATCTTGCCGGCTACCTGGCCAATGTTCATAGAGGCGACGTCATCCCGCAGGTGGCGGCGGAGAAGCTCGCCTATCTGCTCAAGCAGTATTATGTGACAGGCGGGATGCCGGAGGTCGTGGAGGTTTGGCGGAACACCCACAGCATCGAGGAGGCGGAGACGGTCCAGCAGAGCATCCTCAACAGCTACGAGCTGGATTTCGCCAAGCACGCGCCGAGCAAGGATTTCCCGAAGCTCAGCGCCATCTGGCGCTCCATACCGGAACAGCTGGCGAAGGAAAACACCAAGTTCATCTTTTCCCATGTGAAGAAGGGATGGCGGGGCAAGGACCTGGAGGATGCACTGGAGTGGCTGATCGGCGCGGGGCTGGTATATAAGGTGCGGAGGATCGAAAAGCCCTTTATGCCGCTGTCCTCCTATGCGGATGACGCGGCCTTCAAGCTCTATATGGCGGACGTGGGCATCCTGCGAAAGCTGTCCAGGCTTCCCTATGAGGTCGTCCTGGACACCACGCCCACCTATCGGGAATTCAAGGGAGCCCTGACGGAAAACTTCGTCCTCGGGGAACTCATAAAAAGCGGTACAGCGTCGGAGGACGACGTATACTATTGGTCCAGCGGCAATACGGCGGAAGTGGATTTTGTCCTGCAGTGCGGGGCGGATATCGTCCCGATAGAGGTCAAATCGGAGAAGAATGTGAAGGCCCGGTCCCTGGCGGAGTACCGAAAAAAGTATAGACCGCGCGTGTCCGTGAAGACCTCCATGAAGAGTGACGTGGGAGGCGGGGAGGTCCTTGACATCCCCCTGTATATGATTGGTTCTTTGAGGGCCTTGTGCAAATAAGCTGCTGTCGTGACCAATGAGAAGTTGCGGACAGTCGAGAGGATATTAAGAATACTTTAGAACACATGCAGGGCCGGCAATCAGCCGGCCCTGTTTTCATGCTGCAGGCACATTCTTTTGATATAGTCCCGGACACTGGCTTCCGGTATCTTCCATGTTCCGAGCTTAAAAGCCTTGATCTCTCCGGTCTGAAGCAGGCGGTATGCGGTGGTAGGGGATATAAACAGGCGCTCACAAAGCTGGTCTATCGACAGCAGTTCGTCCTGGGTGTTTAGGGTGAACATACATTGGCACCTCCCGGTAGTAGTTGATTTGTTATATCTATGTTATATGCTAAATACCATTGCAAATAACAGCTATGAGTTCCGGTGAAAACCACACACAGATAAACAAGACCCACTCCAGGCGAAATTCAAATAATACAAAACAACAAACAATATTGTAAAGGCAGGCGGGCCATTCCTGCCTTGCAGACAATAATAATTAATATTTACAGACAAATAACATTAATATAAGTTGTTTATATGTATTAGCACTAGATTAATATTATAGCTTTATAGCTTTAATATAATATTAGACTTATACTGATATAGCTATCATTAAGAGCTTTAATAGCATTATTGTATATCATACAGTGTGTATTCAAGCTGTTATCATATAGGAGGAGTATAGCATGAAGGACGGGAAGATCCTTGTCATTGAAAGCCCGCATCAGGGTGATCGGGTGATCGAAAATGTCGTGAACTACATGGTGAACTCGCCTTTTGCGGAGCGGGATGAGGTCATATCTTATGGCATTCGGACGGACAGCGTCTTACATATGATCGAAGACTTTTATGCGGCGCAGAGCCGGTCGGACATGGACCGTCACAGGCGGCTGTTCCATCTGATCCTTACAACAAGGGCCTCCGGGATGATGGATACGATCCTGGAGGAAGGCGCTCTGGCGCTTCGGGATCATTTCGCCCTGCTGGGGCATCAGGTCCTGCTTGTGCCCCACTATGGGAGCGAGGGCGATCATAAAAACCATCACTGGCATGCGGCGGTCAACACCATATCGTATAGCACAGGCCGGCGGCTGCTGGATAAGTATGAGACGTTCAATGCCCTCAGGGATCACCTGAACCAATACACACGCTCGTCATGGACGTGGCAATGTAAACAGAGAAACAGATGAGTGTTTCGGTCTCCTTCCTGAACCGTATATTATAGCTTTGACAGAGGCATTGGCCTCTGATTTTTATTTTACGAAGGAGACGAGAACAATGGCAGCAAACGTAGAGACGATGTTCTATACCAGGGAGAAGCCCTGGCACGGCCTGGGGACGATGGTGGCGGAAGCGCCCACATCGGCGGAGGCCTTGGAGCTTGCCGGTCTGGACTGGCCGGTGGTCCAGAAAGACCTGTTCACGGTGGACGGTTTTCCCGTGGAGGGTTTCAAGGCCAATGTGCGCCAGAGCGACGATCAGGTGCTGGGCGTGGTGACGAACCGCTACAAGGTGGTGCAGAACCGGGACGCCTTTGCCTTCACGGACGCTCTGCTGGGTGAGGGCGTTCGCTATGAGACGGCTGGCTCCTTACAGAACGGCCGGCGTATCTGGATCCTGGCAAAGCTCCCACAGCGGTACATCATCAGCGGCGATGAGATCACGCCCTATCTGGTCTTCATGAACAGCCATGACGGCACGGGCGCCATCAAGGCGGCCATGACCCCCATTCGGGTGGTATGCCAGAACACGCTGAATCTGGCGCTGGCGACGGCCAGGAGGAGCTGGTCTGTAAACCATGTGGGCGACATCGAGGGCAAGCTGGAGGACGCCAAGGATACGCTGCTCTATGCCGGCCAGTACATGGCGGAGCTGGGCAAGGAGATCGACGTGCTGAGCAAGAAGCGGCTGACGGACCGGCAGGTGTATGAGTACATCGACGCCCTGTTCCCCGCGGAGGACGGCGCAACGGCGGCACAGCGCAAAAACCTCATCCGTCTGAAGGATGAGGTGCGTATTCGCTATTTCGACGCTCCCGATCTGCGGGATATGGGCAAGACGGCCTACCGTTTCGTCAACGCGGTCTCCGACTTTGCCACCCACGCCAAGCCCATCCGGGAGCGGAAGAACTATCGGGAGAGCCTGTTTGCCCGCACCGTGGACGGCAACGCCATGATCGACAAGGCCTATCAGATGATGCAGGCGGCGTGAGATGTTCACGAAGAAGTCCATTACAGGCCTGACACAAAAGGAATGGCTGGAACTGCGGAAAACCGGCATCGGCGGCTCAGATGCCGGCGCGGTCTGCGGCCTCAACCCCTATGCCTCCCCTATGGCGGTGTTCCAGGACAAGACATCCGGCGCCGTGGAGGACCAGGACAACGAGGCCATGCGCCAGGGGCGTGATCTGGAGGAGTATGTGGCCAGGCGCTTTGCCGAGGCCACGGGCTTGAAGGTCCACCGCTCCAACTGCATGTACCGCTCTGTGGAGCATCCCTGGATGATCGCCGATGTGGACAGGCTGGTCACAGGCGAGGACGCCGGGCTGGAATGCAAGACGGCCTCGGCCTACAGCGCGGACAAGTGGAAGGATGGCGAGATACCGGCCCACTATCTCATCCAGTGCTATCACTATATGGCGGTGACGGGCAGGAGAGCATGGTATATCGCTGTGGCGATCTTGGGCAAGGAGTTCAAATATGCTAAGGTCGAGTGGGAGGACGGCATCATCCAGGACCTTATCAGGATCGAGGACGCCTTTTGGAACGGCCACATCGTTCCCGGGATCATGCCCGATCCGGACGGGTCCAAGATATGCGACGAGGTGCTGGAACACTATTTCCACGCGGTGCGGAAGGGCTCGGAGATCCCCTTGGTCGGCTTTGACGACCAGCTCCGGCGGCGGGAGGAATTGAAGCGCCTCATTGACCAGATGGAGCGGGAGAAGGCCCAGATCGACCAGCGGATCAAACTGTATATGAAGGACAGTGAGAGCGCCGCCAATGAGCGGTACAGGATAACATGGGCTCCTGTAAGCACCGCGCAGCTGGACACAAAGCTGCTGAAAGAGGAAGAACCGGAGATCTATCGGGAATATCTGAAAACCACATCAACACGGCGCTTTACCGTAAGCGCGGCATGAGGAAGGCAGGGCGTGAGCCCTGCCTTTAATACTATTAATTGAAAGGAATTGTTGAATATGGACGTAAAAGAGACATTGGCCAAGAGGGCCGTGGCGGGCAGCGAGGAGGTGAAGCTGACCAAGGACATGACCATCGCGGACATGATCCGCGCCATGCAGCCGGAGATCAAGAAGGCCCTGCCGGAGGTCATCACCGTGGAGCGGTTCGCCCGTATGGCCCTGTCGGCGCTGAACACTACGCCGAAGCTGCGGGAATGCACGCCTATGAGTTTCATTTCCGCGCTGATGAACGCCGCCCAGCTGGGGCTGGAGCCCAACACGCCGCTGGGGCAGGCCTA
>CANRNF010000120.1 GCA_947631865.1 uncultured Oscillospiraceae bacterium | reverse complement strand
CGCAGGCACATACCCTTGCAAAACCCTTGCGAAGAGGATATAATGAGCCTGCGGCGCGGACGATTCGGTCCGCTGTGCGGGTGGTTGGGCACCTGCATAAGTGTTTGAGAGTTGCCGCTCTCAAACACTGCCGCTATTTTATTTTCCATGATGATTATACCATATGGGTGCGGAAAAATCAAGCATTCATCCGTAATTTTGAATTTGGGTCTCACAACAAGTTTATTCGATTTTTCGCACAAGCGAAACGGAGGAATTATTTGCGGTATTATTACATTTTTAGGGTTGCCTTCAACACTTGTGATATTAGCGTCAGGGCTCATTCAGAGAATGGGGTCCAAAAAAGTTGACAGATTGGAAGAAGTGTAGTATAGTACCATTACATTGAAGAAGTATCCCAAAGCATAACAATAAGATAATACTGACTGTGCTCTGGACCCAAAGGGACCCAGGGTATTTTTGTTTTCATTTGACACCTAAAGGAAGAACGGACGCCACGTAAGCAGGCGCCCTTAGCAATGAATACCATTGCTCTAACATATTCAAGGTATGAATGTTCCGGCACTGCAAAGCGGGGCGGGAACGAATTAAACTAAGTTGGCGGCATCAAAGATGACCGCTGAAAGAAAGGAGGTGATCAACATGCGCTCGGCGCTGACTTTTGAAAAGATAAAAAATACAACATTATGTCGAGGTACGGATGTCGGGCTCGAAGTGACTCCGTACTGCCAACGGATTTGGATGCCCGCCAAATCTATGAGGCCATATAGTGTGGCCGGCTGCTGCGTCCCCTGGGCAGCAGTGAAACCAACGCTGAGTCTTAATACAGGGGATAAGGCTCCAAAACCCAAGACGACTTTTGGAAAGCCGTCAGCTGCAAGTGCAGCCACTGGGTCGCCCCAGTCTACATGTCGTCATGTGGACAGTTGCAAGTGGCAGCTCGGGGCCCTTTGCTCAACATCCAAAACGAAACAGATGGATATGGTAAGACATAAGCCCGTGATTTCGGGGAGTGTAGACTGGTACCATCCCTTAAAAAAGGTGGAAAATGGGGGATGCATACGGCCACAGTCTACAGGTCGTACTTATGCTTGATTGGAGGCAGAAATGACACAAGATAAGATAGAAAAAATGATCGATAATTTGGATGAACAGTTCGAGGCATTGCAACGGCACATGCGCAGAAATAGTTACCAAACTCGTAGGGATTACAGCAAAATATTTAAGAGATTTTATCGTTTTTTGGCCATTGAATTTCGCCTTGAAAAGCTGAGAAATATTGGCCCTAAACATTTGCGGAAATATGTGGCATATATGAAACTAAAGAAACTCAGCGAAGCTACCATCAGAAAAGAACTGTCCGGCATCCGCTACTGGTTCGATGGCATGGATGACAGAAGGTACAAATGGCTCCCCACCAACGAGGAACTCGAAATCACGGAGAAACGTCCGTCCCCCAAAGTGAATCGAACGTGGTCACCCAAAGAGGTGGAAATTCTCTGTGCGCTTGCCGAAAGCCTTAATAAGAAATATATATCTGTTGCGGTAACGGTAAGTTATGAGATCGGTGCCCGTTTGGCAGAGCTCTTGCGATTGGATACTGCCATGGTAGACCGTGCGCTCAAGAGGGGCATAATTGAATTGAAAGGGAAGTCCGGAAGAACACGTGAAGTTGAGCTCACCCCAAAAGCAGCGGAAGCGCTGCGGGAGCTGCGTGAAGATACTGCCTGTGGGCAAAAGCTGTTTGTTCCTGACGGAGAAAAAACGCACATAGTTAAGGCCAGAATCGAGGGATTCATCAGACGCCATCGGGACAAGGTCGTTGACCCTGATTGGGGGCGCGAGAGCGAGCTTATATTCCACGGCCTCAGGCACTCTTTCGCGGCAAGAAAACTCGACGAACTTATTGACGCCGGAGTAGATGAAGAGAAAGCAAAATATATCGTCTCAAAACTTTTGGGACACAACCGACTGGATATCGTTGACCGTTATACTTGCGCTTCTTCTGCGGCAAATAATAAAGAGTCATAACGCTATAGTTTGAGATTGTTGAGTGCGCTTTTTAAGGTGGAAAACTCACAATTCACTCCGGGATAGACGGGACATTGACGATTTGTACATTAGCCGGCGGCGGTAAGCTCTGCATCCTCCGCGGTGATGGTGGCCGTGCAGTAGACCCACCGGAGAGCCGGTGCCAATGCCACACACAATGGTCTCTTCATGTTTTTACTTCCAGGTAGGAATGTGGTCCCCGTGGCCAGCATTGATGTATGCCTCCAGGACCTCCTCCGCTTCCGAGTTGTGGAGGTACTTCGTGCGGTCCCCTATAAGTTCCCGGAGCTGTCGAATCGTGAGTGTGGGGTTCTCCTCGTGGATGATGACGAGGAAGTCGTTTGTTGCTACGGTGGAGCCAGTGATACGCTTCTTCCTGCCGGCGACATAGTATTCCACGTCCTTGTGATTTCTGGGGAATTTAGGCACCGGCCTGCACCTCCTTCTGGACCTCCAGAATATAGACTGCTTACGGCTTACGCGCATAATACTCCTTGCGGGTGACATAGTGTCCGTCCTCTCCTCTGATGTGGCGAAGCATGACATAGCCATATTTTGACCTCGCCGCCGTGAGAAAAGCACGAAACCTATGCCAGTCATCGTACGCATGATCTGACACATAGAAGACCTTGTATGTATGCCAATTCAGGCGTTCAACGCGGATCACATCCACTTCCTTTCCGGCGGCATCCGCGCATTTCTGTAACTCGTCCAGCAGTTCGGTCAATGACGCGGCTTCCGCCCGGGCGCGGGCTTTCTTTTCCCGCTTCTGCCGTTTGGCTTCCTCTCTGGCGAGCTGCTGCTTTCTATATGCCGCCCAGAAGGGGACATCTTCATACTTCTCCAGGAGCGGGCACTTCTTGGTGAGGCACTGATGCTCTTCCAAGAGCGCCTTGGTCAGCTTCCCGGGATGATTTATGTTGCGGCAGTACCCGAGGATGTTTTCCTTTCGTACCCGGATGACCGCGCCTCCCAAGAGCCTGGCGTGGATGACCTCATTGTAGTATATTTCCGGCTCGTCAGAGGACATGTGCTCCACTGCGATATCCTTCCGGACCATGGCGTTCACCCCCTGCGCATTATACCAGATCAGAGTAATTTATATAATAAGCGGCTTGATTACCTTGCTTGCTGTCGGATGCATCCGAGGTGCCTCCAGCATCAAGCCGGGATAGGGAGTTGACTTGGCCTGGTTTTTGCATATGGCATAAGAAAGGGTGCATTTTGCACATTTGACCACTGCGCAAAACTGATTGACAACCCGCAAATTCTCGTCTATAATAAATTTAGATTTTGGAATAGTCGGAATTTATCGAAGAGGTGATGGCCCGTGTATATACACCGCGCAGCGGAGGAGACGATCCGCAAAACGGCAAAAATGTTTCCGATCCTCCTTATCACCGGCCCGCGGCAGGTCGGCAAGACAACGCTTTTGCAGCACATGATGGAGCCGGAGCGGAAGTATGTAACGCTGGACGATCCCAACGCCCGGTCCTTGGCAAAGACGGACCCGGAGCTGTTTCTCCAGCGGTACGCACCCCCGGTCCTGATCGACGAGTTCCAGTATGCCACAGAGCTCCTTCCGTATATCAAGATGAGCGTGGACCGCTCCAGACAAAAGGGCGGCTTCTGGCTTACCGGCTCTCAGGTGTTCCACCAGATGAAGAATGTGAGCGAGAGCCTTGCCGGCCGGGTGGGGATCATCCAGCTGCTCGGCCTGTCCGATGCGGAGATATATGGCTATGAAAGCGAGCCCTTCACGACGGACCCAAAGCATTTGACTGCCCGCATGGCGAAAGTGGAGCCGGTGGACCTGGGAAGGCTCTACTGGAGGATATTCCGCGGCTCGATGCCGGAGTTGTACGCCGAGCCGGATGTGCCCTGGGAGACCTATTACCGTTCCTATGTGAATACCTACCTGCAGCGGGACATCCATGATCTGGCGCAGGTCGGAAATGAGATGCAGTTCTTCAATTTTATGATCGCTGTGGCGGCACACACGGCAAAACCCGTGAAATATGAGGAGCTGGCGCAGGCCGTAGGCATCTCCGCGCCGACGGCAAAAAAGTGGCTGTCCATCCTGGTGTCATCCCACATTATCGCGCTGGTGCAGCCGTACTATAACAACGTGCTGAAGCGTGTAGTGAAAATGCCCCTGCTGCACTTCCTAGATACCGGCCTGGCCGCCTATCTGTTGCACTGGGACAACCCGGAAGCGCTGGAGAGAGGCGCGATGACCGGACAATTTTTTGAGAGTTTCGTGTTCTCGGAGATATATAAGAGCTATCTCAACGAGGGCAAGGAGCCTCCGATCTTCTATTATCGTGACAAGGACCAGCGCGAGATCGACCTGCTCCTCTATCAAAACGGGACCGTGTATCCGGTCGAGATCAAAAAGACCGCCGCCTTGGGGAAGAGCGCCACGAAGAACTTTGGCGTTTTGATGCCACTGGAGAAATTGGAATCTGCCGACGTGCTGAAGGTCGAGGTCGGGACCGGCGCGGTAGTCTGCATGGCCCACGATCTGCTGCCGATCGACAAGAAGGCATGGGCTGTTCCCGCGTGGCTGATATAGAGTTATCCATGTTGTGATTTCCTGCCAATACATCAGAAGCGCCTTGACCGAAGAGGGAACCTCTTCGGTCAAGGCGCTTCTTTCTTGCGCAAATAGGAGCTCTGAAAAGATTTAAAGTCGACAGGCCAAGCATTACAGGCTTGGGACAAAAGACCGCCTGGTGGGGTTTTCCGCCAGGCGGTCTTTCTGTGATAACGGGTATACTGTATGCCATGAAGGAGGCGACAAAAAATGACATACGGATATATCCGCGTATCCAGCCGGGACCAGAACTTAGACCGGCAGAGGATCGCCATGGCGCAGTTCGGCGTGGAGGACCGGCGCGTCTTCGCCGACAAGCAGTCAGGCAAGGACTTCGACCGCCCGGCATACCGGCGGCTGCTGGGAAAATTGGGGCCGGGCGACACCCTTGTGCTCAAGAGCATCGACCGGCTGGGACGAAACTACGAGGAGATATTGGAGCAGTGGCGGATACTGACGAAGGAGAAGGGCGTGGCCGTGGTGGTGCTGGACATGCCCCTGCTGGACACCCGGCGGGACAGGGACCTGACGGGGACGCTCATCGCGGACATCGTATTGCAGCTTTTGTCCTACGTGGCCCAGACGGAGAGGGAGTTCATCCGCCAGCGGCAGGCGGAGGGCATCGCGGCGGCAAAGGCCCGGGGCGTCAGATTCGGGCGGCGGCCATTGGAGCCGCCGGAGGGGCTGGAGGCCATGCGCGTGGCGTGGGAGGCGGGGGCCATCTCGGCCCGGGGCGCGGCCAAGCGCCTGGGCGTGTCCCGCACGACTTTCATCCGGTGGATGGAGCGCCGCCAGTCGGCCCAGAAAGTAGAGGTTTTGTGACG
>CANRNF010000119.1 GCA_947631865.1 uncultured Oscillospiraceae bacterium | reverse complement strand
CAGTATCAGCAGCAGTCGCCGCCGTGTTCGCCTTGCCCGCTGCAGTATCAGCAGCAGTCGCCGCCGTGTTCGCCTTGGTGGCGGCGTCGGTGGCGGCCTGGGCGGCGGTATTGGCGGCACCTGCAGCCGTGTTCGCAGCGCCGGCGGCGGTATTGGCGGCGCCCGCTGCCGTGGTGGCGGCGTCGGCGGCCTCCGTGGCCTTGCCGGCGGCGTCGTTTGCCGCGCCCGCTGCCGTGTTCGCAGCCTGGGCCGCCTGGGTCGCCGCTTCGGTGGCCGCGCCGGCGGCACCAGCAGCACCAGAGGCGGCCTCGGCGGCGTCCAGCGCCTTGTCCGTGGCCTCGATCATGGCGCCGTATTCATAGGTGGAGGTCCCCTCGTCGCCGACGGGGGCGTGGTGGACGATCAGCCAGAAGGTGACGGTGGCCAGAATACCATCCTCCTGCACAAAGTACACGTCACAGGGGAAACGGCCCGGACAGGCCACCGTCTGCTCCGTGAATTTGTACTTGATGGTATTCCGGTCGGTAATTTCCGCCGGGTTGTCGATGCCGTGGCCGTCCGGCTTCCTGGCCCGGAAGCAGACGCGGGGACTGCCGGCGGGGATAAGCTGGGCGCCGTTGGCCGTGACGGTGATCTCTACGCCACGGGCGGTGTCGCCCTGTTTGGCTTCCACTTCCACGATCCGGTCCTGGTATACGTCCAGGGTTATTTCCTTGATATATTCCATGGTGGTGGCCCTCCTTTTAGTATGGCGGATTGTGCGCCAGGACCCAGTAGCCGCCGACGCTTACCCAGTCACAGTCTGTCATGTTGTAGGTGTAGCCGTTCCGCAGGTTGAAGTGCAGGTCGGCCACGGTAAGGTCGTTTACCCCGCTTATGCTGGTGGCCTGGGAGAAGTTCACGCTGCCGCGAATATACACGGTCGTGGTGGACTGGCCAACATATACGGGGTTGCCGCCTATGTAGGTGCCTCCCGTGCCGCCGATCTGCAGCACGTCGTTGGCGTTCCACTGGGCAAGCAGGTGGCCGCCCGAAAGATAGAAGTTTAAGCCAGTCACCCGTCCGCCAGCCGATATGGAGCTGGCGGCGGTGATCATTCCCGCTTTGTTACCGGTGGCGGTCGTGTAGATGTCTCCCAATACCTCAAGAGAGCCCCCGGCAAAGTTGAATTGATACGAGTCTGTCACCTGCACACGGAAGCCGGCGTCCGTCAGGATCAGGTACGGCGGTCTGGCGTCGCCGTAGGAGTCCACGCCGTTGGCATATATGACAATGCCCTCGGTGGTGCGTCCGCTGACCGTCCGGCCATATCCCTGCATAAGGCCGCAGGCGGTGCCCACAAGTTTAAGCAGTTCCAGGCTGATGGTGCCGGACTGTATATACGTTGCGTTGATATACACGCGGCCATTTTGCAGGTAAATGCCCTGATTAGACCCGCCGCCGGTCAGCTTGTCGAATATCTGCTGTTGCGTCTGGGCGTTCACGGCGCCGGTGGCGGCCTCCTGGGCGGCCAGCAGGTCAATGTAGTTATCTTCCTTTGCCCATTCGTCGGGGTCAAAGGAGCCGCTGGTGCGGGACTTTATGCAGACAAGGGCCGGAAACTCGGGCCCTCTAAACCACACGTCCCCTTCGTCATAGGGCGGCACGGGCTGGGTTAGGTAGGTGCGGCGCTTGCCGTCTGCCGTATCTTTCGCCAGGGCGGCCTCGGCCAGGGCTTTGGTGATGTCCGTGTCCTGGATCAGCACCCATTCCCAGCCGCCGGCGTCGTCCGGCATAAAGCGGTAGCCGTAGCCCTTCGACTTCCAGTAAAACATGTCGCCCTCGTGGCGCAGTTTTTCCGCGTCGGTGGTCCAAAGGCTGGCCGGTTCATTGTCCAGGGTCGGCTCGTAGTCGCGGAAGAAGTTTTCAATCTGGCCGTCGATCTGCTTCTGCAGTTCGCCGATTTTGGGGTCAAAGGTGACGTTTACAAAGTCATTCAGGGCGCCGGTGGCCTTTTCGCTGGATATTTCTTCCACGGTCTTGCCGCCGATGGTCAGCGATTCGGCCCGCATTTTCAGGACACCCTTTTCCAGGTCCAGGTAAAACACGTCCCCGTCGAGGGACTGCAGAATGCCGGACTTTATTATGCTGGCGGTCAGCTGGCCGGTGGTGATGAAGTCGGCCACAATGGCGCCGTCCTGGGTGATGGCCGTCCCATACGGCCCGTTATAGCCGGTGGAGGAATAGCCCAGGCCGGCCTTGTTCCAGCGCCATACCTTCGTGGCGGTCTTGATGTCCGGGGTGTCCATTATCAGGATTTCCTCCGGGACGCCGCCGGGGGTGGTGCTGTGCCATACCACATAGCCGCCCCTGTTGCCCGTGATCTGCTCCGTGGCGGACTGCACGGCCTTTTGGATATAGGGGATTGCGCCCTCCACGATGGTGGACTGCTGGCGGCGCAGCTGGCTTGTAAGCTGGGTGGTGGTGCCGTTCAGCGTTATGGTGGTCGCGCCGGGCTCCAGGATATTGGGCTGGAGTTCGGTCAAGGGGTAGGACTTGCGGATTTCGTGCGGGGTGCTTACCACGACGGTGTAAAGGCCGATGCGGAAAGACGGCGTCTGGCCGTCCAGGTTGTGCAGGTCGCAGGCCCTTACCTCCAGGGATTCCGGGAGCCGAATTTCCCCGCCCATATCCATGACTGCCGAATGGAGCAAGTTTTGGGGCAGCGTTATGTCGTCATATTCCACCTTCCTGGTGATCCTGCCGCCATAGTCTGCCTCCGCCTGGGGGTTGTATATGATTTTGCCGGCCTTTATCAGGCCGTTTTCCTGGGGACCGTCCGGCAGGCTCTCAATGGTCAGCCCTTCGTCGCCGACGGGCAGCACCGCAGTATACAGGTCGGCGGCGGACCGTTCGCGCACCAGGTCCAGCAGGTTTTGGGTGAAGGTAATTTCCTGGGCGTTGGTCTGCACAAAGGTGGAAATATAGTCCAGGTAATTGCCGTCCCGCTCATATCGCATAATGAGATAGCCGCCCAGGCGGGAGCCCACCAGCTTTTCGCGGATCACGTCAAAGGTGGTCGGGTAGGTGCTGTCCGCCCGGCTTATGTAATTGTTGGGGTCTGTAACGGTGACGGTGCCCAGCTTTATTTGACGTTCGGGGGACACCTGGCGGTTGTGGTTATCCAGCAGCCAGCCCAGCCACCACGCCACCACATTGCCGGACGCTGCAGCGGCGATATATCCGGGGTCATTCAGGAAGTCGGCGGGGAAGTCGTAAGGCTCCACTATGCTGTCATTCAGGTAGGCCATGGCGCCCTCGGCGGTGTACTGGGTGGACTTGTAGAAGGTTTCCCGGCTGTCCAGGACCCGGCCCCGGAAGATGGGGCCGGTGTCGTCCTGCAGTTCCAGGGTGCCGGACATTTTGGTGATCTTGTCGGCGTTGGGGTGGCCGGGGTCAATGACAAAGGACACGGTGCCGGCCATGTTGACGCCGATATGCACGGAGGGCTCCCTGATAATGAGCCGGTCTGTTTTGTTGGCGCCCCTGGGGTCGTACAGGGGGAAGTTTTCAAAAAGCAGCTTATACATTACAGGACGGCCTCCGTGTATTCGACGGTGATATGGCCAGCGGTGCCGGCCACAAGCGACGCCTGCAGGACATTCTCGCCGGGTGCCAGTTCTATGTCCAGGACGCGGTGCGTGCCGGCGTCAAGCTGGTAGCTTTTGCCGCCCAGCTGGAGCCGCGTCACGGCGTCCACGGTGATGGTGGGGACGACGTGGCGCGCTTCGTTCGGCAGGTAGATGGTCCGGGCGGCGCTGGCCAGGGCGGCCTCTATCCGGGTCGGTTCGTTCCGTTCCCGCCAGGGGTCGGCGGTCATGGCCACAGGTATGCGGTCGCGGGCCTGGCCGGACACGGCGCCGATCTGCACGACACCCGTGTAGTGGTGCCGTGGATCTGTCGGCAGGGTCAGCTGTACCTCCCGGCCGTGATACCGCTCCATAAGTTCGGCCCACACGGTGGCCATGGGGGGCGGGGGGCTGAAAAACTGGGAAGCGAACGCCCACGGCCTGCACAGGGTGAAGGACACGGGGCGCGTGCCGTACACAGGCCGGCCCGTGATCGCATAGGACAGGTTGAGCATGCCGTCCATGCCGCCAACGTCCTGGTAGTTGGTTTTCAGTTCCGGGGCGCCCTCCTCCAGGTCATCCAGTAGGATAAGGCCCCAGGTCCGCAGGGTGTTGACGCGGTCCAAAATGGCGCCGTGGTACATTATCCTGCGCCTCCTCTCGCTTCAAGGGTCTGTCGGCGGCCCAGGGCGGCGTCAATTTTGGATATGAGCCGGCCCACCAGGGCGTCCGAGTCAAGGTATACCGCCACGTTATCCAGTTTGTCAGACAGCGCCAGCACGGCGGTAAGAAGCTGGGCCAGGAGGTTGTCCTGGCCGCCGCCGGGCACGGTGGACGCGGACACGGCAAGGTTGGGCCGCACGGAAGCGGCGGTGGCCTGGGTTATGTCGGAAAAGCTGCTGGCCAGGGTGTCGGTGGCCAGGTGGTATTTGACGCCGGCCAGCCGGTCGGACATATTCTCCGCAGCGTCCACGGCATATTTGGCGTTGTCGGTGATGCCGCCGGCCAGGCCCAGGGCCAGGTTTTTGCCGATGGTGTCCCGGAATACGGTAGACGGCGAACGAATGCCAAAGAAACTTTTAACAGAGTTCAGTATGCCCTGGGCGGCGGCCTTTGCTTTGGCCACCACGGAGCCTACGGCGTTGGCTATGCCCTGGCCCAGGCCCAGGAGCAGGTTTTTGCCCACCTGGACCATCTGCGACACGCCCTGGCCCAGCGCGGATACTATGCCGCTTATGATCTGGGGCATGGACCGAACGATGGTGGATATTATGGTGGGCAGGTTCTTAATAAGCGCGGTGAGCAGCTGCACGCCGGCGTTGACGATCTGGGGAATGTTGCCCACGATAGCCGACACCAGACTGCCCACGATCTGGGGAATGGCCGCCACCACCGTAAGGGTGATCTGTGGCAGGTTGGTAATAAGGGCGGTCAAAAGCTGGACGCCGGCCTGGACCAACTGGGGAATGCTGCCCACGATAGCCGACACCAGGCCGTTGACGATCTGGGGAATGGCCGCCACCACCGCCTGGATGATCTGGGGCAGGTTCGACACTATGGACGTCAGCAGCTGCACGCCGGCCTGGATGATCTGGGGAATGCTGCCGATAATGGCATTTATGAGCGACGTTATTATGGTCGGGATGGCCGCCACCAACACGGGGATGGCCTGCAGCAGCCCGTCCGCCAGGCCCGTGATAAGGGCCAGGGCGGCCTGGATAAGCTGGGGTATGTTATCCAGTAGCCCCGTGACTATGGACGTCACGGCGGCGGTCGCCTGGGGTATCAGCTGGGGCAGCGCGGCGGCCAGGCCATTGCACAGGGAATTGATGGCCTCCATGCCGGCGTTGATAAGGTCCGGCCCTATGGCCAGCACAAGGGACACGATCACGGGAAGCGCGGAGCCCACCACGTTTACAAGGGCCGGCAGCAGATTGCCGGACACAAAGGTGACGATGGTATTTTTCAGCGCCTCCAGGGACGGGGCTATGTCGTTCCCCAGGGTCATGTTGCCCAGGACGTCCGAAAAGGCCGATTTTACGGCATTCATGGACCCGGACAGCGTTTTTTCCGATTCGTGGGCAAAGTTCCCGGCGTACTGTTCGGTCCGCTCAAAGAACATTTGCATGGCCAACTCGGCCTTTTGGGCGTTGTCGGCGGTTTTCCAGTCAAAATTGATGCCCTTTTCAAGGGCGTAAGCCTGGAGCGTGGTCGCATTCATGGACACGCCCAGGTTGTCCATCATGGTAAAGTTGCCCTTGGCCGCGCCGGCGATGCTCTCCATGGCGGCGGTCGT
>CANRNF010000118.1 GCA_947631865.1 uncultured Oscillospiraceae bacterium | reverse complement strand
GCGCCGGTCGATGAGGCTGAAGAAGTAGGCGCCGAAGTCGTCGACGCGCCCGCTGAGGTCGCCGTTGACGAGCCTGCCGAGGGCGCTGTCGACGAGCCTGCCGCCATCGACGTGCTGGACAAGAATGTCCTGCAGTCTGTCGTGGACCAGGCCAATAAAATGAAGCCGGGCGTCGTCGCCGGCAATTATCAGGACGAGCAGGTGAGCTGGCCCGCTGACATGGGGACCAGCGATTGGGTAGGCAGCGACTGTGCCGCCAGCGCCAGCAAGTACTTCCTGAACCGGCTGGATGCTGCAGAGCTGATCCTGGCCGAGATCGCCCACGCCGGGAACCACGACGTTTGGTTTTCGGACGCCGGCAACGTGAAGCGCTATCAGGATGCTGTGGCCAGCATGACCACTGCCATCAACCTGGTGACCGAGTACGTCCGCAACGATGCCCCGAACCACGAGCAGGTCAAAGAAATGAACGGCTGGCTGGAGTGGTGCCAGACCGTCATCGATGAGAACGACTCCACGAGCAAAGGCTATGGCCTGAGCACTTTCGATACCCAGCCCTGGTTCGAGACGGAAGTGAAGGCCCTGCAGGCTGAACTGAAGGCTCTGCCCGGCTATGATACTAAGACCGGCCTGTTCACCACCAAGGCTCTGTACAAGGACTACAAGGCTGAGAAGGCGACCTATGAGCGTCTGTTCAAACTGCTGAATGTAGATGGTTCGCCCGTGATGCCCGAGTACACCGACTACATCGAGCTGCGGGACGCCATCGATCATGCCCGTGCTCAGCTGGCCACCTGCGACTATTTCGATCTGGCGGAGTATCCCGATAGCAACGTTAAGATCGGCGGCAAAGAGACCCTTGAGCTGTATATGAAGGACATGGAGAGCCATTATCAGCCCGGAACTCTCAACGGCTTTGATGCCACGACGAAGCTCGTGCATGTTCATGCTTGGCTCAACGCGATCAAGAAGTGCCTGCAGAAGGACAATCACAGTCTGAAGCTGGACTACTTCTTCATCACCCCTGACTATCTGTCCGTGTGGGCTCAGGTGTCGGATGCCAGCGGCTGGAAGACCGACTCTCACCACTATCAAATCAAGATCAGCTGTGGTTCCAAGTCTGTGCCTGGCGGCGAGATCACTGCCTACAAGCTGTTCCGGAAGGCGAGCCAGTCCGACCCCAACTACGGTGCCATGGGCGCCAGCGCTGCCGATCTGGGCATTGCCGATCAGGGCAAGCTGAAGAACGGCGCTGAAATCACCGCGCAGTTGGTCTGCACTGATTGCGGCAAAGTGATCGATACCAAGAGCGTCACGGTGAATGACGAGTACAATGGCCCGGAAATCACCAGCGCCACCTATACCCCCGACACCATCACCGTGAAGCTGAGCAAGAGCATGAAGGACTCCAACGGTGATCCGAAAAAACCGTATGATCACAACCAGTACAAGGCGGCCACTCTGACCCTGAGCTACAACGGCACCGTGGTCGAAACCAAGAACGTCGAGGAGTGGGACACTGTCTTCAAATTCAATCTGAAGCCTGTGCAGCTGGGCGATTACACCGTCGAGCTGAAGGTCGAAGAGGGCAAGCCCAGCGGCCATACCACTACTTGGAAGTCCCGCGGCACCAAGACCGTCACCGTTCCCAACATCACCACCTATGTGGGCAAGGCCGGCACCGACGAGACTTGGGGCCTGGAAGGCGCTACCGGTTATGACAACCTGATCCTGGCCATCTCCTCTGGCAGCAAGACCGAGAACCTGATCGCCAAGAGCGGCGACACCAAGACGCTGGTGCAGCAGCTGACCGACAACGTGGCCGAGGCCCAGGCGATTGTGGACATTGCGAAAACCCTTCCCGACTCCATCGCCAATCGGAAGAAGGTCGACGTCGCCATCCAGGCCCTGTACGCCATCCTGAAGAACTTCGACAAGGCCGCTGACGCCACCGCCCTGACCGACGCTATCAAGGCCGCTGAGGCTATGGTCGCCACCGACTATGACAACGTCACCCTGTGGGGCGAGCTGCAGGATGCTCTCAAGGCTGGCAAGGCCATCAAGCTTCCTCTGGGCAACACCGATGCCAACAAGCAAAAGATCGCTGCTGCCGCTGCGGCCATTGAGGACGCTATCGATGCTCTGACCCTGAATCACATCATCCACCCCGACACTGAGCTGGCTTCCCTGAAGGCTCTGATCGACGGCGTTCCCGCCCGTCTGGCCGCTGATGATTACTCCGCTGAGAGCAAGGCCGCTGTCAATGCTGCCGTTGCGGCTGCGCAGCCCCTGCTCGACAAGACCGGCGTGAAGAAGTCTGAGGTCAACGCTGCCATCGACGCTCTGCAGACTGCCCTGAACAACCTGACCACCGTGAAGAGCGACGCTGCCCCCACGGCTCCCTCCGCTGATTACACCGGCTGGGCCACCGCTGAGAATGGCGACTACTACTACTTCAAGAACGGCTCCCTGGTCAAGGCTGACTGGGTCAAGTCCAAGGGTCTGTGGTACCACATGGGCGCCACCGGCAAGATGGACACCGGCTTCATCCACATCGTGGATAGCTGGGGCGACGCCTACTACTACCTGAACCCCAGCAACACCAAGGGCACCATGGGCCGCATGTTCACTGGCTGGAAGATGATCAACGACTCCTCCGCCGGCGCTTGGGGCTGGTTCGAGACCCGTAACAACGGCCATCAGGGCCAGTGCACTTACACCACCAACTGGGGCGACTTCAAGAACTACAAGCCCTTCTGAGTGGTCCCTGACACAAGCAAAAAAGGAGCAGAGCTTCGGCTCTGCTCCTTTTCTATGTGTGGAACGATTCAGAGGTTGCTTTTGATCTTCTCGATGATCTGGGCATAGGCGGCGTCGTCCAGCAGCGTCTTGCCCGGGTTCATCTGGAACACGCCGCCCCACTCGAACTGGTCCTTGTACTTGGGCACCAGGTGGAAGTGCAGGTGACAGCCGCCGTCGCCATACGCGCCATAGTTGATCTTGTCCGGGTGGAACGCGGCGTGGATGGCTCTCGCGGCGCGGGCCACGTCGGCGAAAAAGGCGTCGCGCTCCTCGTCGCTGATGTCCACCAGCTCGCTGACATGGTCCTTGTAGGCCACGATGCAGCGGCCGGGGTGGCTTTGCTCCTTGAAGAGGATCAGCGTGCTGACGCTCAGATCGCAGATGTAGATGCCGAAGGCGTCCAGAAGCTGACCTCTCATGCAGTAACCGCAGTTTTGATCCTTCATGGTCCCGATCCTTTCTTATCGCAAAATGTGGGGGATGCGCATTTCAATGATATACCATTTTCCCCCGCTTGGCAACATAGAAAAGGAGCAGAGCCGAAGCTCTGCTCCTTTTTTGCTTGTGTCAGGGACCACTCAGAAGGGCTTGTAGTTCTTGAAGTCGCCCCAGTTGGTGGTGTAAGTGCACTGGCCCTGATGGCCGTTGTTACGGGTCTCGAACCAGCCCCAAGCGCCGGCGGAGGAGTCGTTGATCATCTTCCAGCCAGTGAACATGCGGCCCATGGTGCCCTTGGTGTTGCTGGGGTTCAGGTAGTACCAAGCATCGCCCCACTTATCCACGATGTGGATGAAGCCGGTATCCATCTTGCCGGTGGCGCCCATGTGGTACCACAGACCCTTGGAGGAAACCCAGTCATTGACGACCAGCTTGCCGTTCTTGTCGTAGTAGTAGTAATCACCATTCTCGGCCTGAGCCCAGCCATTGCCCACGGGGCAAGCGGGGATCGCGTCGCTCTTCACGGTGGTGAGGTTGTTCAGCGCATCCTGCACCGCCTCGATAGCGGCATTGACCTCAGACTTCTTCACGCCCTTCTTGTCCAGCAGAGGCTTCGCAGCCGCAACGGCGGCATTGACAGCGGCCTTGCTCTCAGCGGAGTAGTCGTCAGCGGCCAGACGGGTGGGAACGGAGTCGATCAGAGCCTTCAGGGAAGCCAGCTCGGTGGTGGGAGCGACCTTGTGGTTGGTATCCAGCTCCTTGATGCAGGCCAGGATAGCAGCCGCAGCGTCAGCGATGATCTTCTGGTTGGCCTTGATGTCAGCCAGAGGCAGCTTGATGGCCTTGCCGGCGGCAATGGCGTCCTGCAGGTTCTTCCAGCACTGGGCACCGTCGTAGTCGGAGGCGACCAGAGCCTCGCCGGCGGCGATGGCGTTAGTCAGGGCAGTGGCGTCAGCAGCCTTCTCGAAGTTCTTCAGGATGGCGTAGAGCGCCTGGATGGCGGCGTCGACCTTGGCCTCATTGGCGATGGAGTCGGGCAGGGTGGCAGCAGCGTCCACGATCTCCTGGGCCTCAGCCACGTTGTCGGCCAGCTGCTTAAACAGCTTTGTGGTGTCGCCGTTCTTGGCAAGCAGGCTGTTCGTGTCGCTGGCTTTATCGATGGCCTTCAGCAGGTTGTTGTAACCGGTGGCGTCCTTCAGGCCCCAAGGATCGGCGGTAGTCTCCTTGACCTCGTCGCCCACATAGGCACGGATGTCGGGAACGGAGACGGTCTCGTTGCTGCGGGTGATAGACTCATTATCGCCGCCGCTGGGCTGACCCTGGACGACCTTCAGTTCGACGGAGTACTCACCGATCTTCACGTGCTTCAGGTTGAAGGTCCAAGCGTCAAAGGCAGCGTAGTGAGTTTTATCGAACACGACCTCGTCGACCTTCTCACCGTTGTAGGTCAGGGTGAGGGTGGCGGAGCTATACTGGTTGTTGTCCCACTCAACACCGCTGGGGGACCCGCCGTTGGCGGCAGCCAGAGACTTGTTCAGGGTGACGGTGATGCCGTCAGGATCATAGTCAACATCCACGATCTGGGGGCCATTATATTTGTGGTTCACCTCAATGGTCTTCTGGTCGACGACCTCTTCGCCCTTGTCGCAGATCAGCTTGATGGTGACGGTGGCGCCGTCCTTCAGCTTGCCGTCCTTGCTGACGATTCCCAGATCATCAGGAGTAGCGGAGAATCCAACCACTCGGGCGGAACCAACATATCCATACGCAAGATCTTTGGCACTAAACGCAGGGAACGTAGCCGTGGTGGCAGAGCTGATCTCCACGTGATAGTTGCGATGATCGGTCTTCCAGCTATCGCTACTGTCCAACTTGACAACGACATCAACGGACTTGTAATCAGTGGTGATGTAGTAGGCGTTGATCTTCAGGATGTGCTTGTTTTCCTTCACATTGTTCTTGATCGCGTTGAGCCAGACATGGACTTCCTTCAGGGTCACATTGGAGTCAAAGCCGGTGGGCTCAGCGCCAGTGGCCCTCTTCAGCATGGCGTTCATGTAGTCAGCGAGAGTATCGTGAGAACCGAAATCGACCCGGGGATCATCGGGATACTCGCCATAGTCGAAGTAAGCGTCGCTCTTGATCTGATTCCGGGCGACATCGATGGCGTTGCGCAGCTCGATGTAGTCGGTATACTCGGGCTTCTTCGGGCGGCCAAGAGTCATCTCGTTGCCCAGCTCGTTGCCCAGATCATCCCGAGTGGCCAGACCCGCCTTGTAATCCTTGTACAGAGCACTGGCAGTGAACTTACCGGTCGTGGCGTCATAACCCTTCATGGCCTTCAGGGCAGCCAGGGCCTCTTCGACCTTGGTCGCGAACCAAGGCTGGACGTCATAGTCGCCCTCGGCATAGGACTCATATTCATCGAGGATATCCTCATAATAGTCCAGCCAAGCGTTCATTTCGGCGAGCTGTTCATTATCACCCGTCCGGACGGTGTTCATAACGAAGTTGAGAACAGCTTCCATGTCGTCCGCCTGATTCTGGTACTTCGCGGGGTTGCCAGCAGCCAGATCCTTCCAGACCTGATAGCCGCCCTTGTCCTCGATCTCAGCCAAGAGGTCCTTAGCAGCCTTCAGATGATCCATGAAGTACGAGGCGATACCGGCGTCGTCCCTGGTGTATTTCCCGGTGCCTACAGCGAATTCAGCGGGCCACTCAGCGCCCTGCTTCTTCTGGTAATCACCAGCGATGATGCCAGCCAGCATGGCGTCGGCCTGGTTGACAACTGCCTGCAGAGAGCTCTCATCCAGGTAGTCAACAACCGCGGGCTCGTCGACAGCGACTTCCGCAGGCTCGTCAACGGCGACCTCAGCGGGCGCGTCGACGACTTCGGCGCCTACTTCTTCAGCCTCATCGACCGGCGC
>CANRNF010000117.1 GCA_947631865.1 uncultured Oscillospiraceae bacterium | reverse complement strand
ATCTTAAAAAAGCAATACCATATTTGAACAGGGACTGCAAGGATGCCGCCAAGTGGATCATTCCAGATCAGCGAGGGCAGACAGAATATTTCCAACGCCATCCCAAAGCTGTTCCTGCTCCCGGTGTATCTCCTCCAGGTCGGCGTCATAGATATGACCCGTTTCGTGGACGCGGCGGGTGAGCTGGTTGAGGTTGTTGCTGGAACGCCGAAGCAAAGACAATATCTCGCGCAGCTCCGGCAAGTCCAGTTTCACGATGTAGCCGTCCAGCGCCATCTTACGGAGATATGCGCCCATGTTGCGGGTGCCAAGGGCTGCCATTTTGCTTCGTATGGCCTCCTGCTCTTGTTCGGTAACACGAAAACGGAGCATAATGTCACGTTTACGATTTGCCATGTCAAAGCTCCATGCCCTTGTTTTTAGTCGCGGGCTTGGGTGTGGAGGCGACCGGCTGGGTGTCGTGGAGCTTGGCCCGGACCGAAGCCCTAGGCTTGCGGAGCGGGAGGCTGCGATCCGCGTCCCTGGGAGCAAAGAGAAATACACCGTGCAGGTTTTTCAGAGTGCCAAAATAGCAGCCTTTGATCTGAAACATTTTACAAAGCGCCGTTTGGTCGTCGGACGAGGCCCGCGCCACATAATCATCCGAGAGCTTTGCCATATAGTGTGTCCCGCTGGGACTGTTCGGCTCCGTCTGCCTTTGCAGTTGTTTGAGCAGCCCCTCCGCCTCCTGGCGTATCTCCTCGGTGGTGAGCGGCAGAGTAAGAAGCTGCTGGTGCCGCACTTCGCTGGTAAACATGTTTATGAGGCCGTGATGGCTTCTCAGCGTAAACTCCAGCCGTTTGTCGCCATTAAAATCATCCCGGTTCTCACATATATCCACAGAATTTGCCCATGCTCTGTTGTCAGGGGAAAACCGTTTATCCCAATCATGGCGCTGGATGGTATTGGCGAGAACATACAAGGTCCGCTCAAAGCCGAAGCTGTCAATGACCTCTCTGGCACCAGCGAAATCTAAAGTGAAGCCATCGTAATGCCTGGAAATAGCGTCATCAATGGCGTTCCGGCAGGCCATGTTCGCGTTGCGGGAGGCACGATATGCCTCCAGTTCGTCGTGTTCGCGGGCGTATGAGCCGGAATGGTTATACACGGGGAGGGCCTTTTGTGCTGTCAGCATATCACCGGCCCGGCCTTGGATACTCTCCCATATCGTTTCCATATAGGTACAGTCCTGTTTGTTATAATATCCGTACACATCCTCCAGCGGTGTGTGCGACCCCAACAGCGCCTGCGCCTGGGCATAGTCCAGTTCGTGATCCTCCAAAGATTCCAGTATGTCTTGCTTCATCGTATATTCAGAGAACATTTGTCAAGGGTAATAATAACGAGAGCCACAGCAAATTGCTGTTGCCAAACTGAAAGACGACACACCGCAGACGAGCGCTCACCCCGCAAAGCAAAAGACATACGACATGGAGCATTGACACGCCAGGAGGCGGCCTTTGCCCGCCTCCACATTAAATAAACTGAAAACGAGGAAGGAGATACTCGCTTACATTTGATGAAAAAAGAGAAACGCTATGAGCTTATTCCATCTTGCGCCGCTGCCGCCCATTGAGCGGAAGCCGGACGGCCCCCTCCCACGCACGACCGGCAGATAGCGGCAGCGGGCTGTCACGCTCATCCACAAGCTGTGCAGCGCCTGTGACAATGGGCACTGTCTGTATCTGGATGGCGGTGAGGAAGTCCCATGTCCTCAAACGCTCTCCTATTCCGTCTGCTGCAAATTCTTTCGCTGGGTGCTTCTGGAAGACGGCACCGGTCAAGCCTTGGAAACAGAATTATTCGGGAAAGACACCATGAAGCAGTGTGCGCATTCTGCCCCTGCAAAATCAGACTTTATTGCCGGAATATATTCATTTTCAATCGCTTGCGGCTGTTTCCTGTAAAATCAACAGCGGCAAGGCAAAAGGCCCTGCCGCTGTTTTGCATGGTGTGAAATATCGTCAGCTGTTAAATTCCTGGAACCACTTTAGCATGGTCTGGTCGATGTAGCACGCATGATTCCCGACCTGCTCGTAGGTGGTGGCCGTTATCACCGGGTAGTCCGCCTTGATGCCCAGGCTGCCGTACCAAACGCCGTTGCACCAGCCGTAGCCCTTTTCCGCCATGGTATCGGTCGTGTCCTTATAAAAGGCGTAGAGCGTTTCGTCCGGGTAGCGGTTGCTGGGGATGCCGTCGCAGAACACGCCCCATTCCCCGATCATGAAGCCGACGCCGTATTCTTTGGCGAGCGCCGCCAGCTCGTTGGCGGAAGGTCTGTCCGGGGTGCTGAAATCCAGCACGGCCTCAGCGTCATACGTCTTCCCATCGGCGTCGGTGTAGGGCCACGTCACGCCGCTCAGATACGCCGCGTCGTTCTGATTCTCTGGATTCAGGGCGCAAAATACCGCCGGGTCATACGCGTGGAAGGAGAGGGCGACCCCCATCTCCGCCATCGGCCTGCCGGTTGTATTGCTGTAGATGTCCGCAATGATACAGCGCTCCGGCGAAGCCTCGCGGATGGCTGTGACAGCCGGGCCGAAGAACGCGGCGTACTGTTCGTCGGAATGAGACAACGGCTCGATAAATAGGTTGAAGCTCAGATAGCGGTTGGGAATTTCGGCGTACCGCTGTACCAGCGCCTTCCACAGAGCGGCAAATTCGCCGGCATAGCCCGTGTCGTTGACGCCGGCCTCATTCCAATCCCACCAGTCGTCAAAGGAATCGCTCCGCTTGAACCCGCCGAGACCGGCGCAGCGCAGATCCACGTGGATGTCCCGCTCGATACACCAGGCGATGACCTGATCCAGTTCCTTCAGCCGCGTCTCATTGAGCTTGCTCTCCTCGGGAACGGGCCCCTGCAGGACTGAAAAATCGAAGGCCAGACCGATAAAGTTGAAGCCGGCATCCTGGACGGCCTGGACCTCATACTCATAGATCTGCTTGTCCAGCTCGCAGGCGGTCGACTGGTTCGTGACCCGCCCCATGTCAAACATCAAAACGCCGTGCCATTCCGCGGGGAGCGAGGCGCAGCTGGCATCGGGCAACGTGGTCTCTTTGGCCAGCAGCTCAGGCGTGATGATGGAGGGGTCAAAGGCGGCGGTCTCCCCATACGGGACCATCTGCGCCGCCGGCTCAAAGGAGTTATAGTACCGCAGGGCCGCCTCGGCGACCTGCGCCACCGTCATCGTCTCATAGGGACGGAAGTTGCAGTCCTCATCCAGCGAGAGGACCCTTGTGCCGTCCGTGCGGTCATAGACGAGCAGGGCATAGTTGGCGGCGGGCACGAAGCCAAAATCGAGCCAGTTCCGGAGTTTATCTGCGTTGCCTGGATGCTGGATTTCATCCAGGTCACGGCAACGGGTCCAAATGTCGCCGCAATCCACAACGCCCTCTGTGTCAGGACCAAGCAGTATGGAATCCGGCCAAATGTACGGCTGTTCATTCTTTTCACAATAGTCGGCCCAGGTGTCCCAGCTTTCGTAGGGGGCGTCATAAAAGGTCTCCATCGCGGAAAAATACATCGCCTGCGCGAAATAATAGCGGGTGGCGGCATCGTCCGAGTTAGCCACGGCCGGGTCATTCAGATAGCGGCTGTCTGCGCCACAGCGCAGCTTGTGGACCTGCGCCAGCATGGCGGCAGTCTCCCGCTGGGTGCAGATGTCGTCCCCGCGGCGCAGCGTGGCCTCGTCTGCGATACCCAGATCACAGACCTGCTGTAATGTCTCCGGTAAGGCCGGCTGCGCGGTGGCGGCGGGCTCTGACGTGGGGGCCGGGGCGGAGGATGCGCTGCTTTCCGCGGGCGCTCCGCCGCAGCCAGCCAAAAGCCCGGTCAACAGGGCGGCGGTCAAAAGAAGAACTGAGCGCCGATAGCTTTTCATAGAATACCCTCGCTTTCATGGGATCGTGACTTCCCGCGGTGAAATACCGCCGACAGACGCCAGATTTACAAATCTGTTTTACATTTTAATTTGGGAAACAGGATTTGTCAATGTTAAAGTTTATGGATGACCTCTTATTGCTTTGTACTCCGCGACGGCACTAGCAACCGCCTAGTCTTGACCCAATTGGTCAGGGATCAGGGGGTTCAGCAGCATATCAGCATGGTCGAACACTTCTAGTCCCTTCCTGCTTCCTGCTTGGCGTGACAAAAAACCAAGCAGATTATAGGCATATTTATCTGCTTTCCCGCCAAAGCCGCCGTCTGGCAAAAGGAGCATCAGGTGCTGTTCCAGGAGAAGCATGAACACCACGAAGTGGTTTATGATGTCGGCGCTGGCGAGCATCCCACTCTTGACCCTTCCCGGCATGCTGCCAAGCAAGCACTGAGAACATCATTGCCAAGAGCTTCGGCGGTAAAAAGGATCTCTCCGATCCCGCATTCCGAATGACTCTCATCTGCTCCACAGACTGTCCCATGCACACCTCCGCAATCAACGCAGGCGGCACATTGAGCGACGGAGTCGCCAAGGGCCTGATAGAGATGGCCAACGGGCATTGGCTCCGGGGACTGTGCACAATGATCCGAGGAAAATGACCGTGATGGGTTGCAGGAGATGAATGGAAAGATAATAGTTCTGACCGGCACGGCCTGCGCCGCTGTGATTGCCATCGGCTGGATTGAAGGAGCAGTAGTTCCCTACATTGGGGCTACCGCTCCATGCCATGACGCCTCTTTTCTTGGATTTGAAACGCCTCTTTCCTCAGCCTTTGCGCTCCCTCGCCCAGCATATCTCGCACATCCAGCTTGCTGTCATATAGCGTGACGGCCTTGAACTCATCGCCATAGGCGGTCTGAAGGCGGGCTGCTGCGGCGCGTTCCCGTTCCGGGCGCAAGGCCAGACGGGCGGCCAGCAGTTCATCGGGGTCCAGGTCCTTGGCCTGTTCCTTCAGCTCGGCATACTGCTTCAGCGCGTCATTTAGCTCTGCGGTGCATTTCTTTTCCTGCTCGCCCAGCGCGGAAAGGCTGGCTGCCATATCAGCAACATCCTTTTTCACCGCACCTATCTCGCTGTCATCCTGGCACGCCAACTCCCGCAGGAGCATAGCCTTCTGGGAGCGCAGTTCCTCCAGTTCTTCCGTCAGTTCAGTTATGCGGGCGGACAGTTCCCGGTGCTTGGTGACGCGCAGCTTCGGCAGGACTTTCTTCTCGGCAAGGAGCGTCTTTCGTTCCTTGCCCTTTTCCTTTATCTGACGCACCAGACCAGAATACCGTTCCAGCGCGGACCGCACCGTACCCAGACGGCGGGACAGCTGACCCTTGCCATAGGAAATGTGGCGGAGCTGGTAGCGAAACACGATCATGTTCTCCCGCAGCTTTTCCATGGCCTCCGCCATAGCAGGGATCGTGGCTCTCACCGCCTGCATCAGCTTCCTGACCTGGGCCTTCAGTTCCCGCAGCAGGGCGTTGTCCGCCTTTATCTGCCGGTTGATCTCGCAGCGGTCAGAGGTGATGCCCTTTTTCTCCAAAGCCCGTGCGGTCACGCCCTCATGAATGGTGGGCTGCTCATCCAGACCGCGCTCGGCGTGGCTGCGGTGGTCTATGCGCTCGTCACGGCCCTTCCGCTCCAGACAGAGGTTCACGGCGTCTGCCCAGGATGCCCGCCAGAGGTTCAGCTGCTCGTCGCTGTTCCAGCGGGCAGATATGGGATTTTGCCGTCCGTACTTGGTGCTTTTGGGATATTTGGACACGCGCTCATAGCCGTGCGCCTCGGCCTCGGACGGAGCCATATAGACCTTTTTCTTGCCGACCTTATACGGATATTGCTTCTCCCAGCCGTCTGCCCGCGCCGCCTTAAATTCGGCGGCGGTAAAGCCCCGTTCCTCGCCATTCTTCACACAGAGATATTCCTTCTCCGTCTTATACTGCCACTTGCCCCTTTCATCCAGCGGGCGGACGGTCAGCATGATATGGGCATGGGGGTTGTGGCCGTCTGTGTCGTGGATGCACACGTCGGCGCACATCCCGTCCGTCACAAACTGCCTTTGGATGAAATCGGTGAGCAGGGCGATCCATTCGTCCCTGTTTAGTTCCACCGGCAGCGCCGCCACGAACTCGCGGGCCAGGCGGCTGTCCTTCGTCTTTTCGTTTTCCTCCACGGCGTTCCACAGCACGCCCCGGTCAGCCCACTCCGCAGGGGCATATTCCGGCAGAAACACCTTCTGCCAGACAAGGCCCTGCTTTTTTGTATAGTCATGCTGTACGCCATCATAATCGTTGAGGATAGCGGAGCAGTTCATATAAGCAGCGGCGGCCACGGCGGAGCGGCCCGCGCCGCGGCTTATGACTTTCGCTTCAAAATGATATATCGCCATCGCGTTCCTTCTTTCGGTTCGTGGTTTTTGCTTCTTTTTACAAAAAGAAGATGGGCGGCAGGGAATGCCGCCCATAAAGCGTGAAAGCTGCC
>CANRNF010000116.1 GCA_947631865.1 uncultured Oscillospiraceae bacterium | reverse complement strand
GCCCATCTGTACGTGTGGGACGAGCCCATGAACTATATCGACGTGCTCAGCCGCATGCAGATCGAGCAGCTCCTCCTGCGGGCCCGGCCCACGCTGCTGTTCGTGGAGCACGACCGGGCCTTCTGCGAGAAGGTCGCCACCAAAACGGTGGAACTATAGAGTATCGGGAGAGCATACCGCTCTCCCGATAGCTGATTTATGATCTATCATCGAAAATACCGGCGGCAAGGGAGGAGGACCAGGGCGCTGAAAATGCACACTACCCCGCACAGGAGGAACGCCCCGTCCAGGGACGCGTCCGCCGCCTGGCCGATGACGAGGCTTCCGAACGCGGCCACGGCTTCGTCCAGCACCGCGTAGATGCTCAGCTGCGTGGCCCGGTCGGCGCTGGTCACCTGCCGGTTCCACACCTGGCTCATCATGGGGGCGGCCAGCTCGTAGCCGGCCTCCATCAGGAGGATACACCCCACGGACAGGGCCGCCGAGCGGGTCAGCGCCAGGGTGATACAGGCAAGGCCCGTCACCACCGGCGCGCCCAGAGCAGAGCGGGTCCGGCCCAGACGGTCGGTGAACCGCTGGGAGAAGGCCCCGGCCATGGACGCCACCGACACGGCGATGTATACCCAGCCCATGGCCTGGTTCCCCATGCCGCACCGGAGGTACTGGTTCTGGCTCAGCCAGGTGCACACCGTGCTCAGCACCACCCCGTGCAGGGCCCAGCACAGTACCAGCAGCAGAAACCGCCCCTGGCGCAGGGTGCCGCCCAGCAGCCGGAAAAAGGTCCGCACCGGCTCCCGGCGCTCCCTCTCCGGGGGGCGGACCTCCGTGAGGAACAGGGTGAGCGCCGCCGCCAGGGCGTAGGCGATGAAGGTGGCCAGGGCCGCCAGGGCGTAGTCGTCGGCCATCCAGAGGGCGAAGGCCCCGGAGGAGACGAGAAGCCCCGCCGTGCTCCAGGCGCCGGACCGGCCGAAGACCTTCTGGCTGTCCCCGTCGCCGCAGCTAAGATACAATATGCTCTCGTCCACCCCGGACAGGGCGGCGATGGCGGCGCTGATGAGCAGCCGTTCCCAGAAGAAGTCCCAAAAGCCCGCCGCCCGCCAGAAGACGAACTTCGACAGGGCGAAGAGGGCGCACCCGGCGACCATGGTCTTTTTATAGCCGATCCGGTCGGCGATGACGCCCCAGGGCAGCTCCATGGCCAGCTGAATGATAAAGGAGATGCCCTCCAGAAGGGTGATCTGCCCCAAACTCATGCCCCGGGCCTGCCGGTACAGGGAGGCCACGGCGGCGTAAAACACCATGCCCTGCAGGAAGGCCACGGCGTAAAGGATATGGATATTGCGTTTATTTTTCATGGCGTTTTGACCTCGTAAAAAACAGAATGGTAGGGATAAATGGGCGCAAAAAGCCCACGGCAAAGCGGCAAGCCGCAGCTTGCCTTTTTATCCGTGGGTCATTCTGTTTTCTACGCCAGCAATGCCATGATCAGATTACCTCGCGGGGATATTATAGGGCGGCGGAGCGAGGTTGTCAACCCAGCCGCTGGCTTTTCAGGACCCGGATGTCCTGGCCGATGAAGTGCAGGTCCCGGTAGTCCCCCAGAAGGCGGGAGGCGATCTGGGGCGTATAGCGCCGGGCGATCTGCTCCCGGGGCAGGTTGGTGGTGATGACGGTCTTCTTCCGGGCCGTCAGGCGGGTATTGATGAGGGTATAGAGGGCGCTCACGGAGGCGGAGGATACCTGTTCCGTGCCCAGGTCGTCCAATATGAGCAGGTCGCATTCCTCCATGCGGCGGACCTTGTCGGCGGCTTCGTCGTCCCGGTCGAAGCGGGCGTCGTGGTAGGAATCCATAGCCGCCTGGGCGGTCTCGTACACCACGGAGAAGCCCTGGCGGGCCACCTCCCGGGCGATGCAGGCGGCCAGGAAGGTCTTGCCCAGGCCGGTGCCGCCCCGGAAGAGCAGATCGTTAGAGCTCCTCTGGCGGAAGTTGAAAGCGTAATCCCGGCAGATGTCGTAAATGGTCTGCATCTGGACCCGTGGGCTGGGCTGGCCGGGAGTGGAGGCCTCCTCGTACCAGCGCAGGTCGAAGGTATCGAAGCTCTCGTCCCCCAGCTTCAGCAGGGCGGACAGGTCCCGGGTCTGGGCCCGGTCGTAGAGCTTTTGAAGGCAGGAGCACATCCGGCCCTGCACATAGCCCGTGTCCCGGCAGAGGGGGCAGTCCCAGGCCCCGTCCAGCCAGTCGGCGGGCCAGCCGCTCGCCGTGAGCAGCTCCGCCCGCCGGGCCTGGAGGGCCAGGCTCTTTTGGCGCAGCTCGTCCAGGGAGACACTGCCCCCCAGAGCGGCCGCCGCGGCCTTGGGCACCAGGGCGGCGATGTCCCCGTCCAGCGTGCGAAGCTCCGGGATGCGGGCGTACGCCTCCTCATGGCGGCGCCGGTCCTCCCGGATGGCCTCCCGGCGGATATTCTCCTTTTCCTCTCTGGCCTGCGCCAGCAGCTTTCCGTCCATCCGCTCTTACCTCAGCCGTTTTTGATGAGCTCGTGCAGCTTTTGCAGCCGCCGGAGCTCCTGTTCGTCCACCTCCACGGTGGAGGGCTCCCAGCTCCCATGAGAGGGCCTGCGGTCTCCCTGCTCTATCTCCGGCAGGGTGTGCAGCCCCTTGCTGTGCCAGGACCTGACGATGGAGTCCATGTACTTCCACTTCAGGGCCCCGGTGTTGGTGACGGTCCTGTCCGCCGCCAGGGCCAGCGCCTCCGGGCCGAAGCCTAAGTCTATCCAGGAGGCGATGTATTTCTTCTCCGTGGGGGACAGCTCCCGGTCCCGGATGCCCATGGCCCGCTGGGTCTCCGCGGCCAGGCCCCGGCGGCGCTCCTGCTCTTTTATCCAACTCTCCGCCTGGTCCAGGGTCATGATCTCCCGGTCGAACCAGGCGTAGGCCTCCTTCTCGATGACAGCGAAGCCCAGGTGCCTGGTAGCGCCGTAGCGCCGGTCGTGCTCCTGCTTGCAGTAGTGGATGAGCTGCATGATCACGGCCGGAGGAAGGCCCAGATCGTCGTAGATACCGAAGAGCTTTTTCAGGTCTGTGGAGGACAGCACCCGGCCCAGGACGTTCTGGGCCTCCGTCACCACGGCCTGGAAATCCGGATCCGACTGGCTCCGCCGGACCACGTCCGCCGCCTGGTACTCGGGGGGCTCCCGGTCCGGCAGGGGGCGGGGTCTTTCCTCGCTCCCGGCCAGAAGGCCCATGCCCTCCAGCTTCATGGCCAGGACCCTGACGGCCTGCACGGACAGACGCAGCTCCTGGGCGGCCAGGGCGGCGTCCAGCGCCCCGCCGTTTTTGAGGATCTGCAGATACAGCCGCGCGCAGTCCCCGTCGGCGCACTCCAGCAGCCGGTCCACATGCCGGCTGGGCAGCGCCAGCATGCCGGGGCTGTTCAGTTTGAGCTTGGCGTCGTCCATAGAAGCGTCCTGTCTCTTTGGTGGTGTGTGCCGGCTCATAATAGCCGCATTCGCGGCTATTATATCAGAACTCGCGGCCTGTGACAAGTTTTGCTTGAACGGCCTGTCCGTGGTATAAAAGACGCTCCGCGCTGTTATACCCCAAGATACCGGCCGCGCTCCCGGCTTGCGCCGAAACCGCGCGACATGGTATACTGACAAAAAATGGAGGATGGGTCTATGAAGGGAAATGTCGATCTGCATATCCACACCACGGCCTCGGACGGCACCGATACGCCCCGGGCGGCGGCGGCTCTTGCCCATGAGCTTGGTCTTGCCGCTATCGCCGTCACCGACCACGACACGGCGGCCGGGGTCCCGGAGGCCATGGCCGCGGGGGCGGCCCTGGGGGTGGAGGTGGTGCCCGGCATCGAGATGAGCGCGGAGTATAAGGGCGGCGGCGTCCACATCCTGGGCCTTTTCATCGATCCGGCAGGGGAGAGCGTCCGGGCCGCCATGGATTTTGCCGTCCAGGCCCGTGCCCGGCGGAACGAGAGGATCGTGGCCGCCATGGCGGCGGACGGCTTTGACATCTCCCTGGAGGAGCTGCGCCGGGCCCACCCCGGCGCGGTGCTGGGCCGGCCCCACGTCGCCCAATGGCTCATGGACCATGGCTTCGTGGGCTCCATCGACGAGGCGTTCCGCCGGTATCTGGGCCGGGGCGGGGCCTATCATTTTACCCGGGAGCGGATGGGTCTGGCGGACGCCGTGACGGCCATCCGGGAGGCGGGAGGTCTGGCCGTGGCGGCCCACCCCCTGCAATACCGGTATGATGACCAGGCGTTGGAGACCTTCATCCGGGACGCGCGGGACGCCGGCTGCGGGGCCATGGAGGTATATTACTCCGGCTACTCGGCGGATGACGAGGCCCGGCTGCTAGCCCTGGCCGGACGGTACGGTCTCGCCCCCTCCGGGGGCAGCGACTACCACGGGAAGCGCAAGCCGGATATCGCCATGGGTTCCGGCATCGGGGGGACCCTGGCGGTGCCCTGGGAGGTGCTGGAAGGACTGCGGGCGGCAAAGGCTTAAGAATTTGTTACGACGGGCGGTTTTTGGGGATTTATACTTGTTTTATGGGCAGATGTTGTTTATAATATAGTGGCCTATACAGTTTTTTAGCGAGGACACTATGCTGGAACTACTTGCGCCCGCCGGGAGCACGGAGGCGGTCATCGCCGCGGTGCAGAGCGGAGCGGACACAGTATATATCGGCGACGGGCTGACGGCCCCCGGCAAGAGCGGACAGGACCTGGACCGGGAGGGTCTGGCCCGGAGCATCCGCTATTGCCGCGTCCGGGGCTGCCGGACCGCGGTGTCGTTGAGCGGCCTGTGCACGGACGAGACCATGGCCGGGCGGCTGGACCTGGCGGTATTTGCCGCGAAAGAGGGGGCCGACGCCCTCATCGTCCGGGACATCGGGCTCATCGCCTCCCTGCGGAAGGTGCTGCCGGACGTGCCCCTGTGGGGGGACGTGCGGATGGACGTGAACAGCGCCGAGGCCGTGGCGGCGGCCGCCGCCATGGGGCTGTCCCGGGTGACGCTGGCCCCGGAGCTGGGGGCGGAGCAGATCGCCGCCATCGCCCGGGCCGCGGCCATCGAGACGGCGGTGTGCGTCCACGGGCCCGTGTGCGTGGCCCACAGCGGCAAGTGTTACATAGGCGCCCTGGCCCACGAGCACCGCAGCGACAGCTGCATGAGCTGCGCCATGCCCTGCCAGGGGCGGTTCTCCCTGGGCGGGCGGATGGACGAGCGGCCTCTGGCCATGGCGGACCTGTGCCTTATAGACCACCTGGAGGGCCTGGAAACGGTGGGCGTCACCGGCGCGGTCATCGAGGGCCGGGGCCGGACGCCGGAGTACGTGGCCTATGTGACACGGCTCTACGACCGGGCCATCCGGGAGCGGGTCATGCCCTCGAACGAGGAGCGGGAGACCCTGCGCACCGTGTTCTCCTCCGGCGCCCTCACGGACGGCTACTTCACCGGGGAGCCGGGGCCGGATATGTTCGCCCTGCCGGAGCTGAAGCCGGACCGGACGACCGCCCGGACCGCGGCGGAGGTGCGCAAGGGCTATATGAACGGAGAGCTTCGCCGGGTGCCGGTGAGGTTTTACGCGGTGCTCCAGCCGGACAAGCCGGCGCTGTTCGCCGCGGAGGACGATATGGGCCGCCGGGCGGCCTACAAGGGCTACACCCCCATCGACCTGGGCCGCCAGGGCATATCCGAGGGGCGGGTGCGGGAGATCCTCTACCGCACCGGGGGCACGCCCTTCCATTGTACGGAGGTAAACTGCGCCATCGGCGAGGGCCTGGACTACCCGGACGAGGCGGTGGAGCAGGCCCGCAGGGAGCTGCTGGCCCAGCTCACGGACAAGACGAAAGAAGGCGCTGCCGTCCGGGAGGGCGAGCGTCCGGCGTCGCCGGAGACCGTCCCGCCTCAGGGCCCGCCCAAGCTGATCATCCAGGTGACGAACGCCAATCAGCTCACGGCGGAGCTGGCCGCCACGGGGCCGGACCTTCTGTACGTCCCGGCGGAGATACTGGCGGCGGGCGCGGCGGACCTGACGCCCTTCACGGCCCGGGGCACCCAGATCGCGGCGGTGCTGCCCGCGGTGGTGTCCGAGGCGGAGAAGCCGGAGCTTGCCGAGCTTCTGGCCACCTTGCAGGCCCGGGGCGTCACGGAGGTATTGGCGGGTGACCTGGGTCTCCTGGCCGCCGCCGGACAGGCGGGTATGGCCGTGCGGGGGGACTTTGCCCTGAACGTGACCAACGGCTGGACATTGGACCGGCTGGGCCGGGCGGGGTTCCGGTCCGTGACCCTCTCCTGCGAGCTCACGGCCCGGCAGATCGCCGCCATGCCGAAAGCCGCCCCGGCGGAGATGATCGTCTACGGCCGGGTGCCGGTGATGGTGACGGACCACTGTCTCATCCGCAACAGCGCGGGGCGGTGCTCCTGCTCCACCCCTGCCAGCATGTCGGACGCCTTCGGCGGCGTGTACCCGGTGGCCAAGGAATTCGGCTGCCGCAACACGGTCTATGACGCCCGAAAGATATTCCTGGCCGACCACCCGGAGGTATATACCGGAGTGGGGCTCTGGGGCCTGCGGCTGCTGTTCACGGCGGAGAGCCCCCGGGAGTGCGTGCTGGTGACGGAGCGGTACAAGGCGCGGAACGACTATGTGCCCATCAACGCCAGCCGGGGCGCTTATCAGAAAGGAGCGCTATGGAGCTGATACTGGCCTCCGCCTC
>CANRNF010000115.1 GCA_947631865.1 uncultured Oscillospiraceae bacterium | reverse complement strand
GAGAGCGCCCGGCGGAGACAGGCGGAGATCCGCTGTAAGGGGAAGATACGGACGATCCTCATGCCGAAGAAGCTGTGCAAGATCCTTCTGGCCTACTGCAAGCGGCACGGCATCCGCTCCGGACAGATCTTCGTGACCCGGGCAGGCAAACCATTGGACAGGAGCAATATCTGGAAGATGATGAAGCGGCTGGCGGAGAAGGCAGGGGTGGCGCTCCAAAAGGTGTTTCCCCATAACCTCCGGCACCTGTTCGCACGGACGTATTACAAGGCATACAAGGACATCGTTCGGCTGGCGGACATCCTGGGGCATGCCAGCATCGATACCACCCGAATCTATACAAGCCGCACAGGAACAGAACAGCAGCGGCAGATCGAACGCCTGCCGCTGCTGATATAAACGGATTATCTGATCACCACATAATCAGCATTATGTGGTTATAGTTGGCGCTGAAGGATGCAAAAAGAACCGGCCACCCATTCACCATGAAGGCAAATGCGTGGCCGGCTTGTCGGCGTATGCACAAATCTTAATCATTCTGGGCATAGCTGATTTGAGCACCCTTGCTTCAGTGTGCCCATTTTTCTGGTAAAATGCACAAATTTGTCACTTCCAGATGCCGCGGGGGGGGGTATGTAGGGTTGACAATAGTACTTCTATTCGCTATAATTTGTGCGTAATTTGGTGTTCAGTTATTCTCCAACTACATAATGCTGATTATGTGGTCGAGCGAGGGAGGTGCGGCGCATGGGCATAGAACTGTATGAGCACAATGAGAAAGCCTATCGCGTCGTGCGGAAAATGCTGGATGAAAAGGGACTTGCCGCTGTAGTCCATCCCACAGGGACGGGCAAGTCTTTTATTGCCTTCAAGCTGTGCGAGGACGAGCCGGATAAAACCATCTGCTGGCTGGGCCCCAGCGAGTACATTTTTAAAACCCAGCTTGAGAATCTCAAGGCCGCCGGCGGCGGAGAACCGAAGAACATCGAGTTTTATACCTATGCCAAGCTCATGAATATGGGCGAGAGGGAAATAGCGGATATTCAGCCGGATGTCATTGTGTTCGATGAGTTTCACCGTGCCGGCGCGGCTCAGTGGTCTTTGGGCGTCGAGAGACTGCGCAGGATGTATCCCAATGCCCCGATGCTTGGTTTGTCTGCTACGGCAGTGCGTTACCTCGATAATAAGAGAGATCTATGCGAGGAGCTTTTCAACGGATGTGTGGCCAGTGAGATGAGCCTGGGCGAGGCCATCGTGCGGGGCATCCTGCCCGCGCCCAAGTATGTGATGGCGTCGTTCGTGTATCAAAACGAGCTGGAGCGGCTCAAGGAACGGATAGACAAAGCGCGCAACGGGGCGGTCCGCAGTGCTGCGGAGCAGTATTACGAGGCGTTGCGCCGGGCGTTGGAGAAGGCGGACGGCTTGGACGTGATCTTCGACAAGCACATGACCAGCCGGGCCGGGAAATACATCGTGTTCTGCGCCAACATCCATGCCATGCGGGATTGCATGAGCCATGTGTCCGAGTGGTTCGGCAGATTGGATGCCGAGCCGCATGTGTATTGGTTTTATTCCCTGCAGCCGGATACGTTGTCATCCTTTGAGGACTTCAAAGACGATGACGATGAGCAGCATCTGCGCCTGCTGTTCTGTATCGACGCGCTGAACGAGGGTGTCCATGTGGCGGATGTGGACGGGGTGATCCTGTTCCGGCCTACCGTCTCGCCCATCATCTATAAGCAGCAAATAGGGCGGGCGCTTTCCGCAGGGAAGACCGACACGCCCGTGATCTTCGACATTGTGAACAACTTCGAGGGGCTGTACAGCATCGGGTACATCGAGGAGGAGATGCGGACAGCGATCACCTATTATAAGGGCTCCGGGGACGGCGGAAAGATCATCACGGAGAGATTCAAGGTGGTGGATGAAGTCCGTGATTACCGCCAGCTGTTCGATGCATTGGAAGAGGCGCTGTCGGCTACCTGGGATACGATGTATGACCGCGCACGACAGTACTTTGAAACATTTGGCGATCTTGATGTCCCGCTCAAATACAAGACGGAGGACGGGCTGTCTCTGGGAGCGTGGCTCAATAACCAGCGGCGGGTGTACAAGGGCGAAATAATCGGGACCTTGGGCGAAGACCGTATTGCGAGGCTGAACGCCATTGGGATGGAGTGGGATTACTTTACGGAGCGTTCCTGGAAACGTCACTATGAATGTGCCCAGGCGTACTACATGCGTCACGGCGATCTGCGCGTCCCTACTACATATGTGGCGGAAGATGGTGTCCAATTGGGGAGATGGATATCGAACCTCCGCACATACCGCAAGAATGGTGTGAAGGTGCGGTTTTTATCGCCGGAACGGATCCAGGCATTGGATGAAATCGGGATGCTCTGGAACGTCCCGGACTACCAGTGGGAAATAAATTATGCCGCGGCGATGCGGTACCACAGAGCGCATGGAGATCTGCGCGTTTCGGCCACCTATGTCGACTCCGAAAGGGTCCGGCTGGGCCAGTGGCTGAATAAAATGCGCGCTTTGAGGAAAAGCGGATCCTCTCAGTTGACGGAGGAAAAGATAGCAAAGCTTGACGAGCTGGGGATGATTTGGGGAAAGGGCTGGGATCGAAAATGGGAGATCGGCTACGTTGCTGCGAAGGAATACTATGACCGGAACGGGCATTTGGATGTGCCGAATGCATATGAGTCTCCTGCGGGCTTCCCACTTGGCAGTTGGATATCTGACCAGAGAGAACAATACCGAAGGGGGAAGATGAAGCAGGATCGGATCGACCGGTTGAACGCCATTGGCATGAAGTGGGTAGTTCCCAGCATGCAGTGGGAACAGAGCTACCTGGAGGCGCAGCGCTATTACCAGGAGCACGGCGATCTGAACGTGCCGGCGAGATATAAAACAGACAGCGGCTTTGGCTTGGGCGCCTGGATCCGGAACATGAGGCATGCCCGGCGGGAAGAGAATGGGAGGAGACAGCTCACCCAGGAGCAGATCGCCCGGCTGGACGCCATCGGGATGGAGTGGGGCAATAGCTATGACAACCAGTGGGACAGGGCATATGCGGAGGCGGCCAGCTATTACCGTCAGCATGGAACACTGGATATGCCGGTGGCGTATAAGTCCCCGGACGGTCTGGCGCTGGGCCAATGGGTCCAGTGGCAGCGGCGTGCCCTTCAGGACACGGAGAAGAAAGCGTCTCCCCGGGTGGTGAAGCGCCGTGAGATGTTGGACAAGATCGGCATGAAATGGGGAGCATGAAATAGTAAACGCTATGAGGGGATGGCGGCATGATCAAGCTTTTTGAACACAACCGAAAAGCATATGACGCCGTGGCCGCCATGCTGGCGAAAACCGGCAAGGCGGCTGTCATCCATCCCACGGGGACGGGCAAGAGTTTCATCGCTTTCAAGCTGTGCGAGGATAATCCGGATAAGACCATCTGCTGGCTGGCCCCCAGTGAGTACATATTCAATACCCAGCTTGAGAACGTGAAAGCATCATGCGGCTATGAGCCAAAGAACATTGAGTTTTATACCTATGCAAAGCTCATGATGATGAGCAGGCCGGAGATAGCGGATATTCAGCCGGATATCATCGTGTACGACGAGTTCCACCGTGCCGGTGCGGCCCAGTGGTCTTTGGGAATCAAGAGACTGCGTAAAACGTATCCTACGGCCCCGATGCTGGGCCTGTCTGCTACGGCTGTGCGTTACCTTGACAATAACAGAGATTTGGCTGAGGAGCTTTTCGACGGATGTGTAGCCAGTGAGATGAACTTGGGCGAGGCCATTGTCCGGGGGATCTTGCCCGCACCGAAGTATGTGGTGACGGCTCATATGTACCAAAACGAGATGGTGCGGCTGCGGGAGCGGATAGAAAGAGCGAACAGCCAGGTGGCCCGGGATGCCGCTGAGCGGTATTACGAAGCGCTGCGTCGGGCGCTGGAGAAGGCAGACGGCCTGGATGTGGTCTTTGATAAGCACATGACCGAGCGCACTGGGAAATACATCGTGTTCACCTCCAACATACATGCCATGCGGGAATGCATGAGTCATGTTCCCGAATGGTTCGGCAGGCTGGATGCTGAGCCGCACGTGTATTGGTTCTATACAATGCAGCCGGATACGCGGTCGTCTTTTGAGGATTTCAAGGCTGATAACGATGTGCAGCATCTGCGGCTGTTGTTCTGTATCGACGCGCTGAACGAGGGCATCCATGTGGCTGATGTGGACGGGGTGATCCTGTTCCGGCCGACCGTCTCGCCCATCATCTATAAGCAGCAGGTAGGCCGCGCGCTGTCCGCAGGAAAGACCGACACGCCCGTTATCTTTGATGTTGTGAACAACTTCCAGGGCCTTAACAGCATCGACTCTCTGAAAGAGGAGATGCGGGTGGCGGTTACCCGGTTCTATGACTTTGGGGATGGCGTGAAGAGTGTGGCGCAACGGTTCCAGGTGATCGATGAAGTGCGTGATTGCCGTGACCTGTTCAACGCATTGGAACAGGCACTGACAGCTTCCTGGGACACGATGTATTCCTGCGCGGAGGCGTACTGGAGAGAGCATGGAAACCTGGATGTTCCGATGAGATACAAGACGCCGGAGGGGTACTCCCTTGGCAGTTGGATCCAGGTTCAGCGGCGTGTACGCGCCGGGAAAAAGGAAGGTGCCCTCAGCGATGAGCGCATAGCGAAACTGGACGCGCTGGGTATGCGCTGGGGCAGCGTGAGCGACGCTTCCTGGGAACGGTACTATGGGGCGTGCCGGGCATATTGGGAAGAATTTGGCGATTTGAATGTTCCGGGCGACTATGTCGCGAAAAACGGAGCGGCGCTTGGCAAATGGATCATTGCGGTCCGCAACTACCGGCGTTACGGCGTCAAGATCAACTACTTCACGCCGGAGCGGGAGCGGATGCTGGACGAGCTGGGCATGATATGGGACGCGGCGGATCACTTGTGGGAACGCAACTATGAGGCGGCGCGGGCATACCGCGCACAGCATGGAGATCTTGAAGTCCCGCACGGGTATATTCAGGACGGCGTGCAGTTGTATGGCTGGCTGGCCAGTCTGCGGCAGATGTATCGATGCGCACCTGGCCAGCGCGGCAGCCTGACGCCGGAGCGGATAGCACAGCTGGACGCGCTTGGGATGCGCTGGGAATTGAAGAGCGACCTTGCGTGGGAGAAGGGCTATGCAGAAGCGGAGGCGTATTACAAAGAACACGGGGCGGCGGACGCGCCAGTGACTTATGTGGCTGCGGACGGCTATAAGCTGGGCAAATGGCTGTCCAGGTGCCGGATAAAGTACGCGAAGGGTACGCTCCCTGAAGAAAGGATCCGCCGGTTGGAGCGGATCAACATGGTGTGGGATAAATCCAGGGAGAATGACTGGGACGAATGTTTTGAGATGGTAAAGGATTATTACCTCACCCACGGGAACCTTACCATACCGCGCGACTATGTTGCGGGAGGCGTGTGGCTCAACAGGTGGCTGAGAGAGCAGAAGCTGATCTTGCAGGGGAAACGTGAGGGTAAAACCCTGACAGAGACGCAGAAGCGGAAACTCATGTCCATCTCGTTCACGATGGCGGGAGAGGCCGCGCCAAGCAGGCAGGGCGGCAGGATAGAGCGTCAGATCCAGCGGGTCGAGGCGTTGAGCTGAAAGCCTCCGTAAGGGACATACAAAAGACGAAGAAGACAGGAGAAGGACATGTACGACAACCGTCCAGAAACCGACGAGATCGAGATCGACCTGCTGAAGGTCGCGCAGGTCTTGCTGCGAAAAGCAAAATTCATCATAGCTGTTACGCTGCTGGTGGCAGCGGCGGCTTTTGGCGTGACCTATTACCTCATCACGCCGATGTATACCTCGACAGCGATGATGTACGTCAACAACTCCAGCTTCTCCCTGGGCAATACGTCGTTCAGTATCTCCCAGGGCGAGCTCACGGCGGCGCAGGGCTTGGTGGATACCTACATCGTGATATTAAAAAGCCGTACCACCCTTGAGGATATCATAGACCAGTGCTCGCTGGAGTACGACTACGACGAGTTGTACGACATGATCGAGTCGGAGGCGGTGAACTCCACGGAGATTTTCTCCATCGATGTCACTAGCCCCGACCCCTATGAGGCGGAGAAGATCGCCAATACCATCACTCAGGTTCTGCCGGAGCGCATCGCGTCCATCGTGGACGGCAGCGATGTGCGCATCGTGGACTATGCGGTGGTGCCCTCTGAGCGGACTTCGCCCAGCTACACGCTCAACACGGTGATCGGTGCCTTGGTGGGCTTCGTGCTGGCGGCGGCGATTGTTATCCTCCGTTATCTGTTCGATGACCAGATCCACGAGGAGGATTACCTCACCCAGACCTATCCCAATATCCCGCTGCTGGCGGTGGTGCCGGATATGCTGGCCAGCGAGGGGAAGGGCCACTACTATTACTCCTCCGGGCAGGATAAGCAAAAGCGTATCCCCGAGGGAAAGCAGAAGTCTACGCCCCGGGCGAAGACGAGGGATGAACACCCCGTGCCGTCTCAGCGTGGGCAGGCAGCCAAGCCTCAGCAGTCCCAGGTGGCCAGGCCTCAGCATGGGCAGCCAGCTCGCAGGCCTGAGCAGACCGGCCGGCCCGACCAGAAGAACTGAGGGAGGAGGGGATACTGACAATGGCAAAGAAAGATAAAATGGCAGTCTCCTCCGCCAGCAAGGCGATGACTGAACGGCGGAGCATGATCGGCCCAAAGATGAATTTCGCGTCGGCAGAGGCATATAAGCTCCTCCGTACAAACGTGATGTTCTCTTTCCCTAACGCGAATGA
>CANRNF010000114.1 GCA_947631865.1 uncultured Oscillospiraceae bacterium | reverse complement strand
CATGTTATTTACCTCCATTGTGGTGCTTCTATTCTACACCATCTGTGGAAGTTTACACAGTTTTTGGGATGGACCCCATTTCCTGAATTATGCTCATTAAAAGCTGGCCGCAAGAAAGCGCGGCCAGCTAAATATTAAACTTTACCTTTACCGTCGGAACGACATTGCCTGTTCCCAATTTATCATATATGGCGTTCTTTGCTGCATCTCTCGGCGTACCAGTATAGAGGGAATAAAGATCAAGGACACCGCCAGACACACCGCATCGCGGGCAACGGAAAACATTCTTTGAAATGTTGAGGTTCAAATGCCGTTTTCGCGGATCGGTATCACAGCACGGGCATCTTATATAGTACGAACTACGTTCTTGCGGCGGCGCTGGGAGCCCGAGCAGATTGACCACATCGGTCATCTGAATTAGATTCATGCGTTTCAAGCGCCTCCTTTGCTCTATCAAAGTAATATGGAATGCCAGCTTGGTATGGATAGAAGGTGAAATCTTCATCACTCCATGTCCTCATGGCATGACCACCCTTGTTCTTTCTGATTACTACCCGCTTTGAATTCTTGAACAGCGTTTCGATGTGTACAGCACCGTATCGGCTCTGAAAGTCCACCAGCCGAAATATGTAGGACTTCTCGGTTTCTTTTACTTCCATACTCACCTTATAGCTGTCGAGGTAGTTGCTGCTATTCTCTGATATGTAAATACCTGTTTTCAGCATTGCTGCTTCCTTTCAGCATCCGTATCTTCCAAGTGTTGCCTCACGCTCTGTAGCAAGAATTTTATCCAACTCATCGTTGCCATCTACACGGATAAGCCAATGGCGATTGTGTGCCGTTTTGAAGTCACCAGCAAAATGCCGCAGCAGATGCAAAAGGCCGGGGTCAAACTCATCTACCCACATTGAAAAGTTTGGGGATTCCCTGCCCTCCTCCTTTTCAAGATTATAGTAGTGCTGAAAGACAGCCTCTCTTCGGGCCGTTAACTCTGGATCGTAAACGAATTCATCACCGTAGTAGTATCCGCTTGGCCCGAAGCCGTCTCTTCTCTCTGGAAACACCTTATAGCCGCCCAGATCAGGCACAACCATAATAGCATCGAATCTTGCTCCAAGACTGTTTACTAAGCGAAGGATTTCCCCCTCGGTGTACTCGAAACTGGTGTTACATTCGATTGGTCTGCTACCATCTGCCAACAAAACCTTATGAACATTACTATCGTCATTCGGTATATCATGCGTGATATAGTGGCAGGCGTCAACAAAGCCTGTGTACATCCACTTGGTGGCCATAGTGCTGTATTTTGTTCGTTTGTCACCGATTATTTCTAGGAAGATGGCGCGTCCGTCCACCAAGTGGAAGGCTGTCCGAATCCGGCAGTTGCCGACTGTGCCCATGCCTATCTCATCGTCGCTGCATCCCGCCCCCTCAAAGTAGAGGGTTTTCAATTCCTTCATGATTTCTCTTTCCTTTCTATTTTTGCAAGGTATAGGGGACGGCGTTGAACCGTCCCCTCTTGATATGATCACGAAGCCTGCTCCATTGCATAGTCGCAGATAATCTGCGCCGCTTTCTGGACCTCAGGATCTTTCGTGTATTTTGTGGCCAGCCATTTCACAGCACCGGGTTCCATCGTGAGAACGTCGCCAAGGGTTTTACCTGTGAACTTACTGATAGGGCAAAGTACTTTTATTGCCTTCTCGTACTGCTGTTCAAGTGTCAGTGCAGGCGTCTCTGTCCCTTTTTCCTCCTTCTCAGCAAATCGCACCTCTGTCGGCACTTCATCTCCATCCTCGGAAAGATTGCCGCTCATGAGTTCTCCTATGGTATCATCCATGGTTTCCTCGCCGGCCATGCCAAATTGGAGCCCAAATCCGGCATTCCTAAGTGCGATCCCCACGGCGGCCGTCTGGGCCCACTCACGAGGGGATACACTGGGTTTGTCCTTGCAGTAGCCGCGGGAGGCTGTCGCCTCTGCCAAAAAGCTGTCGGGAGAGTCCTTGTAGCTGGGATACACCCGGGCAGTAGCCACGAAGCAGTCCTTCCCGGGCTCGACCGTGACAGCGATCTTCCCTTCCGGATACCTCAAGCGGAACCAGGCCATCTGATAGATGACAGGCAGCCGCTTGCGCTTCTCTGAGGTGTTCAGATCAGAGTATTCCACGGCGAACGGCTCCGGGTCGAATCCCTCGACCAGGTTGATCTTTCCGATCATCTCCATCGAAGCTGTTTTGTTATCCAAATTGCTTGTGCTCATCTTCTACCCTCCTCAGTTCTTGATGTTGATCTCGACATATGTGTCTCTGTACTGCGTCCAGACCGGCAACACAGTGTTGATCACCTTCTGGACACATTTCCTGTACTGCTGATCAGAAGACACTTTGAAGCTGGTGAACTGCCGTCGATAGTCATCCGCGACTCGCGCCAAGGACGAAGCGGCGGTCTCCCGCTTCTTGTAACCTCTTTCATCCGCCTTCCAGCCGAACTTTCGCTCAGCCTGCATGAAACGGATGTAGGCATCCATCTGCTGATAGTGACACTGGATGATGCTGAGCTCCTGCGTCACAGGAGCGTGGGACACGAAGGCTTTGCATGTCTGCAGAACGTCTATGCGGTAATTCATCTCAGACAGGATGATCAGATGGGCAACCGCTTTCTCGTCAGACGGCATATTTTTAAGAAGCTCGTCCCTCTTCTGGATATAAAGGTCAAGGATTCTCGCCATAATACTTTCCTCCTCAATGATTTATTTTTTTCAGTCTTGCTGCGAGGCAAGTGCCCCGCTTTTCAGTATCGACCTTCCCTATAGCCATGCAGAGCGCTTTCCTCTCTCCGACGATCGTCACCCGCTCCTTGCCCCGCGTAATGGCGGTATACAGAAGCGGCCGGGTCAGCATGATGTAGTGTGCTGTCTGCAGGTTGATGATGACCGATTTGAATTCACTGCCCTGGGACTTGTGGATCGTGCAGGCATAGCCCAGATCCAACAGGTCGAGCTCACTGGAGTCATATTCAGCAACGCGGCCTTCGCCATAATCGACGAATACCGTGGTCTCATCACTGCCAGTGACGATCTTGGTGATGTACCCGATATCTCCGTTGCTGATATGCTCATGGTTTTTGACCTGCATGACCTTGTCCCCTTCCCGGAAGATGCGTTTTCCGTACTCCACTTCCTTGGAAAACGGACAGGCCGGATTGATCACGTCCCGAAGCACCGCGTTGAGCGCGTTCGCCCCGGTCTCTGTTTTCTGTCGGTACGGTGTAAGCAGCGCCACGTTGTCAACGCCGTACTTACCCGTCTCCTTCTCATAGATATCCTGGATCAACTGCGCCGACTCCGGGATGCTGGCGGACTCAATGAAGACAAAGTCGTTCCCGTATTCGAGGTGCATGTTGCCATGCCGGATCAGCTTCGCGTTCATCGCGATCCTGCTCCCCTCATTCTGGCGGAAGACCTTGTCCAGCCTGGCCACCGGGATACACTCGCTGGCGATGATCTCTTTGAGCACCGCACCCGGTCCCACGGACGGAAGCTGGTCAGCATCGCCGACCAAAACCACCTGGGCCCCGGGCTTCACGGCGTCAAAGAGATGCTCCGCCAGGTAAATGTCCAGCATGGACACCTCGTCTACGATCACCAGGTCAGCGTCCAGTTCCTTTGGCTCTCCATGGAAACCGTTTTCGCCGGCGAGCAAGCCAAGGGCTTTATGCACCGTGGCTGCCACATGGCCTGTCGATTCCTCCATTCTTCTGGCTGCACGTCCTGTCGGAGCACAGCAGCAGATCTTATTGCGGGGATGCTCATCATGATAGATGTCCAGGATTGCCTTTTGGATCATGGTCTTGCCAGTGCCAGGGCCGCCGGTTATGATGGATATGCCGTTTGTCAGCGCCATCTGGATCGCCTGTCGCTGCTCCGGGGCCAGCCTGACATGCAGGCTGGCCTCTACTTGCTTCAGCTTTTCGTCGCACTTGGCGCCGTCAGACAAAGAGGATTGCCGATGATAGGCGTTCTTCCGGCTCATGATGGTGTTTGCCAGGTGCTGCTCCGCTAAAGCGGTCTCACACCTGTAAACGAACCCCTCATATGTCACCAGGCGTCCGTCATGCACCAGCCGCATTGCGCGGTTTGCGGCCATATCCTCCGTCAACAGGGGCGTGTCCAGCAACTTCAGGCACGCTTTGACGAACGCCCTCTTCTCCATACAGATATGGCCGCGGCTCTCCGCTTCCTTCAGCGTGTACAGCAGCCCCTCATCCACGCGCTCCGTGGACAGCTTTTCAAAGCCCATGCTCTCCGCGATCCGGTCGGCTGTCAGGAAACCGATGCCTTCCATCTCGCAAAGCTGGTATGGATGCTCCTTCACGATCTGAAGCGTCCTCTCACCATACTCCTTGTAGAGCTTCACCGCCCGGTTGGCGGTGATCCCGTGAGGTGACAAAAATGCCACCACATCCCGGGCCCTGCGGTTGGCAAGATAGGAGTCACAGATCCGTTTGAACCGTCCGTTGCTGATGCCAGGAACGGTCATGAGCTTGTCCGGCTCCTTATCGAGAACATCCAGCGTATCGTTTCCGAACGCCTCATAGATGCGCTCTGCCAATTTGGGGCCGACACCCTTGATCTGACCAGAACACAGGTAGGCCGTGATGGCGTCCTTTGTCGGGATGATCACCTCTTTGTAGGAGTCCATCTCGAACTGGACGCCGTGCTTGGTGCTGCGCGTCCATTTCCCCTGCATGTCATACCGAAGGTGCCGGGAAATGGGCAGACAGTAGCCGACGGCTTTCACCTGAGAGATGGAGTGCCCGGTGCCGTCAAGGACCCGCTCACAGGGTCGGTATACGGCCACCATATAGCTTCCTGTTTCGGCGCTGCTGATATTCCGGGGATAGACCAGCCGCTCAAATTGACAGAGCATCACGCCACCTCCCCGCTGTCAGGTGAAATACCATCGGGGTACTCCCTGACGAACTGCGGGTATCGGTCATCCAGTCGGACAAGGTATTTGTCTCCTCCACAGTCGGCCACAATCCGCCGAGCGCCAAGGTAAACGGTCTTGTCAAAGGCAAGTATCGTCATTTTCAGCTTTGCAGCATGGCGGATCTCTCCTTCCATGCCACAGCTGATACGGCTACCGCATACGAGCAGGATCTCGCTCTGCTCCAAGAGCCGAAGGCCAAAGTCGATGGCCAGGGCGCGCTCTACCGGAACACTGTCATTCAACAGCAGCGGCAAATAAGCGTGCGGCGCTCGTGCGGCATAGCCCAGGTCCCTGTTGGCCAGAAACATATATGCCCGCGCCGAGCGAATGTTGGCGTGGAGCTGTTCCCGGTTATCTGCGCTGAGCGGCGAACACACATAGGCTTTCGCCCCCTTGGTCCAGCCGCCTGTACACTGTTTCTCCAGCGCCTGTTCCCATGCGCCGGTGTTTACTTTGCTCATATCTATCTCCTTTTCTACTAGGCAGACTCAACGGAGACCTTTATAGTCCTGCTCTCACTCACCTTCAGGACCTCATCATAAATATTGGGGTACTCCTTTTTGAGCTGCTTTGAGTCTGGTCTCTTACTTGTTCTTGTAACGAAGTCGATAAGGATGCGGTCTTTGGTCGTTTCCAGAACGCCATGCTCGTGATCCTTCATCAGCTCCGCAATTCGCACGGACTGTGCTTGCACCTCCTCGTTCAGTCTTTTGAGTTCTGCGTTGTGTTCCGCTACTTCCCCTTGCAGGGTGATTATCCTGCGCAGGGTCCTTTCATATTTCTTGGGCAACTCCACTGTTGGCAAGGCCGGATTGCTCGCGCCATAGATCTTTGCGAGGGATTCCAGCGCCAGCGCCGGCTTGATCCCTGACATCGTAGGGGGCTTATCATTCTTCAGGCTCCAAATCCATTCATCCAGCCGTTCGAAGATCATGTCCTCCTTTACCGGGTCCCGCTCCAGGGAGGGACAGGCAAAATCGACATCAGGGTTGTTTCCCCAAAGCGCCGCAAAGGCGCCGATGTTCACATCCGCGACCGCGAGATAGTACCGAAGTTGAAGCTCATAATACAGAGGGTACGCTTCACTGGCCCAGTCTCCGGCTTTGTGATATGTGCAGCTCTTGCACTCCAGGATACCCGGCTCACCGTCATCCTTACGGATGAACCGGCGGTCGAAGTCCGCAAGCGCATATGGATGATCCGCGTGCTGGTACAAATTGGTGTCATCTGTGACCTTGTTCCCCGTGATCGACTGATACCAATGCGCGGCAATGGGCTCAAGAAGATGACCCATCTCCAGCTGATTGGCGTTGGCTTTCACAGCCGGCTTTGCCCTGCCCTTCTTGATCATCCAGAGCTCCAGCGGCGTAGTCCAAGGGGACACGCCAAAAATCACGGCGACATCACTCCCGCCGACGGTGTACTCGATATCGCCCTTTGGACCGTGAGCGCGGCACTCCAGCCAGCGTTTATTGGTCATGCCTGCGGTATCGCAGAGAATGATGGGCGCTGACATCAGTACTCCACCGCCTTCGCGAGGTCGTAGTCGCTCCACCTGAGCGTAAGAGCCCGGGCCATGGTTTCCTGAAGTGTGATCAGCTTGCTCTCCGGAGCCCCGTCTGTTTTCATGATGTACGGGATCTCCTGCATTGCCATGAAAACGTCATGAGCTGTCGCCCGGCCGCCTCCATAGGCCATCTCATACATGGAAATCGCTTCGACGGCTGCCTTTTTGGGCATACTCAGCTTTTTGCATACACGGGTCATGGCGTTTACCGGATAGTCCAGCTCGATCTCCAGCAGCGCCTGCAGATTTTCCACGCTGGTGGTGAACTGGGCAAACAGCTGGTCCAGCGCAGCGTCAAAGTCGGCCACTTTGGTCTGATGCCGGTGGTCTACCGCAATACAGCTACCGATGTGGATCGGATACTGGCCTCCCACAAGCAGCGCCGACACCTTTGCAGACGCCACGCCGGTGTCAGAGGTGGT
>CANRNF010000113.1 GCA_947631865.1 uncultured Oscillospiraceae bacterium | reverse complement strand
GCGCTCTCCGCCCTATCTGGCACCGCATATACCATCGAGCAGGTGGTGACGGCCATGGGCTGCTGCGGCGACCCGGAGCGGCAGCTGAAGGTGCCGGACTTTTTCGTGAAGCTGGTGGAGCGGGATAAGAAGAACGGCTCTGCAGACGCATTGAGCGTGCTGGAGCAGCTCAATATTCTGCTGGTGGGCTCCGCCATGATCAACGGGGACTTCACCGTGGAGGAGTCAGGCGTGCTGTCCGGTATCATGGAGAGCCTCATTCGCTATGCCTCGGCGGCGGGGCTACGGATGCCGGCAGCGCCTGATTACAAGAACCGCATTACGGCGAAAAACACGGAGAGCTATCTGCAAAATGATGCTCTGGCAGCCGCCGCACGGAACGCGAAGATTCAAGCCGGAGCAAAAGAGGCGGAGCCGCCTAAACCTGCCGAAAATAGCAGCGAGCCCATCACGCTCACACTGCGTTTCTCCGTGGATAATGACGGCGAGACGGATAAGGCGGTCAACACCCAGGCGGCGCCCCCAGAGGAAGCCCCGACAGTCAATGCGCCCCCGACAGATGACAATGAGACAATGGAAAGCCTGCTGGCGGAGCTGGACGGCCTGGTGGGCCTGGAGAGCGTCAAGCAGGATGTACACAGTCTGATGAACTTCATCAAGGTGGCGAAGATCCGGGAGCAGCGGGGCATGAAGGTGCCCACTATCTCCTACCACCTGGTTTTCACCGGCAACCCTGGCACCGGTAAAACCACGGTGGCCCGGCTGGTGGCGAAACTCTATTATCACATGGGCATCCTGCCCCAGGGCCGGCTGGTGGAAACGGACCGCAGCGCCCTGGTGGCTGGGTACCTGGGTCAGACGGCCATCAAGACCCAGAAGGTCATCCAGCAGGCCATGGGCGGCGTGCTGTTCATCGACGAGGCCTACTCCCTGGCCGGCGAGACCGACGACAGCTACGGCAAGGAGGCCATCGAGACCATCTTGAAGGCCATGGAGGATCACCGGGACGAACTGGTGGTCATCGTGGCGGGGTATACGGAGCTGATGCACAAGTTCATCGACTCCAACCCCGGCCTGTCCTCCCGGTTCAGCAAATATTTTGAGTTCCCCGACTATTCCGGCGGGGAGCTGATCTCCATATTCGAGCGGTTCTGTACCACCAACGGTTACACCCTGGCGCCCGACGCGGCGGCGCTGCTGCGGGAGAAGTTCGATGCGCTGTACAAAGCCCGCAACGAGAAATGCGGCAACGCCCGCACGGCCCGCAATATCTTTGAAAAGGCCATCAACGTCCAGGCGGATCGACTGGCCCGACAGACGGACATCTCCGACGAAGACCTGGAGAGTATCACGGTCCAGGACGTCACGGCAGCCATAGGAGGTGCGTGATGCGGCAGCAGACATTTTATGATTGGCTGACCCGAGAGGTGGCCAGCAGCCGCATGGCGCTGGTAGGTATGTATGCCAACCGGGATGATCTCCTCTATGTGCAGGCGCCTCAGCTGCGGAAGAAATACATAGACACCATCGGCGTCATGGAGCAGCCCGTCCTGGAGGCGGAGCTGGAGCTTGCTATGCTCAAGCGAAAGCTGGAACTCATACAGGCCGCCTTCAACCGCCGGGAGCCCATCGACATGGAGAAGATCGAGGCCATCCTGGCGAAGGAAAAGCAGGAGCGCATCGCGGCGGTGGAGAGCGCCGACATGACACTTCATGAGCTGCCCCAACTGACGGAGGAGCAGATGCATACCCTCCAGCGGCAGTATCGGGAGATCACGACCAACTTCCATCCGGCCATGAACAAGGACCTGACCGAGGTTCAGCGGGAACTCTATGAGAAGGCGGTCGAGGCCTACAAGATGCAGGACGTGGAGGCCATGAAGGTCATCTATGACGCCCTGTTCTCCCCGGTGGATACCAGTGCCGGTCTGGTGGAGGCGCGGCATGAGCGGACAGCGGCGGAGCGCCGCTCGGATTACGGGGAGATCGCCTCCGCTTTGACTACCGACTATCTGCTGGCAAAGAAGCTCTATGAGCAGTTTGTCCCTCTGGAGGAGGATGGCGTGGTTCTGGACACCATCCGCTCCTATGACGAGCAACGTAAGAGCGTGGAAGCGGAGATCGAAAAGATTCGGCAGAGTTTCCCTTTTATTGCGGTGGAGACCATGAAGAACAAGGAGAAAACGGAGGAGTATCTGGCCGAGCTGCGGCTCCGGGCCAAACGTTATGAGCGGGAGAAGGCGGCGCTGGAGGAGAAGATCGCTGCACTGACGGGGGAGGCAGAGGCCCATGGCTGACTATCCGATGCAGGAACAGGCTCAGGGACTGCGCTCAGGCTTTTTTGACAGAGATGCCTTCCGGCAGAAAGAGCGGTCCATCCTGGTGCTGAAGACGGCGGTGGCCGGGCTGCAGTTCCATGTGGATGACAACAGCGACGAGGGGCGGGCCCTTCTGGCGTCCCTTTCACCGGGAACGGAGCTGCATCTTTTCCGGGATACGGACAACGAGCATGACCAGTGGGCCATCTCAGTGTACACGTCGGACGATAGGGAGCTGGGCTATGTGACCCGGTTCAAGAACGAGACCATCGCCCGGCTAATGGACTGCGGCAAGGTATTCCACGCCTATGTGGACGAGCCGCCCGAACCGCCCAAGGACGCCACGGAGCTTCGCCGCACCCGGACATCTACAGAGAATTTTAAACTGCCATTTTCCATTTATATGGACGACTGACGCGCTTGCAGGACGGTTCTTATACGATCATGATCCATAAGCCGTAGGCCGAGGGTTCGAAACCTTCTTCCTTTACAAAAAAGACTCGTCAAAATGATACGAAACGTATCTGCTTGACGAGTCTTGTTTTATGCCTGCACCCCCAGAGGAGAGAGTTCACTTCCAACAGCGGCGCCAGCTACAGAGAGTGGCCGGTGCAGCTATTTTGCGCTTTTGGGGATGACATGAGAGACTGATAGCATATAAGCCGTTAAACTTTTATGGCTTTGCCTGCTCTTTTGCCTTTTCCGCATCGATCTTTGCCTGACACTGTTCCCAGTTGGCGTACTCAATGGGGCATTCTTCTTTGATCTTTGCCAGACGCTCTGTATCGCCCTCCTGTTTCAATATAGCCAAGCTGCAAAAGAAGTTAAATAAATCATCTGGGTCAACTTTGGGCTGCGCCTTCTGCCTTTCTTCAGCCATAGTTCGTTCCTCCTACCGGTGGTTTCTTGGTTCATTTATGCCGTAAGATGACCGCGCCGTCAACAGTTTTAAATTTACCGAAGATAAGTTTCTACAGCATATTTGATTATACTGAGGTCGTCCTTCTCCATGTCTGCGATCACACGGTTGTTACCTTCGTGTATATACTTCCAGATCATTACACTAGGGTATGGCTTTTTCATGTTATTGTCGTACATGAAGAAGTAGCCATGGTTTTCATCAACGTCGTAGAATGCACCGCCTGGCCGGTTGGTGTTCAAAAGCTGCATCATGAGTTCCATGTTGCTGAAGGGGAGAACTGCGTTGATGATGGGCTGCAGCGACCCGTCCAGGCTGAGGCCGATGTGGAATACGGCGTTGCCATTCTCATTGCATGAAATAATAAGATTTGACATGATGATACTCCTTATGCCTAGTCTGCCGCTGTTGCTCCTTTATCTGGGCCTTGCATGGTACTGTTCTGTTGTGACAAAGCTGCCATCCATAGCTCGTATATGGCGCAGTCTTATACTGATCCGCGGGCTGGTTTCCCTTACCCTTTGGAGGAAGGCGGGGTATCTGTTCCCGTCCGCAAAGGGATTGTCTGACACATAGAAAACCGTATACATCCAGGAGTTGAGGCGGGCAACGCGGACGATGGTCATGTCGTAGTCCAAGTCATTGATGTATGACTGCCAGGTGTCTTTCGTGAACTGGAGGATGTCGTTCTCGCGGCTGCGCTGTTCTTTGGCAGCCTGTTTTTTTCGCTTCTGCTTTTCCTTTGCCCGCTGCTCGTTCTCCAGCGCCTCCCAGTATGTACTCGCCTCATTTTTCTGGAAGTGTGAACAGCTTTTGTTCAGGCATTTGTGCTGATCCAGGATGCACTTGCTGATCGCACCCGGATGAAGAGCACAATGGCACCATCCGAGTATTTTCCCCATGCGCATCTCCTGTGTCGTGCCGCCGAGCATCCTCACTCTTACGATCTCGTTTCGCCTCTTTCGCAGCGCCTCAGCTTCTGCGGATGTCCTTGGCAGAGTCCATGCTCTCAGCTCCGGTAACTGCACAGGCGGAGCGGGATTGCAGAACATGCAGGGGCGATGGTTCTTTGCCGCCGTGTCATAATACTTTGAGCCGAGCAGCAGCTTGCCGTTCAGGAAATGCTTACACTCCCTTGTGTGAAAGACCTCTGAGCCGGAAACATAGACAAAATTGAACGGGGCCTTCTTTACCCATATCATGTTCCTCTCGCGCCGAGACAGTTTCGGCTTTGGAGGGGAAGGGGGGGTAGACCGTGCGTTCCGAGCCACCAGGTTCAGCTTATTGAACAGATGGCACAGCACCTCGATATCATTTGCCGACCTATGTTCGGGGTAAGGTGGGTCTTTGCCGAGGGAAGAAAGCATGTCATAGGGAGAGGCTCCTGTACAGCCTTGCCTGGAGGCAAGACGGCCAGACTGGACGGTGACCATGGGGAACTCGTCAGAGATGTACTTGTGCCACAGCTCCTGCAGGCAGCTCCGGTTGGCCGATGCCCACACCCAAATCGTGTCATCGGGCTGCAGCCATTCGGCGAAGCTGACGATACCTTCCTCTTCGGTCATACCCTCTGCAAACCTGGCCTCTGGGTAGCCGCCATAGGCGACGTGGTCAGGATCATAGGCGCAGCCGTCCTCCGGCCGTACCAGAATATCCAGACGGTCCATGGCCCACCAAAAGGTCGTGACCCTCATTGCGGAAAGCTGAGTCATGTGCTTTTCATTGTCACCGACCCACTCTATATCTACCAGGACGATCATGACTGCACCTCCTATGCTTGCAGTATAAAGGTGCGGTTGTCCAATAAAATGGATAGCCGTGCCTCTTTGAACAGATGAAAAGGAGGCACATTTCTGTGCCTCCTGAATTTTATATATCACATTTACGCCTGTAAACGGTCTCTCAATGCGTCTTGTAAAACACGTGACAGACTGAGGTTTGATTTTGCAGCTCCATCGTCCATCCATTTTGGAATGCTTACCGTTCGCTTTACGGCGCATCCGTCTTTTACATTTGCGCATGTCAGATTAACGAATTCATTTTCCTCAACTTGAATGCTTTGCATATCACTGGGAGCGGGGAGATCCTGCTTTTTATCGATGAGATATTCGAGCCACTGGGACAGAGCGGACTCAGCCATATAGACCGCGTTGCTCAGCGACTTTCCCTCGCTGATGCACCCAGGCAAATCGGGATAAGTAATGGTATACGTCCCATCTTTGTTAAGATGGAATACTGCCGGATAGACATACTCTTTCACGATAACTCCTCCTTTGGCATTACACGTCATGGCCATTCACAATAGGCATCACGTCGTCTGCGGAGACGTGTTTCAATGTTTATTATATTACGTAAAATACGTAATTTCAAGCTGAACGGACTGCTGGGGATGGCATTCGGAAGATTTTTATCGGAGTAGTCCAGCAGACTTTTCGGCTGACCAGTTTATAGGACAGCGATACGCGTAGGATGGGGATACTGGGAGGTGTTTTTATGAATCACAAGGTCAGAGCGCTGGTCCAGGTGGAGAAATACGGCCTGTTCGGAAAGAAGAAGGTCTTTGAAGAGAGAACTATCACGGTGGACGGCGAGACGTACAGAAAGATGAAAAAGGCAGAGCGGGACCGCCCTTTCAGCATTGGGGAGATGATGTTCTACGACTTTTTGTGGGACGATGAAGACTGACGGCAGCTAACTTGGCATTGCCGGATAAGCGGCTTTGCGGTAAAATACGGAAGGAGGACTAAAAATGAGCATTATATTGAGAAGCTATCGTGAAGTGTGGCGAGATGCGCTGCGGGCAGAGGCCGGACCTGACCAGGTGACACGCCTGCCCATGCGCCGAATCGGTGCAAAGGACGGCGTGTATGTCATCACGGGCGCCCGGCATGAGGAGGCGGCCCGGTACATGATGGAGCAGCTGGCGGCGGACCACGGCCTGGCGGCAGAGATCGTCCTGGCCGGCGAGGTGGAGGATATGTTCGGTGTAGCCGTGGACGTAGAGTACCCTGGCGTGAGGGCTGGGTAAAAACTTCGGCAGATTTTAGAGTTTTCTTAAAATCTGCCGAAAAAAAGATAATGCAGCGGGAGAGGGTTTGCTATGCAGAGGTGTCCCTGGTGCCTGATGAACGAGCGGCAGACGCGCTACCACGACGAGGAGTGGGGCGTGCCGGTCCATGACGACCGCAAACAGTTCGAGTTCCTCATGCTGGAGGCCATGCAGTGCGGCCTCAGCTGGGACACGGTGCTACGCAAGCGGGAGATATTCCGCGGCTGCTTTGATGGGTTCGACTATAACAAGGTCGCGGCTTACACAGATGAGGATGTGGACCGCATCATGGCCGTGCCCGGCATGATCCACTCCCGGAGAAAGATCGAGGCAGTCATCAATAATGCCCGGTGCGTACAGCGCATCCGGGCGGAGTTCGGCACGTTTTCGGACTATCTCTGGGGCTGGACCGGCGGGAAGACGATGCTCTACAAGGGCCATGAGCTGGGCCGCATCCCGGCGTCCAACGACCTCTCCGACCGCATCGCCAGGGACCTGAAAAAGCGGGGAATGAAGTTCATCGGCAGCGTGACGGTTTACGCCCACCTGCAGGCCTGCGGTATCGTCAACGACCACGTGAAGGAGTGCTTCCGGTATCGGGAGCTGGTGGATAGCTCGGACGTGGAGTGGACGGAGGAATGAGCATGCTGCATAACGGGATATACGAACAGGTCATCAATAAGGCGCTGGACAGGGAGCTTGCCGCGACGGATAAGCTCAGTCAGACTGC
>CANRNF010000112.1 GCA_947631865.1 uncultured Oscillospiraceae bacterium | reverse complement strand
ATCCCCGGCTTCGCCTGCGCCGCCAAGCACTTCCCCGGCAACGGCCAGGACTACCGGGACGCCCACATGGCCAACAATATCAACGAGTTCGACCTGGACCAGTGGATGGACACCTACGGCAAGGTGTACAAGACCCTGATCGACGGCGGCCTGGATGCCATCATGGGCGGGCACATCATGCTGCCCAAGTACATGCGCCAGGTCCGGCCCGGCATCACCGATGACGAGATGCTCCCCGCCACATTGTGCCCCGAGATCATGACCGGCCTTCTCCGGGAGAAGCTGGGCTTCAACGGCATGGTGGTCACCGACGCCAGCCACATGGTGGGCATGACCGATAGAATGAAGCGGCGGGATATGCTGCCCGCGGCCATCAACGCCGGGTGCGATATGTTCCTGTTCTTCAACGACCCGGACGAGGACTTCCAGACCATGCTGGACGCCTATAAGACCGGCGTCATCAGCGAGGAGCGCATGACCGAGGCCCTGACCCGCATCCTGGCCCTGAAGGCCCACATGGGCCTCAACAAGAAGGCCAAGGAGGAGCTCGTCCCCGCCGCCGAAGCCCTGCCCGCCGTGCTGGCCACGCCGGATTACAAAAAGACCGCCGAGGCCATCAGCCGGGAGGCCCTGACCCTGGTGAAGTACAAGGATCAGGGCGTGCTGCCCCTGGACCCCAAGAAGACCCGCCGGGTCATGATCGTCTACGTCAAGGGCGCGGACGGCCCCATGGCGGCCCTCGCGGCCATGGCCATGGGCGCCGGCGGCAAGCGGAAAAACCCCGCCGAGGACCTCAGGGACCGGCTCATCGAGAAGGGCTTCGACGCCTTCATCTATGAGAGCCCCCTGGAGAAGATCAAAAAGCAGATCGCCGCGGGCCAGGCCCCCAGCCTGAACCTCTACTTTGCCGGGAAGAACGCCATCGCGGACTTCGTCTCCCAGATGGACCTGGTCATCACCCTGTGCGATGTGGCAAACGGCCACCCCGCCTTCGGCATGAGCAAGGGCGGCGGCGAGATCCCCTGGTACGTGTTTGAGGTGCCCGTGGTGGCCATCAGCGTGAACCTGCCCACCATGCTGGCGGATATCCCCGCCGTGCGCACCTACATCAACGCCTACGACTCCAAGAGCTACACCATGGACGCCCTGGTGGACGCCCTGGTCACCGGGTCGGAGGCCTTCCACGGCAAGGACCCCATCGACAGCTTCTGCGGCCTGTGGGACACCCGTATCTGAGAGCAAAATACCCTATATAATACAGCCAAACAAAGCAAAAAAGGAGATGCATCGACTATGGAAATGACACTCAGATGGTACGGCTCGAAATTCGACACCGTCACCCTGCAGCAGATCCGCCAGATCCCCGGCGTCACCGGCGTGATCACCACCCTGTACGACACCCAGCCCGGCGAGCTGTGGACCCAGGAGCGCATCAAGGCCCTCAAGGATGAGGTGGCCGCCGCCGGTATGCACATCGCCGGCATCGAGTCCGTCAACATCCACGACGACATCAAGATCGGCGCCGGCCGGCGGGACGAGTACATAGACAACTACATCAAGACCCTGGAGAACCTGGGCAAGGAAGACATCCACATGGTGTGCTACAACTTCATGCCCGTGTTCGACTGGACGAGGACGGAGCTGGCCCGGGTGCGCCCCGACGGCTCCACGGTGCTGGCCTATACCCAGGAGGCCGTGGACGCGCTGGTGCCGGAGAAGATGTTCGAGTCCATCGCCGGCGACATGAACGGCACGGTCATGCCCGGCTGGGAGCCGGAGCGCATGGCCCGGGTGAAGGAGCTGTTCGCCATGTACAAGGACGTGGACGACGAAAAGCTCTTCGCGAACCTCAAGTACTTCCTGGAGGCCATCATGCCCGTGTGCAACAAGTACGACATCAGGATGGCCATCCACCCCGACGATCCGGCCTGGAGCGTGTTCGGCCTGCCCCGCATCATCATCAACGAGGAGAACATCCAGCGGATGATGAAGATGGTGGACGACCCCCACAACGGCGTCACCTTCTGCGCCGGCTCCTACGGTACGAATCTCAAAAACGACCTGCCCCACATGATCCGTTCCCTCAAGGGCCGCATCCACTTCGCCCATGTGCGGAACCTGAAGTTCCACAGCCCCACCAACTTCGAGGAGGCCGCCCACCTGTCCAGCGACGGCACCTTCGATATGTACGAGATCGTGAAGGCCCTGTACGAGATCGGCTTCGACGGACCCATCCGTCCCGACCACGGCCGCATGATCTGGGGCGAGGTGGCCATGCCCGGCTACGGCCTGTATGACCGCGCCCTGGGCGCCTGCTACATCCAGGGCCTGTGGGAGGCCATCGAAAAGGGGGCCACGCGCAAATGAAACTGACTGCTGAGAGCCTAAAAAACGAGCGGGCCGCGTGGGAGGCCAAGGGCTACCACATCCCCGCCTTCGACCGCGCCGACATTGCCCCCAAGACCCTGGAACATCCCTACTGGATCCAGTTTGGCGGCGGCAACCTCTTCAAGGCCTTCCAGGCCCGTCTGGCCCAGGAGATGATCGAGAAGGGCGTCATGGACCGGGGCGTCATCGCCGTGAACCGGGAGGGCGAGGGCATGCACCAGCCCAACGACAACTACTCCATCCTGGCCACCCTGAAGTCCGACGGCACCGTGGACAAGACGGTCATATGCTCCATCGTGAAGGACTATCTGCTCACCGCCCCCGGCACCGAGGATTTCGAGGGCCTGAGGGGCCACTTCCAGGCCGACAGCCTGCAGATGGTGACCTTCACCATCACCGAGAAGGGCTACAGCCTGGTGGACGGCGCGGGCAACACCCACGCCGACATCGCCGCGGACTTCGAGGCGGGCCCTGAGAAGGCCACCAGCTTCCTGGGCCGCGTGTGTGCGCTGCTGTATGCCCGCTATCAGGCCGGCGCCGCGCCCCTGGCCCTGGTGAGCACGGACAACTGCTCCCACAACGGCGATAAGATCCGCGCCTTCGTCACCGCCTTCGCCGAGAAGTGGACGGAGAAGGGCCTGGCCGACGCGGGCTTCAAGGCCTACATCGCCGAGAAGGTGTCCTGCCCCTGGACCATGATCGACAAGATCACTCCCCGGCCGGACCCCACCGTCCAGAAGATGCTGGAGGCCGACGGCGTCCAGGGCCTGGACATGACCGTCACCCCCACCGGCACCTATATCGCCCCCTACGTCAACTCTGAGGAGACGGAGTACCTGGTGATAGAGAACCTGTTCCCCAACGGCCGTCCGCCTCTGGACACCGTGGGCGTCATCTTCACCGACCGGGAGACGGTGGACAAGGTGGAGAAGATGAAGGTCTGCACCTGCCTCAATCCCCTGCACACGTGCCTCGCCATCTACGGCTGCCTCTTAGGTTACCAGCGCATCTGCGACGAGATGGAGGACCCGGAGCTGGTGGGCCTTATCAAGACCGTGGGCTACAAGGAGGGCCTGCCCGTGGTGGTAAATCCCGGCATCCTGGACCCCAAGCAGTTCATCGACACGGTCATCGACGTGCGCCTGCCCAACCCCTTCATGCCTGACACGCCCCAGCGCATCGCCCTGGACACCTCCCAGAAGATACCCATCCGCTTCGGCAACACCATCAAGGCCTATATGGATGCGCCGGACAAGGACGTCCATGACCTGAAGCTCATCCCCCTGGTGCTGGCCGGGTGGCTGCGGTATCTCATGGCCCTGGACGACGAGGGCAAGCCCTTTGAGCGCAGCGACGACCCCATGCTGGAGGAAGTCACCCCCTATGTGGCGGGCCTGAAGCTGGAGCCGGACCAGGACGTGGAGGCCGCCGTGGCCCCCATCCTGCACGACAAGGTCATCTTCAACGTGGACCTGTATGAGGCCGGCCTGGCCGAGGCGGTCGTGAGCTACCTCAAAGAGCTCACCGCCGGCCCCGGCGCCATCCGCGCCACGCTCAAGAAATACGTCCACTAAAGCGCTATGAACACGGCGGGGACGTCCCGTGACGCCTCCCGCCGCCCCACAAAACCAAAGGAGGAGACCTATGCGTCAAGTCATCAATATCAACGAAGGCTGGCGGTTCATCAAAAAGGACGCGGGTCTGCCCGCGGCCCTGCCCTCCGACTGGGAGAAGGTGGACCTGCCCCACACCTGGAACGCGGTGGACGGCAGCGACGGCAACGGCAGCTACTACCGGGGCAAATGCTGGTACGCCCGCACCTTTGAGACCCCGAAGCAGCCCCTGGCCGGCGGCCGTGTCTTCGTGGAGGTGCTGGCTGCGGGCCAGCAGGCCACGATGTATGTGAACGGCAAGGAGGTCATCTACCACGAGGGCGGCTACTCCACCTTCCGAGCGGACGTGACCGACCTGTGCAAGGAAGGGGAGGAGAACCTTCTCGTGATCGCCTGCTCCAACGAGGAGAAGAGCAGCGTCTATCCCCAGTCCGCCGACTTCACCTTCTACGGCGGCCTCTACCGGGGCGTGAACATCATCTCCGTGCCTGCGGCCCACTTCGACCTGGAGTACTACGGCGGGCCGGGTCTGGCCGTGACCCCCAAGCCCATGCCCTGCGGCGGCGCTGAATTCGCGCTGAACGCCTGGGTGAAGGGCGTGGACGAGAACTTCACGGTCCTGTGGTCCGTCCTGGACGAGGACGGAAAAGAGGTGGCCGCGGCCTGCCGCCCGGCAGACAGCCCCGCTGTCACCGTGAGCGTGCCGGACGCCAACCTGTGGAGCATCGACGAGCCCTACCTTTACACCGTCACCGCCACGCTCCAGCGCCGAAACGAGGCATACGACGAGATCGAGTGCCGGGCGGGCGTGCGGAGCTTCTCCGTCACCCCCGACGAGGGCTTTATCCTCAACGGCGTCCAGACCCCCCTCCGGGGCGTGAGCCGCCACCAGGACCGGCTCTACAAGGGCAACGCCCTCACCGCCGACGACCACTACGAGGACGCCTGGCTCATCAAGGAGCTGGGGGCCAACACCATCCGCCTGGCCCACTATCAGCATTCCCAGGACTTCTACGACGCCTGCGACGAGCTGGGCTTCATCATCTGGGCAGAGATCCCCTTCATCAGCGTCTTCAACAAGGACCCGGCGGCCCATGAAAACTGCGTGAGCCAGATGACGGAGCTCATCATCCAGAACTACAACCACCCCTCCATCTGCTTCTGGGGCGTGTCCAACGAGATCCTCATCGGCGGCATCAGCGAAAAGCTGGTGGAAAACCACAAGGAGCTGAACGAGCTCTGCCACAAGCTGGACCCCACCCGCCTCACCACCATCGCCCACGTGTCCATGACCCCGGTGGAGAGCCCCATGCACCACATCACCGACGTGGAGAGCTACAACCACTACTTCGGCTGGTACGGCGGCAAGATGGAGGAGAACGGCCCCTGGATGGATAACTTCCACAAGGTCCACCCGGACATCTGTCTGGGCATGAGCGAGTACGGATGCGAGGGCATCGTCACCTACCACGGCCCCAATCCCGCCTGCAAGGACTACTCCGAGGAGTACCAGGCCCTGTACCACGAGCACCTGGCCAAGGTCTTCGACGAGCGGCCCTGGATATGGTCCACCCACGTGTGGAACATGTTCGACTTCGGCTGCGCGGCCCGGAACGAGGGCGGCGTGGGCGGCCGGAACAACAAGGGCCTCATGACCATGGACCGGAAGACCAAAAAGGATAGTTATTATGTCTACCAGGCATACTGGACCAAGGAGCCCATGGTCCACGTCTGCGGCCGGCGCTACGCCCAGCGGGCCGGGGACACCACCCTCATCAAGGTCTACTCCAACCAGCCCGCCGTGGAGCTATTCCTCAACGGTGAGAAGGTGGGCGAGCAGACCGCCAGCAAGGTCTTTGAATTCACCGTCTCCCTGAAGGAGGGGTTCAACACCGTCCTCGCCGTGGCGGGGCCCGTGAAGGACTCCATCACCCTGGAGAAGGTGGAAAAGGAGCCGGCCATCTACGTCCTGCCCGAGGTCAACGAGCGGGCCGAGGGCGTGGCCAACTGGTTCAAGATGGTGGGCGACCTGGACCTTTCTGCCCCCATGGAGTTCCCCGAGGGCTGCTACAGCGTGAAGGACACCATGGAGGAGCTCTTTAAAAACGAGGAGGTGGGCGCCATCGTCCGCAAGGCGGTGAAGATGGCCACCAACTTCGACGTGGCTCCCGGCGAGGGCATGTGGGGCATGATGAAGGGCATGACCCCCGAGGCCATGATGAGTCTTGGCGGCGGCATGCTGCCGGAGGGCTTCCTGGAGAGCCTGAACGCCCAGCTCATCAAGGTCAAGAAGGCGTAAACAACATGTATTTTTGCTCCCGGGGGGAGCTGAAATAAACAAGAAAAGGAGTAAAAGCAATGGCAAAGAACGATTCTCCCACCCTGCGCCCCTTCGGCATAAGGGATAAGCTGGGCTATATGTTTGGTGACTTCGGCAACGACTTCACCTTCATCCTGTCCTCGTCCCTGCTGATGAAGTTCTACACGGACGTGATGGGCGTCTCCGCCGGTCTTGTGGGCATCATGATGATGCTGGCCCGTTTCGTGGACGCGTTCACCGACGTGACCATGGGCCAGATCGTGGACCGGTCCAACCCCACGAAGGACGGTAAGTTCAAGCCCTGGCTCCGCCGGATGTGCGGCCCCGTGGCGGTGGCTTCCTTCCTGATGTACGCCACATGGTTCAAGGACATGGCCATGGGCTTCAAGATCTTCTGGATGTTCTTCACCTACCTCCTCTGGGGCAGCGTGTTCTACACCTCCATCAACATCCCCTACGGCTCCATGGCGTCCGCCATCTCCGCCGAGCCCAAGGACCGCGCTGAGCTGTCCACCTTCCGGACCATCGGCGCGACCCTGGCCGGCACCTGCATCGGCGTGATCATGCCCCTCATCATCTACTACACCAACGAAGCCGGCCAGCAGGTCATGGCCCCCAACAAGGTCATCATCTTCTCCCTGATCTGCTCCATCGGCGCCGTGGTGTGCTACCTGCTCTGCTTCCACATGACCACCGAGCGCGTGAAGGTGGAGAAGAAGACCGAGAAGTTCAACCTGGGCAAGCTGCTGAAGGGCCTCGTCACCAACCGCGCCCTCATCGGCATCGTGGTGGCCTCCATCTGCCAGCTGCTGGTCCAGCTGACCAGCCAGGGCATGATG
>CANRNF010000111.1 GCA_947631865.1 uncultured Oscillospiraceae bacterium | reverse complement strand
AGCCTGCTCTACACCCAGCTTTTCCAGCAGCTATTCTATGTGGCCGACCGCAAGTATGGCGGCGCACTCCCTGTGCCCGTCCACTTCCTCATGGACGAGTTTGCCAATGTGTCGTTGCCGGATGACTTCGACAAGATACTGGCGGTCATGCGGTCCCGGCAGGTGTTCGTGTCCATCATCATCCAGAACATCGCCCAGCTCAAAGCCCTGTTTGAGAAGCAATGGGAGAGCATCATCGGCAACTGTGATGAATTTCTCTATCTTGGAGGGAACGAGCAGAGCACCCACAAATATGTGTCGGAGCTGCTGGGGAAGGAAACGATCGATACCAACACCTATGGGCAGAGCCGGGGACGGAGCGGCAGCTATTCCACCAACTGGCAGGTCAGCGGGCGGGAACTGCTGGACCCTGCCGAGGTGCGGATGCTGGACAACCGCTTCGCCCTGCTGTTCATCCGCGGCGAGAGGCCCATCCAGGATGAGAAGTTCGACATCCTCAAACACCCCAATGTGGCGCTGTCCGCAGACGGCAAGGCCCCGCCCTATGAGCATGGCCGCACGGAGAACGCCGTGGCCACTATTTCCCTGACGCCCAGCGTCGCCGCAGGCGATTACCATGTTGAGCCACCCGAAACCGAGTACGAGCTTCTGTCCGAGGAGGATGTGGAAGCTCGATTTTTATTGAATCAGGAGGTCAATCCATGAAACTTCATAAACGTGAACTCGAACCCCAGACCCTGGCCGAGAAGCTGAAGCGGGGCTATCGCTTCTACTGTGTTCTGGTCGTACTGGCGGCCATGATGGTCAGCCTGTCCACCGCCGCATACGCGGCGGGAGGCGACCCCCTCACCGTGGTGGGCAACCTGTCCAACTTCATCTTCGGCCTCATACGGGCGGTGGGCCTCATTCTGCTGGGCTGGGGCATCGTCCAGGTGGGCCTCTCCCTCCAGAGCCATGACCCTAGCCAGCGGAGCAACGGTTTTCTCACCCTGGCAGGCGGCATCATCATCACCTTTGCCAAGGAGATACTCGACCTTATCACCGGCTGACACATTCCCCAAAGGCGGCGGGGCTCCGTGCCTCGCCGTCCGGGAGGAAGGAGGGACCTAAACGTGTCTGATAACTGGGTCGTTCAGAATCTTGAACGCGCCCTGAACACCTGGAATGAAAAGCTGGCGGAGATATGGCAGCTCGTCACCCAGTCGCCGGAAACATTCAAGGGCGGCACAATCTGGAATGTGATCGTGTCCATCAACGGGGCGCTCCAGGCCGTGGGCCTCGCCCTGCTGGTGCTGTTCTTCGTGGTGGGCGTGATGAAAACCTGCGGCAGCTTCGCAGAGGTCAAAAAGCCGGAACACGCCGTCAAGCTGTTCGTCCGCTTTGCTATCGCCAAGGGCGTCATCACCTACGGTCTGGAACTGATGATGGCGGTATTCCGTATCATCCAGGGCGTCGTGTCCACCATCATGGGTGCCGCCGGTTTTGGCACCGCCCAGCAGACGGTGCTGCCCCCGGAGATCGTCACCGCCGTGGAGGACTGCGGCTTCTTTGAGAGCATCCCCCTCTGGGCGGTCACGCTCATTGGCGGCTTGTTCGTCACGGTGCTGTCCTTTGTGATGATACTCAGCGTCTACGGGCGGTTTTTCCGTCTGTACCTCTACACCGCCATCGCGCCCGTGCCCTTGTCATCTTTCGCCGGAGAGCCGTCCCAGCAGATAGGAAAGAGCTTCATCCGAAGCTACTGCGCCGTCTGTTTGGAGGGCGCAATCATCGTCCTCGCCTGCATCATCTTCTCCCTGTTCGCCGCTTCGCCGCCCGTGGTCGATCCAGACGCGGCGGCGGTCACGATGGTATGGAGCTATGTGGGCGAGCTTGTTTTCAATATGCTCATTCTCGTGGGCGCGGTCAAGATGTCCGACCGCGTTGTGCGCGAGATGATGGGCCTGTGAGAAAGGAGAATCCCATGAGCTATAAAGACCCCATCCGCAGCGATGACCCCGATGCCATTGAAAAGCTGACCGGCAAGCTGACGGCTTGCAAGGAACGGCAGGAGTGGATGAAAGAGGTCAACGCCTACTATCGCAAACATGGCACCATCCGTGGTATGCCCCGTATGACAGAACAGATGGCCGAAAAACTGGAAGCTGAGATGAAGATCGTCACCTGGGACCCTATGCCCTATCCCCGTTTCCAGCTCACCAATAATAACGCCGAGATACACCGCCTGGAGAAGCGCATAGATGAATTGAGCAAGGCCCAGACTTTGGGCTTTGAGGGCTGGGAGTTCGACGGCGGCAAGGCCGTGGCCAACACGGAGAAGAGCCGGCTCCAGCTTTTCTTCGATGAAAAGCCGGACGAGAGCAAGCGCACCATGCTCAAACGCTACGGCTTTCGCTGGACGCCCACCGAGGGCGCGTGGCAGCGGCTCCTCAATGACAACGCCATCTATGCCTGTGACCGGATCGACTTTCTCCGGCCCACAGACGGCCAGCGCCCCACGCAGCTTCAGCCCAAGGTGCCCCGGAGCGCGGAACAGGAGCGGTGAGCCATGGGCGAGTACACACGGATCTATAATCGCTTCAAGGACTACAACGTGAAGGACTGTGACTGTATCTTCTGCCTCCACTACGACAGGGAGAAGAAGCGGTGCCCGCTCCCACGGTGCTGCTGCGAGGAGGAACGCGCCAGGGCCATCTGCCATGAGCAGCTGGAAGAAGGGGGTATTCCTTTATGATAAAAAGCAAGCGGGCCATCGTCCGCAAATCCAACGAGGTCTGGCGGAGCTGCCGGTTTTACAAGCAGGCCATGATCTTTACCGGGCTTCTTTCCAGTGAGCAGGTCAGCTTCATTCTCCGGCACGGCCATGCAGCGCCCCCGGATGACATCATCGCATACACGGACTATGAATCCGTGGCCGTGCGCCTCAAGCCCTACGCCGAGAACGCCGGAGAGGATGCGTTCTTTGACTTCTCTTTCAGCTATGACGAAAACCTGTTCGGCAACCTGGAGGAAGGCTACGAGATCGTGTATATGTCCTATGCCACCCATTGTGCCGTATGGGACTATATCTCCCTGCACCGTCAAAACCGTTTTGAGCATTTGGACGGCGTGATCCTCTATCTGGACTACTGCCGGAAGCACAACATCACCGTCAAAAAGCTGTTCCGTAAATGCCAGTACCGCGGCGAGGACCTGCTGCATCTGCGGAAGGAGGGTAAGCCGTGGAGGTAAAGATCAACCGCGAGATACGCAACTATACGGAATCCATGTTCTTCGGACTGTCCATGCGGCAGTGCGTTTTTTCTTTTCTGGCCATCGCCGTGGCCGTGGGACTGTATTTCCTCCTAAAGCCCTATCTGGGGACGGAAACGGTCTCCTGGGTCTGCATCCTGGGCGCGGCCCCCTTTGCCGCTCTGGGCTTCATCAGCTATCACGGCATGACCGCCGAGCAGTTCGCCGTCACATGGCTCCGATCCGAACTCATGGAACCGCGCCAGCTCACCGCCTCGGCGGTGAACAACATCTACTACGAGGCCGCGAAGGACACCATCGCGACCTTGGAAAAGGAGGGATACAGGCGGAATGAGCAAAACCGTCAAAAACACAGCAAAGCAAGACCGCGTAAAGTACACCGTGCCCCGCAAGGTACAGGACACCATTCCCATACGAAGGATCTGGAATGACGGCATCTTTCAGGTCGGCGGTAAATTCTCCAAGACCTTCCGTTTCAGCGACATCAACTACCTTGTGGCCAGCCGGGAGGATAAGGAGGCCATGTTCCTGGACTACTCGGAGCTGCTGAACAGTCTGGACGCCGGTGCCACCACCAAGATCACCATCAACAACCACCGCCTCAACCGCGTGGACTTTGAACGCTCCATCCTCATGCCCAAGCAGGGCGACGCCAGGGACGTGTATCGCCGGGAGTACAACCAAATGCTGGTGGACAAGGCCACCGGCGCGAGCAGCATCGTCCAGGAGAAATATATCACCGTCACCGTCGCCAAAAAGGATGTGGAGGAAGCCCGCGCCTATTTCTCCCGTGTCGGCGCAGATCTCGCCGCCCACTTTTCCGCCCTCGGCTCCAAGCTCACGGAACTGGACGCCCATGAGCGGCTCCGCGTCCTCCACGACTTCTACCGGGTGGGCGAGGAAACGGACTTCCACTTCGATGTGCATGATATGGCAAAGAAAGGTCACGACTTCCGGGACTATATCTGCCCGGACAGCATGGAGAAGTCCAGCGACTATCTGGCGCTGGGCAAGCAGTATTGCCGGGTGCTGTACCTGAAAGACTTCGCCAGCTATATCAAGGACACCCTGGTGACGGAGCTGACCGACCTCAACCGGACGATGATGCTCTCCATCGACGTGATCCCCGTGCCCACGGAGGAGGCCGTCCGGGATGTGGAGAATCGGCTCCTGGGCGTAGAGACCAATATCACCAACTGGCAGCGCCGGCAGAACAATAACAATAACTTCTCCGCCGTCATCCCCTACGACATGGAGCTGCAGCGGAAGGAGGCCAAGGAGTTTCTGGACGATCTGACCACCCGCGACCAGCGTATGATGCAGGGTGTGCTGACCATGGTGATAACCGCCGACAGCAAGGAACAGCTTGACAGCGACACCGAATCCATCCTGTCTGTCGCCCGAAAGAATATGTGTCAGCTCGCTGTCCTGAAGTACCAGCAGGTGGATGGGCTCAACACCGTGCTGCCCATCGGCACGAGAAAGATAGACGCTTTCCGTACCCTCACCACTGAGAGCCTTGCGGTGTTCATGCCGTTCAAGGTCCAGGAGATACAGGAAAAAGGCGGCATCTATCTGGGTGAGAACGCCATCTCCCACAACCTCATTCTCTGCAACCGGGAGAATTTGATGAACCAGTCCGGTATCGTGCTGGGCGTCCCCGGCGGCGGCAAGTCCTTCTTCATCAAGGAGATGATCTTCCAACTCATCCTCAATACGGACGACGAGATCCTCATATGCGACCCGGAGAACGAATACGAGCCGCTCATCAAAGGCATCGCCCCGGACATCAGCAGCGTGTTCCACATCGCTGCCGGCGGCAAGGACCGGCTGAACGCGCTGTATCTGGTCAAGGGCTACGGCGAGAACAATCCCCTGGTGGAGAAGTCGCAGTTCATCATGTCCCTGGTGGAGCAGATCGACAAGAACGGCGTCGGCCCCCAGCATAAGTCCATCATCGACCGCTGCACCGCCGCCGTGTATATGGACGCCGCCAAGACGCAGAAGGTCCCCACGCTCTGTACACTTCGGGAGAAGCTGTTGGAACAGCCGGAGCCGGAGGCCAAGGAGATCGCCCTGGCGTTGGAGCTGTTCACCACCGGTTCTCTGGACGTGTTCGGTCACGAAAGCACTGTGGACCTCAACAAGCGCATTTTGGTATTCGACATCCGGGACCTGGGCGAGCAGTTGAAGCCTACGGGCCTGCTGGTCATCACCGATACCATCCTCAACCGCGTCACCCTCAACTGGCGCCGGGGCAAGCGCACCCACGTTTTCATAGATGAGTACCATGTCGTCTTTGAAAATGAGTACAGCGGCGCGTTCTTCACCTCCGCCTGGCGGCAGTTCCGTAAGCGCAACGCATATCCCACCGCCATTACGCAGAACGTGGAATATCTGCTGGACTCCGTTCAGGCCAGCACCATGCTCTCCAATTCCGAGTTCATCGTCATGCTGAACCAAGCGGCCTCCGACCGGGAGAAGCTGGCGAAGCTGCTGAACATCTCCGATGAGCAGATGAGCTATGTGACCAACGCCGAGGCCGGCTCCGGCCTGATCCGCTACGGTCACGCTCTGGTGCCCTTCGTGAACAAGTTCCCCAAGGATACGCAGCTCTATCAGCTCATGACCACGAGGCCCGGCGAGGGCGTATTCGGCGGCGAGAAACAGGCCCCGGCGAAAAAGGGCGGCAGCGTCTACTTCAACTTCGATGACTATGACCCGTTCAAATGATGGGACCTGCGAGTAAAAGTCAATCCCAAAATACAGAAAACGAGCAGCCGAGGGGTGGCACAACAAAAAGACTGGCGAGAGCCAGCCGGGATGGCAGTTGTGAACTTTAGGGCAGGAAAATAGCTGCGTGGTCATAGCTGTTCCAGTCCAGCCTTTGGCCACAGCGATCACAGTAGTTCTGGTATTCACGCTCCAGTGTGTGCTCACAGTTGGGACAGACAGGGAAAGCCGTCAACCCATGGAAGGTATGAAAAAAGCGTGTGAACTGAACGGCCATTGGAATGCTGTGCATATCAGATGTCACCAGTACAGGATAGCCCAGCAACTCATTAGGCGATTTCTCAAAGCCAGTACAGATGTTCTCAAGCACAGTAATGGTAGGTGAGGATTCCTTTCGGACGATACGCCTGAAGTACCGTGGGCTTACCCCGCATTTTTCGGCAGCAGATTTATAGCTGAGGCCATTGGCCTCGCAGAGCAGGAGCAGAGAGGACGAGAGCTTATCTGGAAACATCGGAAAGGCACACTTTCTGTCTAAGATGTTTCCAGAGTAGATGGTAGTTTTTTCTAACTCAAGGAAATGTTGTTCTTTGGGGCTCCTGTTTGGCCAGATGTTCTTTTGAGTTGGCAAAACACGGTTGGTCGCCGTGTACTTCGCCACAATCTTTATTGAGGAGCCTGCAAATAAAAAGTCAAGCCCAAAATGAAGAAAAAGTGCAGGCGAGGAAAGGGTACGACAAAAAGGCTGGCGAGAGCCAGCCGGGACGGCAGGTATGAACTTTACGGCAGAATAATGGCCGTGTGGTCGTAGCTGTTCCAGTCCAGCCTTTGGCCGCAGCGGTCACAGAAGTTCTGGTACTCGCGCTCCAGTGTGCATCCACAGCCAGGGCAGACGGGATACGTCATCAGTCCATGGCAGGTATGAAAACAGCGGGTGAAGACAACAGCCATTGGGATGCTGCGCATATCAGCTTTCACCAGCACCGGATAACCCAGCAGCTCGTTGGGCGATTTCTCAAAACCAGTACAGATGTTCTCAAGAACAGTAATGGTGGGTGAGGATTCCTTTCGGATGATGCGCCCGAAGTACCGTGGGCTCACCCCGCACTTCTCGGAGGCAGATTCATAGCTGAGGCCATTGACACCGCAGAGCAGGAGCAGAGAGGACGAGAGCTTGTCTGGAAACATCGAAAAAACACACTTTCTGTCTAAGATGTTTCCAGGGTAGATGGTAGGTTTTGCTAACTCAAGGACATATGGTTCCTTGACTTTC
>CANRNF010000110.1 GCA_947631865.1 uncultured Oscillospiraceae bacterium | reverse complement strand
CAGTACAGCCCGGAGGCGCTGTACTGCGGCCTGAACGCCCTGTCCAACAACCTCATCATGGTGGACCGCAAGAAGCTGAAAAACCCCAACGGTCTGATCCTGGGCACACCGGGCAGCGGCAAGAGCTTTTCCGCCAAGCGGGAGATCCTCAATGTGTTTCTGGTGACGGATGACGACATCCTCATCTGCGACCCGGAAGCGGAGTATTTTCCGCTTGTCCAGCGGCTTCACGGTCAGGTGATTCGCATCTCTCCCACCAGCGCCGACCATATCAACCCCATGGACATCAACCTCAATTACAGCGATGATGAAAACCCGCTGTCGTTGAAGTCCGACTTCATTCTGTCCCTGTGTGAGCTGATCGTGGGCGGCAAGGAGGGTTTGCAGCCTGTGGAGAAAACCATCATAGACCGTTGTGTGCGGCTGGTGTATCGGAAGTATCTCAACGACCCCCGCCCGGAGAACATGCCCGTCCTGGAGGACCTCTACAACGCCCTGCGCCATCAGGAGGAATCCCAGGCCCAGCATCTGGCCACCGCGCTGGAGATATACGTCACCGGCTCCCTCAACGTGTTCAACCACCGCACCAACGTGGAGCTGGACAACCGTATCGTCTGCTACGACATCAAGGAGCTGGGGCAGCAGCTCAAAAAGATCGGTATGCTCATCGTGCAGGATCAGGTGTGGAACCGCGTCACCCTCAACCGGGAGGCCCACCGCTCCACCCGGTACTACATGGACGAGTTCCATCTGCTGCTGAAAGAGGAGCAGACGGCGGCCTACTCCGTGGAGATTTGGAAGCGGTTTCGTAAGTGGGGCGGCATCCCCACAGGCATCACGCAGAACGTCAAAGACCTGCTGGGCAGCCGTGAGGTGGAGAATATCTTTGAAAACAGCGACTACATCTATATGCTCAATCAGGCCAGCGGGGATCGCTCCATCCTGGCGGCCAAGCTGAACATATCGCCCCACCAGCTCTCCTATGTGACCCAATCCGGCGAGGGCGAGGGACTTCTGTTCTACGGCAATGTGATCCTGCCCTTTGTGGACCGTTTCCCCAAGGACACGGAGATGTACCGGGTAATGACCACCAAGCCGATGGAAGTGGCGGGCTGATATGCAGGACAGGAAGAATCTGCACCGGCTCCGTTTTACCGACGAGGAAAAGGGCGCACCCCGGCTGCGGGAGCGTCCTACGGTCCAAGAGACAGCGCCGGAGGCACCCGCCTCCGGCGCAGCCAAGGGGACCAAACGGCCCCATCAACCCCCGCCCAGGGACGGGGCCAGACCGCCCGCACAGCCCGCCGGTCAGGAACCGGCGAGGCCAGCCGAGCGTACTACTGTTCCCACCGTGAACGGAGAGCAATCCAAGCCACGCCTGCGTTTTGACGATGATCCTCAACCGGCGTCCTCATCCACGGGGACTAAACGCCCCCAGCAGACCCTGCACTCCGATCTGGATAAAGCAGTCGCGCGGCTCGCGTCCACTTCGGACGGCGAACAGTCCAGGCCCCGGCTGCACTTTGACGATGATCCCCAGCAGGCTTCCACGCCCATGGGGACAAAGCGGCCCAAACAGCCTATGCGTCCCAACATGGAGAAAGCGTCCACTCAGGAACCGGCATGGGTAGCGGAACAGCCAAAAACAGTGCCGCGCCCCGCGCTGTCCCCGGACAGCAAGCAGCCAAAGGCCCATTTGTGCTTTGACGAAGGCCGGAAGTCCGTTTCACGGCCCAAACTGGCCCGCGACCCAAAGCGGCCTGTTGTCACCGCCGCTCATAGGAAGATCGAAGAAGTCGAGGATGATAATGTGGGTGTGGAGAGCGCCCATGCCGGAGAGATCGCCGCAGAGGATAGCGTTCACCGTGTCCGCGCCACCTATCGCTCCCGAAAGGAGCGGTTAAAAAAGAGATCTCGCAGGGAGCAAGGCAGTAAGCAGGAAACCACAAAGCCCACATCACTCAACGGTCACAGTAATCCCATCTCCCGGCGCTTCCAGAGACGGAACATCCAAAAGCAGTACGCCGCCGCCAGACGCGGCGGCGGCACAGTTTCCGGCAGCGCCGCTTCTGTGGGACAGACAGCCCGGAGAACGACAAAGACGGGGGCAAGAGCCTCCGCCTTTGTTTTCCGGCATAAGCGGAGCTTCATCTGGATCATCGCCGGTTTCCTGACCGCTGCGTTTTTCATGAACGTCTTTTCGTCCTGTTCGGTGCTTGTGGAAAGCACCACCGGCGCTCTGGCCGCCACGTCCTACCCCTGTTCGGAGGAGGACTTGCTGGGCGCGGAGGCTGCCTACTGTGCGCTGGAACAGGAGCTTCAGACCTATCTGGACGAATATGAGACTACCCACGAATACGATGTGTACCGCTATGATTTGGACGAGATCAAGCACGACCCCTATGTGCTTTTGTCCTATCTGTCCGCATGGGTCGGCGGCCCGTGGACGCTGGAAGAAGTACAGGACATTCTTCAGATGATCTTTGACCGGCAGTACACGCTCACGGAGAGCGAATTTACCGAGGACGGGCGCTCCGTCTGTTTCGTCTCTCTGGAGAATTTCGACCTGTCCCATCTGCCCATCTACACCATGAGCGAGGAACAGATGGGCATGTACGCTCTGTATATGTCCACCCTGGGCAACCGCCCGGACCTGTTTCCCGATTCGGAATATGTCGGCAAGTATTACGACGAGGACAGGGAGGAATATGAGTTGCCCCCGGAGGCGTTGGAGGACGAGGTGTTCGCCCGGATGATGGCCGAGGCGCAGAAGTACATCGGCTATCCCTATGTGTGGGGCGGCTACCAGCCCAGCACGTCCTTCGACTGCTCCGGCTTTGTGTCCTGGGTCATCAACCACAGCGGCTGGAACTATGGGCGGCTGGGCGCGACGGCGCTGTACTATGTCGGCACCCCGATCAGCGCTGAGGAAGCCAGACCAGGCGATCTCGTTTTTTTCGAGGGAACCTATGACACCGATGGAATGTCCCATTGCGGTATCTATGTCGGCAACGGCATGATGATCCACGCCGGGGACCCCATTGGCTATGCAAAGCTCAACTTACCCTATTGGCAGGCGCACCTTGCCGGTTTCTGCCGCCTGCCAGTGACAGGAGGTTAAATGAACAGAAAAATCAAAAAACTCATGGCTGAGAACGAAAAGGATCGGGCGAAGCTCGCCGTGATCCAGGCCCGCATTGATGACCGTGACGCTCAGATCCAGGAGATAGAGAATACGGAGATCATCGGCGTGTATCGGGAGTTCAATCTGACCCCGGAACAGTTCGTCGCTCTCATCCGGCAGATTAAGGCCGGGGCCGTACCCAAGGCCCAGCCGGAAACGGAGGCCGAATGAAGCATATACGGCTTACTATCGCGCTCATCATCCTGGTGTGCATGGGCCTGTGCTGCACCGTCACCGTCAAGGCGTTCGCGTCCGTGGACCCGGAGGCCCCGCCTGCGGCGGAGGAAACGCCCCCGGAACCTGTCGTGTACGCCTATACCGTCACGATCACGCCCCCGGAGGGCTGGTATCTCAACACCGCCTCCATTCAGGTGGAGATCACCGGCGACACCTGGGACAAGGCCGAGCTTCAGCGCCCCGGCGTCAGCACATGGGAGGACGTGACCGGCCAGCTCCGGGGCGGCACCGCCAAGCTGGACATCAAGGCCAACGGCACATACCGCCTCCGTATCACCGACCCCAGCGGGGAGGCACACGAAACCGAGCAGAACGTCCAGTGCATAGACAGCACCCCGCCCACCGTATGGGCCGGTATCAAGGACAAGCTGCTCCACACCGAGGCGTCCGATACGCAGTCCGGCATAGCCGGGATCATGGTGGACGGCTGCCTCTACACCACGCTCACCAACGGGGCGCTGGACCTGCGTATCCAGGACTACATCAACGCCGGTCCCACCATCTCCATCATCGCGCTGGACAACGTGGGTAATCTCTCCAACGAGACGCTGCTGGATAACCCCTACTATTCGGACCAGCCGGACACGACCCAGCCGCCCGCGCCTACGCCCACGCCCATCGTGATCTATACCGGGGACCCCAATGCGCCCCAGCCCACGCAGGTGCCACAGCAGCCCCAGCCTCAGAGTGAGCAGACCTCCCAGGGCGGCGGCCAGACCTCCGTGCAGACCCCGGCGCAGACCGTCACGGTTACGCCGGAGCCTATACCCACCGCTGTGCCCGTTACGCCGGAGCCGACTGCGGTGCCTACGCCCACACCCACGCCGCTGGAACCCTACGAGGGGACCGGCTTCACCAACTCCGGCCAGTTCATCACCCGCGATATGCTCTATGACAAGTTCACCAACAAGCTGTTCGTCACCGTGGAGACGCGGGACGGCAGCCTCTTTTATCTGGTGGTGGACTATGATAAGCCGCTGGACGAGGAGGGCGAGGCGTATGAGACATACTTCCTCAACGCTGTGGACGGCGCGGATCTGACCGCGTTCCTACCGGAGAGCAGCGCGGAGCCGGAGGCCACCCCGACCCCGGAGAGCTGCACCTGTGAGACGAAGTGTGTCATAGGCCACATCGACACCGGCTGTCCCATCTGCAAAGTCAACATGTCCGAGTGCATGGGCGTGGAGCCTACGCCGGAGCCAGTGGAGACGGAGCCGCCCGTGGAGGAACCTGAAAGTGGCGGCATGGGAGCTGCCGTCCTGTTGCTGGTCGTGGCCGCCGCGGGCGCGGCTGGTGCGCTCTATTTCCTGAAAAAGAAGAAGGGCGCGGCCCCGGAGCCCAGCGGCGGCATTGACCTGGACGATTTCGACTTTGAAAGCGATGACGAGGACCAGGAGGAAGGTGAGGGCAGCGACACATGAGCTATTTCACCGACAGCCCCTTTGAACGGATGATGCAGGACGCCCAGCGCGAAGCGCCGGAGCGTCCTGCTCCTCCCCCGGAGGGCCATCCCTGTTACGGCTGCGGCAACTATCCCGGTCCCTGCGTCCTCCCGTGCTGGAAAAAGACCCTTGCCAGTTGGCAGGCGGAGCAGGCGGCGCGGGCCGCCGACACCCAGCCGAAGCTGACCAATACGATCCAGCGGGAATAGAATGACCGCCGCAGGGGTAATTGTTCCCATGCGGCAGTCATTTACTTACCAAACAAATCGCTGTGTGTCCCCGTGCGGGTCAGCGTCAGCACTAAGGCATCATCTTCTATGCGATATACCAGCAGCCAATCAGGAAGGATATGACATTCCCTGTGGCCGGTCCATCTCCCCGTCAAATCGTGATCCTGGTTCTTCTTTGGTAGTTCGATCCCCTGTGCCAGAAGTGCGACCACATTTTCCAGCAGGCCGATCTCCAATCCGCGCTTTATCGCCCGTTTATAGTCCTTTTTGAATTGAGACGTAGGCTTGACGATATACTTTGTCTTTTTCATTTCTTCAAGTCAGCAAACAACTCGTCCAAATCGGTATAGCCCTTCACGGATGGGTCCTTTGCGATCCTCTCCGCTTCCAACATAGCGGCCACCGTTTCCTCGCTTGGAAGATTCAAAGAAATGTCAAAGGGTATGCGGCCTTCACGGAGCGACTGGCGAACAAAAATATTGAACGCCGTGGTCATGTTCATTCCCAACTCTCCAAAAAGGGCATCGGCCTTCGTTTTTAACTCCGTATCCATACGGATGCTGATGTTGGTCGTAGTGCCAGCCATAGAATCATCTCCTTCCTCTGCCGGTACTCATAGTATATGCGAATTGCACGAAAAAAGCAATACTTCGCACGAAAATTCCCTTTCCCAAGGCAGTCCAGAAATGGGCTGCCTTTTTATATATCAATTTTGGAGGTCAAATTTGAGCATAAAACTCGTAATCACCGAAAAACCGTCCGTAGCCCACACCATCGCCGCCGTCCTGGGGGTCAACGCCCGCAAAGACGGCTATCTGGAGGGCGGCGGCTATGTGGTGTCCTGGTGCGTCGGCCATCTGGCCGAGCTCGCCAGCGCCGAGGCGTATGACCAGCAGTACGCCAAGTGGAGGATAGAGGACCTTCCCATCCTGCCGGACAACTGGCGCTACATCGTCCCCCACAACAGGCAGAAACGGTTTTCCGTCCTGCGATCCCTCATGGACCGGGCGGACGTGACCGAGGTCGTGAACGCCTGCGACGCCGGACGCGAGGGCGAGCTTATCTTCCGCAACGTCTACAACCTGGCCGGGTGCAAAAAGCCCATGCTGCGGCTGTGGATTTCCTCTATGGAGGACGCCGCTATCCGTGAGGGCTTCGCCCATCTGCGGCCCGGTCACGACTATGACGGACTGTATCAGGCCGCGCTCTGCCGCGCCAAGGCCGACTGGCTGGTGGGCATCAACGCCACGCGGCTGTACTCCGTGCTGTACCACCGCACCCTGAACGTGGGCCGGGTAATGACCCCCACGCTGGCGCTGCTCGCCCAGCGGGAGGCCGAGATCGCGTCCTTCACGCCGGAGCCGTTCTGGACCGTGGAGCTGGCCTGCGGCGGCATGACCGCGTCCGGGGAACGGCTGACCGAGCGGTCTGCCGCCAAAAAGGTCGCCTCTGCCTGTCAGGGACACACCGCCGTCGTCCGAGCGGTGGAACGCCGGGAGAAGTCCGAAAAGGCCCCGGCCCTCTACAATCTGACCGCCCTCCAGCGGGAGGCCAACCGCACTCTGGGCTACACCGCCCAGCAAACGCTGGACTACTTGCAGGCCCTCTATGAAAAGAAGCTCTGCACCTATCCCCGCACGGACAGCCGCTATCTCACGGACGATATGGCCGCCGTTGTGCCGGACTATGTAGCTGTGGCCGCCCAACTCTGCGGCGTTGCCGTCCCGGAGAGTGTTAATGCCGCCCAGGTGTGCGACAGCGGGAAAGTCACGGACCACCACGCCATCATCCCCACCCGGAGCGCCGGTGACGCCGACATCGCCGCGCTCCCCTCCGGGGAGTTGAAGATACTGCGGCTGGCGGCCATGGGGCTGCTCCGCGCCGTGTGTGGGCCGTATCGGTATGAGGAAACCACTGCGGCGCTGGAGTGCGGCGGCGAGAGCTTCACAGTAAAGGGCCGGACTGTGCTGGACCTGGGCTGGTGGGCGCTGGCAGAGGACGCCCCGGAAAGCGCGGAGCTGCCCCCGTTCACCGAGGGTCAGAGGATCACCGTAGACGGCGTGACTGTCAGGGAGGGCCAGACCACGCCGCCCAAGCACTACACTGATGTAATACACTTTGAGAGTAGGCAGTGGAAATATTCAGAACGCAAAGGAGCAGGATAGCAATGAAAATCAAGGAT
>CANRNF010000109.1 GCA_947631865.1 uncultured Oscillospiraceae bacterium | reverse complement strand
AGGCTCTTGGCCCGGGTGTTGTCGGCAGACTTGACCTCCACAGGGATCAGCTTGCCCTCCCGCTGGATGACAAAGTCGACTTCCGCGCCGCGCTCGGACTGCCAGTAATAGGTTTTATAGCCGTTGATCGTCAACTGGACGTTGACGTAGTTTTCCGCCATACCGCCCTTGAAATCGTCCAACTCCTCCACCATATACAGCACATCGTCTGGGGCCAGATCCTTCTTGGCGCAGAGCAGCCCCAGATCAGACACATATATTTTGAAGGCGTCGATATTCCGGTAATTCTCCAAAGGCTTTTTCACCTGCTCCACCTGGTAGACCTGGGACACGATGCCGGACAGAGCCAGCCATTCGATAGCATTTTCAAATTCAGACGCCCGCCCGCCCTTTTTGATGAGTTTATACTGGAAGCGGGTGTTTTTCCTGGACAGCTGGACCGTGATGTTGTCATAGACCAACCGGGTCTTTTTTATCTCGTTAAGGTTATTATATTTGCTCATATCGTTGAGGTAGCTGGCCAGGATGGTATCCTGGGTATGACGAATGAGCACATGATCCCGGGTCTCCACAAACTGCTTTACGCACTCGGGCATGCCGCCCACCACCAGATACTGCCGGTAAAGCGCCATGGCCTTGTCATGCAGGGCAGCGGGAAGGGGGGCGTCTTTTTGAAAGCAGCTGCGGATATTCTTGACAAGATCACCCTCACCAAGCGCCAGCATGAATTCCTCCAGGTCCATGGGATAGAGGGTCTTCATATCCACCTTGCCTACGGGGAAGGAGAACCTGGCCCGGTTGACGGCCACGCCCAGCAGGCTCCCTGCCACGATGATGTGGTGATCCGGGGCGTCCTCACAGAAATACTTCAGACTTGTCAGTGCCCGTTCGCACAGCTGGACCTCATCGAAAACGATGAGGGTCTTTTCCCGGACGATGGTCTGCCCGGCGATATGGGACAGAATGGGTATCAGGTAAGCCGGGTCAAGGCTCTCGGCGAATGTGTCGATCAGCTTGGGGTTCGTCTCAAAGTTGAAATAGGCCACGTTCTCATAGTGTGTGCGGCCAAACTCCAGCACGGACCAGGTCTTTCCTACCTGCCGGGCTCCCTGAAGAAGCAGAGGTTTGCGGTGGGGATCGGTCTTCCATGCCTCGAGAAAGCCTGTGATCTTTCGGTACATACTATTGCCTCCGCGATACTGATGCTAGTATTGTAACCTTTATTCGTGTAAAAATCAATGATTATTTTCGTTAAACGAACATTATTTAACGCGAAATACGCGGGGGATCACGACATTCTTCTGCGCAAAGCGCAAAAGAGGGAGGCCCAAGAGGGCCTCCCATGTTTATTTTTTATACAGTTCTGTGTAGATTTGCAGGTATCGAGTCAATCGGTCGATGTCCTCCTGCTGGCCGGAGTGAAGGATCTCCAAAATAGTGTCCGGCAGCAGAGCCATGGCCTTATCCACAGGGACGCCGAAGATGATGTAGTCGATACTGCAATCAAAGACTTGGCTTAGCTCAATGAGCGCCTTCACAGAAAGAGAGGCGCATCCCCGTTCCACATGGCTGATATGCTTGGTGGTGACGTTCAACTTCTCGGCCAGGGCTTCCTGCGTGAGCTTATGGGATCGGCGCAGTTCCGCGATGCGTATACCAATTTCCTGGTTCTGTCGTTCCTCCAAGGCAATCACCCCCCATGCGTTTGGTTTAAGTATAGCCGAAAAGGGGGGATTGCTTAATGCCGAATAAGGTCTAGTAATGCGAGATAATAGTATATAACAGGTTTACTTTTGGTGGCGGAGTTGCTATAATTGGTTTATCTGGAACAAAGAATTCTTTGAGATTTTCTCTTGTGACTGACAGATGCTGTCGTTGTGGGTTTGTATAATAGATCACAAAGGGGCTGAGGTAATGCGTGATCGAGGCAGCGATAAAACAGCCCGGGTACTTGGGCTATATACAAAGCTGCTGAACGGGCATATTGTTAATAGAGCGATCGAGGCCAGTCTCTACCATGTCAACGAGCGCAGCATCGACCGGGACATCGAATCTCTGCGCTGCTTTCTGGCGGAGCAGCATTTGATGCAGGAAGTGATCTATGACCGTCAGAAGCGTGGTTATCGGCTTGTGAATCATACCCCCGCCAGCTTAAGCAACAGCGAGATCCTGGCGGTATGTAAGATCCTCCTGGAGAGCCGTTCCATGAGAAAGGACGAGATGCTGCCCATATTGGACAAGCTGATCGAATGCTGTGTGCCGGAGCAGAGCAAAAAGGCGGTATCAGAACTCATTGCCAATGAGAAGTATCATTACATAGAGCCCCATCACGGGCAGAATATCCTGCCTGGCCTTTGGGATTTGGGCCAGGCCATTGCGGAGCACCGTGTGGTGGAGATCGCCTATGAGCGGATGAAGGAGCCCAGACTGGTACAGCGGAGGGTGCTGCCGGCGGGTATCATGTTCTCGGAGTATTACTTCTACCTCACGGCCTTTCTGGAGGACAAGTCCACTTTCGACAACCCCAACGATCTTTTTCCGACGATCTACCGTATCGACCGCATCCGAAGTTTTCATGTCCTGGACGAGACCTTCCGGGTCCCCTATAAGGACCGGTTCCAGGAGGGAGAGTTCCGCAAGCGGGTGCAGTTCATGTACGGCGGGCGGCTGCAAACCGTGCGTTTCACCTATACCGGACCGTCCATTGAGGCGGTGTTGGACCGGCTCCCTACGGCGGAGATCATTTCTGAACATGACGGGGTATATGAGGTCCGGGCAGAGGTTTTTGGCAAGGGCATCGATATGTGGCTGAAAAGCCAGGGGGAATATGTCAATATCATCTGACCGGAGGTATTGCCGGTACTGAGAAATGCTTTTATATGGAAGGTGAGTCAGTTGTCGGACAGCGGTTCATTTGTGAAAGAAATAGAGCATAATTTCGATTCCGATCCCAATGAGTCTGTTCTTGCCAGCCTTTTCAGAGAATACGAGCGCGTTGTTTTCAAAAGCATCATCACAGCCTTTGGACTGGATCTGTTTATCAAAGATCAGTATGGCGGAGACGTCGATACGGTTCATAATGTCCGGACCATCGGGAGCGACCCGAAGATGCAGTATAAAAACGCACAGAACGCTGCCGGGTATGAGAACAGGGGCGAGTATTCTCACAGGGATGTAGAAGGTCCGGGCACAAACTTTCAGAGAACAAAGCACGAGGCCAGAAGTCAATATATGCAGGATCCCCGCCGAAATACGGTGCAGGATGAATACGAGGACAGGCCGTTGGGCTTTTTGGGGAAAAGCCCAAATCATCCAACTGACCAGTCTGCAGAACTTGATCATGTGCTGTCCGCAAAGAGCATTCATGATGACAGGGGCAGAGTGCTTGCTGGTCTGAGTACGGCGGAGCTGGCAGATGCTGAAGATAATCTGAAATGGACCAATGAGCACCTCAACAAGTCCATGGGCGCGGATGAGATACCGGACTACATAGCAGGCCATCCTGAGCTCCCGGAGGATGTAAAGGACCGTATGATGGATGCGTATAACCAAGCAAAAGCATCCTACGAAAAGTCTATTGCGCGAGCATACTATTTTGATTTCAGCAATCCAAACTGCAGGCGTTTTTACAGGGACGCTGCAGTTGCAGCCGGTAAAAGGGGCCTGCAGATGGGGCTTCGGCAGGCCGTGGGCTTTATGGTCACGGAACTCTGGTTTTGCGTAAAAGATGCGATCCGGGAGAGCGACGGAACATTTGAAGGTGTTTGCAAGGCGATCGTCAGCGGAGCGGATAACGCACTTATTTGCATCAGGACGAACTATAAGGAACTGTTTATCACCTTCGGGGAAGGCGTCATGAGCGGTATCCTTTCCTCCATAACCTCTACGATCACAAACATTTTTGTCACGACAAGCAAAAATACAGGCAGGATCCTCCGCCAGGCGTGGGCCTCTATCGTGGAGGCGTCCTCTATCCTCCTTTTCAATGACAAGGATCAGTATCTGTGCGACAGAATGACCTCGGCCGCGAAGGTCCTCGCTACCGGAGCAAGTGTGATCGTCGGGACGGCCGTTCAGGAAAAAATCATGCTCAGGTTGAATGAAATTAACTTGGCAGAAGAATTGAAAAATGCAATAGCCATTTTTGCAGGCAGCCTCTGCACTGGCTTGATGTCCGTTTCGCTGATGTTCTATATCGACAATGGGCCGTTCACGAGATTTCTGGAACAATTGTATGGAGAGACAGAGCGGCGGCTCAAGCAGCAGGGGCTGCGGTTCAAGCAGTACTGTGCTGAGCTTGAGAAGATCGACATCGAAAAGCTGAACGCAGAGACCACATATATTTACAGCCTCTCCCTGCGGATCGATAAGGTCAACGATACCTATGAGCTGAACACATTGCTGTTAACTGCTGTCACTGACCTTGGACTGCCACCTGTGTTTGGTGATCACACCATTGACGAGCGGATGAAGGATAAAAGCTGGATACTAAAATTCTGAAATAGGAGGGAATATAAGATGATCATTCTACCGGCAATTATTCTGGCGTTGAGTGGAGTCAGCGGGGCGGGAGGTATTGCCCTCTCTGCAAAAAGTGTTGTCGATTCCCTGGAGGCGTCATCCACAAACAGATATGTGCAGGAGCGAAACGAGCGCTATCTGCTGCGCTTTGAGGCTTGTTCCAATCTGCTTGAAGAGGCGCTCAATTCTCTGGGGAAGCAGCGTATGACCATATCCAAGAACTTCGGTGTATTTATTAAGGCGTTTGAAAAGCTGCATAACCGGCCGGAATTTTCCGAGGGGGAGAATGCGGACTTCCCTACATTTGATTTTGACGAGATAAAAGATGTCTCTGTAATAGCGGATGCCATTTTGGGTTCTGCCAGCGGTGCCATAGCGGGTTCTGTACTCAGCGCTGCTGCGGCCAGCGGCGTCACGTCTGCGGTGGCGGCGCTGGGAAAGGCCTCCACCGGCACTATGATAACCAACCTGAGTGGCGCCGCAAAGACAAAAGCTGTGCTGGCAGCTTTGGGCGGCGGCGCAAAAGCTGCGGGCGGCGGTGGAGTCGCGTTGGGTACGCTTGCGCTCAACGCCGCATCGCTCGGTGTTTTCACTTTGGTCGAGGGCATTGCGATGGCGTATGCATCTTCGGTGTCCAGAAAAGAAGCTGACAAAGCGAAAACTGCCGTGGACGAAAATGAGCGGATCATACAGGCAGCCATAGATATGCAGCTTTCCATCACAGAGTCTGTGGACAAATTGAGATCTGCGTCTGTCGGCATATGCAACGGCATATACAAAAAGTTGGTGTTTGAGTTCAAAGACATCGTCGCAGAGAAAAACGACTGGAACGAGTTTTCCGACGAGGAAAAGAAGCTGACGGAAAACTGCATCTATGTGGTTCAAATACTTCATCATCTGAATAATATTGCACCGTATAAAGTCAAAAAGTATAACGAAAAAGGTGAGATCGAGGAGGTGGAACCGAACACGGAAGAGGTTAGTGCGGCATTAACGAAGGCTAATAAAGCTATAGATACTTTGAAGTGAGGTAAAGTGAAATGAGCAACGAGTACAAAAAGATCATTTCCGACAAGAGGCTGGAGGCCGGCAAACTGATGACCAGCGACCAGATGACCAAATGCAATGCCGCTATTCACACCGCGTCTGTTGCAGCCGGCGCCGCGGGTGTAATTCCTATCCCCGTTGCAGACGCGGTCCCGATTTCAGGGGTACAGGTGACCATGGTTCTTGCGCTGGGAAAGATTTTCGATCAAAAGATTACGGAGAGCGCCGCAAAGGGGCTGATCGGTGCGGCGGCGTCCACTTTTATCGGGCGAACTCTCGTCAAGTTGATCCCGGTCGTCGGATGGGTGGCTTCTGCCGGCGTCGCGGCAGGTGTGACAGAGGCGATCGGCTGGACGATCGCCGTAGACTTTGCCAAAGCGGCGCGAAAGGAATGGGAGCGCAAAAAGAACGCCGGCGATGCAGCCACGGCCTATGCTGAGGCGGAGTACTATAAAAAGGCAGCGGACTCATCCAACCCTGACGAAGAGGCCGAAGACTTTGGAGATGACTAATGGTTGAGTTGGGCTGAGAAACGATATGACCGACTACACTGAGTAAAGCAAATATAAATGTAATCCGGAATAGTGGGCTGACCCGTCAAAAGGGGTCAGCCCACTGTGTTTGATATATCTTTTGTATGTGCTCCAAGATACTGTTTTTGAGGAACTACTGGGGATGGTGTTAATGTAATTTTGTGTGGAATTATTTAATCTCCGAGTAAAGAAGTGCTTTTTGGGGATTATTCGAGATCTCCAGATAGGATATGATCTGATCGGAGCAGTAATAAACTAACATAATTATAATCATTATTCGGAAGGAGATAATTCCATATGCGTACAGAGTGTTGTGATGATTCCAGCTTGGATCCCGAGGAGGTGAAGGCTATGCGTAAAGGCTTGTGCGGCTTGGATAATCGTGGTAATTATTGGGGTGATAAAGATTTAGAAGAATTGGAAAAACTCTTTGATTCAGGCATAGGTATTACAAAAATAGCTCTTATTCTTGGGAGAACAGAGACGGCGGTGATGCAGCAACTTACAAACAGGAAGTGTTTTCGGGAAGAGGTCCCGCATCGAGACCGCAGCAATGAAGACCAGTGCCGGTGCAGTAAATGCTATCAACGGAGAACGTGCCAATATGGTCCGGGAAATCGGGATAAGAGATGCAGCCAATTGAAAGGAAGTGATCATTGTGTTTGATGGATATGAGGATTTGTTGGAGATCGAAACCGCGAGGGGGCTTCTGCATATGGGAAGAAACAGCATCTATGCGGTATTACGGAATGGTGAACTCAAGGGCTACCAGCAGGGCAGACGATGGCGAATACCGAAAGAGGCGATCGTGGAGTATGTCAACATCAGCTGCTGGCATTAAGCATGATGCCAGCAGCTGATGTTGTACATAAGGGTTGTTGCAGGGCCGGTTTTAACCGACCCTGCTTTCGTGATTGGAACACATTCTTTTGATATAGTCCCGGACACTGGCTTCCGGGATCTTCCATGTGCCTAATTTGAAGGCCTTGATCTCCCCAGTCTGAAGCAGACGGTATGCGGTGGTTGGGGATATAAACAGACGTTCACAAAGCTGGTCTATCGACAGCAGTTCGTCCTGGGTGTTTAGGGTGAACATATATTGGCACCTCCTGGTAGTATTTGATTTGTTATATCTATGTTATATGCTGAATACCATTGCAAATAACAGTTATGAATTTCGGCGAAAACTATACACGGATAAACAAGACCCACTCCCGGCGAAAGTCAAATAATACAAAGCAACAAACAATATTGTAAAGGCAGGCGGACCATT
>CANRNF010000108.1 GCA_947631865.1 uncultured Oscillospiraceae bacterium | reverse complement strand
CGTTGAAGCCGCTTCTTGGCGGCCTCACGGGAGATGCCCATAGAATCGGCGACATCCTGAACGGACATGTGGTGAAGGAGAAAGCTTTTGAGCGTTTTCCAATCCTCTCTACCCAGGAACTTTTCGCAGACAAGGTCAAGCTCCAACTCATCCAGCTCCGGCGAACCGGCGGCTAGAGCATCTTCCTGAAAATAAAGAAGCAGAGCGTTCAGCTTCGCCCTGCCTCGGATCATGTTGTGTATGGTGTATTTCAGCGTCTGCATCAGCCATCCAGGTGGATTTGGGTGACTAAGCAAGGCCTCCGGTTTTGTACAGGCGACAAGGAAGGTGTCCTGTACGGCTTCTTTTGCAAGGCTCTCGTCATATAACGCTGATCGAGCGTAAGCCAGAAGCTTGGAGTATTCCTGAAGGTAGAGTGCATGGATGACCTGCCATTGCTCTTCTGTCTCTATCATAGGAGCACCTCCTCTCTAAGTTCCCTTTCCATGCGGTCCTTCTCTGACAAAATGAAGCGGATCGTGTTTTCAACGGTAGTGAGAAAACTATCCGGCTGGTTTTTCAGCATAGCGAGAATGTTAAGGATATGTACATCACATTCGTTGCCATAGAGGATGCTGTCGGAGCTGACATGAAGTACATCGATGAGCCTGTACAAATTGTACGCACCCATACCTTTGTGCCCGAGCTCTATGTTTGTGTAGAAAGAAGTACTGATACCTGCCTTCTCGGCAAGTTGTTCCTGGGTCATGTGCGCATTGAGCCGCGCTTGATACAGATTCTTTCCCATGGTCTTTTGTAATTCGTTTTTGTTCATATAATCATCCCTCCCTAAGGGATGATTATATTTTTCAGAGAAAAGAGTTTGAATAAGCTAAAGAGCAAACTGATATTTCCTACAGAAATAAAGGGACGGCGGTTTACAATAAAAAGACGAAGACGACCGGGTAGCAAGCAAATAAGATTGACAATATAACGGTCAACCGATATAATGGCGATGGAAAGAGGGCGTTTGAGATGATGATACAGGAACTCATGGCGCAGAAAAAGATCACAATATACCGACTGGCCAAAGACAGCGGGATCCCTTATGCAACGATCAACGATATATGCAGCGGGAAAGCGAAGCTGGAGAAATGCACGGCGGAGACGATCTATAAGATCGCCAGAGAACTGGGCGTATCCATGGAGACTCTCCTTGAACCGTACCTTATCACCCGCAGCAGCTTTGAGCTTTACAAGAGTAATGTCTGCCACAGACTGAAGGCTTTAGGAGACATTGGCTTCGTCATGGATACGCTGGAGAAGGACGATATAACCGCCTACTACCAGCGCGAATGGTATCCCGAGAGTCTGTATCTGCTGGCAATGCTCGACTATATCAGCCGTGTCAATGATCTGCCGCTCTGTTCTGAGTATGATAGCCTACGCCGGTGCAGTCTGCAGGAGCCGCTCTACCCGGTAGGAGTCTTGGCATCGTTTGCGGTAACTAAGGATGAGAGCGTAAAGGAACGGGCGCGGAAGGAAGCGATCCCGGAATTCATGAGGTTTAACATCGTGGAAAGCGAGGTTCGGGATGTCCTTTGACAACGAAAAGGTATTTACGAAGAAGAATCTTGATCTCTACCTCCGTGAACTTGCGAAGGAATTCCGGAGGTTGAACGGTAAGAATATGCCCGCGGAGATCATCCTGATAGGCGGCGCGGCTATTGTGGCCAATTACGGGTTCCGGGATATGACGGCGGACATAGACGCTGTGATCCGGGCGTCTTCTGCTATGAAGGATGCCATCAACAGGGTGGGAGACAAATACGGCTTGCCCAATGGCTGGCTGAACGGGGATTTTATGCTGACTAGCTCCTACTCACCAAGGCTGGCTGAATTTTCAGAGTATTATAAGACTTTCTCCAACATCGTGACCGTCCGGACGATAAGAGCGGAATACCTCGTTGCCATGAAGCTTTGCGCGGGCAGGCAGTATAAAATGACCTGTCCGACATACTTGGTATTCTCGCAGAGCATGAGAAAAAGGGAATCCCTATAGCCTCTGCAGATGTTGACCGTGCGGTAAACGAGCTTTACGGCGGCTGGGAAGCGATTTCGGAGGATTCCCAGGTTTTCATAAGGAATGCGATGGAGAAGGGATGCTATGAAGAGCTGTATGCCTCTGTCCACGAGGAGGAAGCCCGCACCAAAGACGCCCTTATTTCTTTTGAAAAGAAGTATCCCGGTGCCTTGAATGAAGACAATGCCAATGTGGTCATAAAACAGGGTGCTGAGAAGCATGGGACCAGGGCCGCTGTGTTGGAAAAGCTGCGTGCAGCGCAACAGGAAGAAGTAAAACGGCAAAAGCCATCAGAGACGAAAGCGAGTGACAAAGAGTAACTGCGTAAGATGAATGCATGTACCGATGGGGTATCAGATAGTGGGAGGAAAGGGTATGGACAAAAGAAAGTGGGCTATCGTTCTATGTATTAGCCTGTTTGCTGTTCTTGCATTATGCTGCGGGAATGCTTTGAGGGGGCAGATACTATTTTCAATGAGGGCAGATGCGGATCTTGCTCAAGAATCCCTCCGCTGGACAATGATCGGCGCGATCGGCAGTTGGGCAGGCTCAGTGTTTGGAGCCTTGGCACTTATCATTTCCTTGTTTGCGTTTTGGCTCCCTCAAAGAGTGAAAATAGAAGTTTCGATTAGCTGCGGCTTTACGATTGGTGAAGAGAATGAGAGCATTGGCTTTTATAACATCAGAGTGAAAAACACAGGAATGCGGCCAGTTACAGTGGAAAATGTGTATCTTCACTTTGGGCCGAAGGAGAATGGAGATATCTTTATTGGCCTCTTAAACTGGGGAACGTTTTTTCAGGCATTGAATCCAACACTTCCCAAACGGGTCGAGCAAGGGACGTCATTTGACTATTACCTGGACAAGGATAGACTGGATACAGAGCTAAGCAAGCTAGGTGAACGAAGGAATCTGCCTCATGATTCCCCGTTGAAGATCCGGGTCGATGAAGTGATAAAAGGCGGCAAGTATTATAAGACAGCGTGGACATTGCGTTCGTTTATCGAGTAGTTCTATAACCAATCATGTTCAGACGGTAAACAGGACTATACACATATAAGGCAGTTATAATATATAGATGTATCCCTCCTCACCGAATGAAGAGATTGCTGACATCTATACCATCGTATCTTTGTTTTCGGGCGTTCCGCAGCGCTTGATTGGCGATGAGCGTTCCATCTGACAGACTGTATTTCCGTACACGATTATTATAAACAAATATGAGTTGTTCATTGTTTTGTATGACGCGAGTCAGACGCCTGTTGAGAACACTCTGGTAAGGTATGTGTTCCAACTCTCTTATAAAATTCCAGTGACCGTCAATCATATGGAAGAAAAAGATACCAGGACATGAACCTCTAAGGATAACAAATAGATACTCATCAGATTGAAGAAATGTTGCGCAATTTGTTGGATACGAAAAGGTAATCCTATAGTCAGTGCAATGAGAGATGTTGTTCACAATTAATAACTCCGAGTGGAGACTTTTGACAGTCCATTTGCCGCTTGGAGAAGTGCAGAGTTTCTTTTCTCGTGGCACGCGCTGTGAACTTGCAGGAGATTGGGCGGGGGTTAGCGGGGTGACAGATATATCATCCGTGCGGAAAATATAGATGTTGGAACGGTCGATCCCAAGAGCAGTGAGCGTTTGGTCGATGTTGTCCAGGTTTCTTAACCCACGACAGCCAAAAAACCAGCGAACGTGCTCTATGTTACGAATGCTGGCAGTAATCTTTGCAAAGTAATCCCGATCAACAGGAGAGAGTGAATGGCCGATCACGATGATGTTTTCTATGTCTGAAAGCTTTGAGAAAAAGTTCTCATGAGCGGCAATGATGCTATGTGTGTCCTTGGTCAGAGAACGATCACTTTCGGCGACCAGCCGGAAGACCTCATCTTGTGCAGAATCAAGTAAATATCTCCTCCAAGTATCTTTTGGCCTTGAGGCATAACGGTCCTTAATATCATATGAAGCATCGCTTGCTCCAGGTTGATGCCCTAAGATCAGGTCTTCTTTAGGCCTGCCTTTTTTGTTTTTACGACAGCCATGAATATAACATACATTGCTGTTAGAGATGCCATACATCGTTTCAACAAACTCTGTGTAGTTGAAACACAAGACTTTCCCGTTTCGGAATATACCTTTGAGTGGCCTGTCATCAGTGCCAACGGCGAGCGATTCTACCCATCTTCTAAAACGGCGAGGAAGTTCACTGGAGATAGTCGTCATTGGATTTGCGGCCGCTTCTATAGCCAAATAATAATCAGCTACCTGTGCGTCTTCATCGTAAGCATTAAAATCATTTAACCAACTGTCTACGATGAACCTACTGCCCATACCTTCCATGTAGAAGTGAGCAAGCGCGTCTTCGAAATCTGCCCAGATGTCCTCTGGGGTTAAATATGTCTCGAGCATGAATCTTAGGTCACTGTTTTTTCCCAATGTGTCACGAAACGCATAATAACTGGACGGAACGGCATGCATCATATCGAATCCATTCCCAAGAATATATAATACGTTATCGTTTTCGGGGTGGATATCATCCAAAGCAACGACCTGCCAGGACTTTAATCGCTCGTCAAACTGTATTCTTTCCAGTTCCTTTTCACGTTTGCGCCTCTCAGCTGCCAACTTGTCTTTTTTCTTTTTCTGTTCATCTCGTTTCTTCCTGTAGCAGTTGGGACAGAGCGATGGCTTCCCATTTCTGTATGTTTGCTCGGATGGCCTGAAGAGAAACTGACAGTTACACTTCGAACATGTAATGACCTGAGTAGTGCGCCCTGTAAGATCGATATCCATATTGTGCCCCCTCATTGCTGCTTGGGATTCCACATGGCGGAAAGCTGAAAATGAATCCGCTCTAGCTTCATTATACCAGCTGCGCTTCTCCGTCACAAGAGGATTGCGATCTGCGTGGAATAGCAGGGAAGGCGTATTCCTCCCAAAAAAACTCCATATCCGAAAAAACCTCCTATCGTGTAAAATGAGCGAAAGGAGGATGCGAAGAATGCTTTTGATACAAAGAAAAGAAATGGAAGGATTCCGGGCATATCTGCAGGAACGAGAATGCAGCGCGGCCACGGTGGCGAAGTATATGCACGATGTTGGTGTGTTGGCATCGTTCTGCGGGGGCCAGATCACAGACAAGGGCACGCTGATCGCTTTCAAAAAAGATCTTCAGGAAAAGAACTATGCAGCCGCCAGCATCAATTCCATGTTGGCGGCTGTGAATCGTTTCCTTGATTTTGCCGGATTTCCTCAGTGGAAGCTGCGTCGCCTGAAGGTGCAGCGGACTATCTTTTCCGTAAAAGAAAGAGAGCTGACTCAGCAGGACTATGAAAAACTGCTCAGGGCCGCGAGGAGCGAGGGAGATGAGAGGTTGGAGCTGCTGGTGCAGACCATTGCTGCTACTGGCATTCGTGTAAGCGAGGTGCAGGCTGTGACGGTGGAGTGCCTGCGGAAACGCCAAGCGGTGATCCACAACAAGGGGAAGATACGTATAATCCTGCTGCCAAAGAAGCTGTGCAAGGACTTAGCGGTATACTGCAGGAAACGGGGGATCCGGCATGGCCCGGTGTTTGTGACCCGGACTGGCCGCCCGATGGATCGGAGCAATATTTGGGGTATGATGAAGCGTCTGGCAGTACGGGCAAAAGTAGAGGCGAAAAAGGTGTTTCCTCACAATCTTCGTCATCTGTTTGCCAGAACATACTATAAGAAATATAAGGACATTGTCAGGCTGGCGGACATTCTTGGCCATGCGAGCATTGACACAACACGCATTTATACGACGCGTACAAGTATAGAACAGCAGAGGCAAATCGAACATCTGCCTCTGCTGATATAGAAAAAACTACATAATCCACATTATGTGGTGACAACAATCAATTATCACTTAAGTGCGTTTATTATAACTGCTTGCGATGCAATAGTCAAGCCTTAATTGATGATTCCGGTGCCGAAAATCACGGCGAGCTGGAAGAAGCATAGATTTGTTGTCACGAGCGGGGCATACCCAAAACGGGGACGCCCATTTTGTCATGCTCAAAGGCCGCTCACGATAGCGGTTTCACCTGGTCGTGGGCACTGCGCCGGCCGCTTATTCACCTATCAAGGAGGATGAGCGACCGGCGTTTTTGCATTTCTGGAAGCGTCCGTTCACCACGTAATGTGGATTATGTAGTGAAGGGAATGGCGGGGATGAGAAAGTCCAGGCTGAAGGGTGTTCTTGCCGCGGCTTCAACCATCGTGTTATTTGTGTTGGTCGTCATCTTGTTGGATACGTTGGAGCACATGAGAGAGAAGCCGCCGGAAGGCGCAGGAACGATCTCCGTCCCTGTTTCCGAGGGAAGCAGGGTAGAAAAACATATTACCATCGGTGGCGAAGAGTGCTGCCTTGACCCTGACATCTCCACCTTGTTGTTGATTGGCACAGATGACATGGAACAGGAGCAGCATGAGGGGCATCGGAGTCAGGCCATGGCAGATTATCTGGCCCTGGCCATCCTCAACAGCCGGGAAAAGACCTGCACCATCCTCCAAATCGACCGTAATACCATGGCGGAGGTCCCAATTCTGGGCAGCGATGGGAAATCCATCGGCACGACAACTCATCAGATCTGCTACGCATATGCCTACGGCGACGGGCTGAAGCAGAGCTGTGAAAACACAGTGAACACGGTGAGCCAACTGCTTTGCAATGTGCCCATTGACAATTACCTGTCTCTGACAATGGGGGCCATTCCGATCCTTAATGACACAGTAGGAGGCGTTACGGTCACCATTGAGGATGATTTCACTGGCATTGACGACACCCTGGTACAAGGAGCGACCGTTCACCTGATGGGGGAGCACGCATACAACTTTGTCCACGAGCGGATGCGGATGCCCGGTGATGACAGCAACACCTCCCGCATGCGCCGCCAAGCTGTTTATGTGATGGCTCTGGCGGATGTGATCCGGGAGAAGCTGGATGCAGACGATGGCTTTGCGCTGACGCTTTTCAGTGCGGTGGCGGACTATCTGGTCACGGACTGCGCGATAGACGAATTATCTGAACTCAGTGCTGACCTGGACGCTTATACCCTGAAAGGCTTTGTATCTATCGAAGGGGAAAACGTGAAAAAGGAATTGATCGAATTCTATCCGGATGAAGAACAGCTCCAGAAGCTGGTGATGGAGCTGTTTTGCGTACCGGTGGAAGAATAAAAGTTGTTCCCCTGGAAAACGGGAAGCAGCAAAGCATGCGTGCGGATAAAGAAAGGAGAAGACGATGAAAAAACGATTCAAACGTATGTTGACGATGATGCTCGTGGCGGCAATGCTTCTATCA
>CANRNF010000107.1 GCA_947631865.1 uncultured Oscillospiraceae bacterium | reverse complement strand
GCCAGTCATTTTGCTCCGCGCATAACTGGCAAGCAATGCATAGTGGTACACACATGCGAAAAATGGACGATCTCGGCTACGCCGGGTTCGTCCATTTTTGCTTGTTAGGGCAGCATCCCTAAGACCCTTTGATCAGCTCCGTGCCGGAGCTGGCTGCGCGTCCCACGGGACGCTTTTTGACGTAGAGGTAATTTCGCCTCCGGCTCATATTATCCCCGCGGAATCTTGTGGGGATCATGCTCCCCAAACCCTCGTTGGCTGGGATAGCTTGCGGGAACAAGCGCAAGGGGCCCTTTGCAGGTCATGCAGTGACGCAGACAGTATTATCTTGCAATGCCGTTCCTATTTAGTTTTCATCAGCAAGCTGGCGGAAAATAAACTAACCCTATATAATGAGCAGAGGGATGTAAAAAGCAATTTTTGCAGAAAGTTACTACAAACATAAAAAATCTTTGTAATGTTTTTTCTTTTTGATCGTCTAATAAGCACAGAAAGGCGGTGAGGCCGTGGGCCGGAAGAAGAAAGAAATTATATCCGAGGATGTCTTGTGCGCCGAGTACGAGGCGGTGTACCGCTATGCCCTGGTCCTATGTCGCAATGACGCCGATGCCCAGGATATTACACAGGAGACCTTTTTAAAAGCCGTGAACGCGGCCGGTCAGTTCCAAGGAGATAGCAGTCTATACACATGGCTATGTGTTATTGCCAAGAACATATGGCTGGATCGACTGAAAAAGCGGAATCGGGAAGTGCCCCTGGACGAGAATACCGCAGTGTCCGATAGTGGCCTGTCGGTAGAGCGGTGGGCGGAGGACAGAGACGTATCTCTGGCAATCCACCGGGTTCTTCAATGCATGGCAGAGCCCTACAAGGAGGTATTCTCCCTGCGGGTGTTCGGCCAGCTGCCCTTTGCCGAGATCGCCTCGCTGTTCGGAAAGACAGAGAATTGGGCGCGGGTGACATACCACCGCGCCCGGAGAACCATCACAGAGACATTGCGAAAGGAAGGAATGGTATGAACAAGGAGAATAGAGCATATGTGCTGCCATGTGAGGTGGTGCAGGACCTGTTGCCGCTCTACCACGATCAGGTAGTCAGCGATGTCACGGCGGCAGCGGTGAAGACTCACTTGGATACCTGCCAGAGCTGCCGGACGGAGTATGACGCCCTGTGCGTAGCTCTGCCGGAGCAAGAAAAGGTGGAGAGCACCGGAAAGAAGTTCAAGGCGCTGGTGAGCAAGCAGAAGTGGAAGAAGCTCGTCGCAATCCTCCTGGCGGTGGTGCTGACGGCCGCCGCCGTCACAGGTGCCGGGGCCATTTTGAGCGAATGGTGCGTTGTGCCGGTGCCCGCGGATGTGAAAGATGTCTGCCTCATCGACACGCCAGCGGGAAAGCATATCTTCATCTGCTGGTTAGACACCTACAGCGGAATAACCGCCGCAAGCCAGCACTACGATACGGCGGACGGTGAAAATACGCTTGCTGTTGAGCATAAGCATCCCATACTGAAATGGGGCAACACAAATGGTTTTGAGAAGGTCCAATACTGGTTCCTGCCCGTGGAAACAAACGTCGATACTGTGACCTTCAACGGCGAGACGGTCTGGACGGCAGATGAGGGCATCCGGGCAGCGCCTGACTACGTATACCGGCTGTGGGAGCTAGAGCAGGAGCTTCACGAGGCAGGTGGCGGCTTGTCGGGTTACGGTTTTGAGGACGACTATGTGTACCTCCAGTTCCTGGACGGCCACGAGGAGTATTGGTCTTATGACGGGCAGCAGTTGGACGGTCCAATCGCGAGAAAATGAAACAGCGTGCGTTTTGTCAGGAAAGTGAGTGATAGAAAATGAGAGTCGTGAAATGCTGTCTCGCCGTGGTTCTTTTCGCGCTGGGCTTTCTTGCCACGGGCGAGCGATCTATATACCATCTGGCGAACTTCGAGCAGACATATTGGGGCATCACTTTTGAGTACGACCTATACGGGGACAAAGACACGGAGTATCTTGCAAAGGACGAACTGGAGACCGCGCTGCGCGAAAGCAATTTTGATGTTTTTTATGTGGAAACGGTCTATAAATCCGAATATGAGACTGTCAAAATGATTTATGGGACTGAAAACGCACTGGCGGAGCTGGAAAAGTCGGGAATAAAACCGGGCGTATATCACAGCGTATTCCTTGGCGACGTACAGGTGGTATTCAAGGACTTTTCCGAGATCAGCAATATCTACGAATCGGATCAATTCTATTTTACCGGAACGCTCCTGGACGCGGCACGGTTCAAAAATATTTCCGTCTCTGAACTGACGCAGTATTATCATGTCAAAGACTTCAACGAAAAAAACGGCACGACAAAGGGCCTGTACGCCACCATCCTACTGGTGTGGGGCGTCGTTTTTAGCCTGGTCCTGCTGATGAGTTATTATGAAACACTGGTCAAAAAAAAGAAACTGGTCATCGAGGCCACCATGGGCAAAAGCCCCGATTATGCCTTTCGAGTGAACGCAGCGACCGATAATGGCCTTTGTATTATGATTTTCGCGGGAGAAGCGGCGCTGTTCAGCAGGATATATTATGTATTTATGTTCCCATTCATCTGCCTGTTGTTTGCGCTGTTTCTTGCGATAAACACGGCAATATATTGGATGGGGTCGCGCATTTCCGTGCGACGGGACCTCGCCCTCCTATCCGGCGGCAGATGGCTCATCCTCTGTACGCAGACCATGAAAGGGCTTATCACGCTGGCTGTAACGGCGCTTGTACTGGCGAACAGCGTCATCGTGGTCACGCTGGGCGAATACAACAGGCAGGAAGAGCTGTTTCAGTCCATGGGGAATCTTGATTACTGCGTGATAAGAGATAACGGTGCGCTCGCGGAGGCAGACCCGATGGAGAGCTGGGATTGGTATTATCATATTTGGTATGAATTTGACCGGACATTTTCCCAAAACGCCATCCGGGCCGTGGATAAGATGGAGTCCTATGGATACAGCACCGTATTGCTGAATTATAACGCCATTGATCATGTGTTTCTGTGCTGTGACAGCGGACTTGCCGCCGCATTGCACGCCTGTGAGGAAAATCATGTCTATATGTTTTATCCCAGCAAGTGCCGGTCGGAGGTCGTTGACAGCGCCGTTCAAATGGCAAAAAGCATATTACTGAACGAAAACAGCTTTGATGCTGACGCAGCGGACGAGGCATTGGTGATCTCGTCCTACACGGGCAGCACCGATGTATTGGCTATCAACACCCTCTCAAAGCTTTATGGCAGCGACATACTCAATGAGCCGATCATTATTCTGGACATGATGGAAAGGACCGAATCCTCCTGGTACCCTAATGCCACGCGCATCACGGAGGATACCCTGTATCCTATGGAGGACGGAACTCTGAGGCAATTCGCCGAGGACCACGGCCTTGGGGAGAGAAATTTCACGTTCACAAACGCATACGAGCAGTATAAGCATTATCAGGGTATCATGGAGCGAAACGCCAAGGCAATGATCGGGATATCCGTACTGCTTTTCATCATCGAATTTTTTTCCATCGTTTTCACGATCCAGTTGATCTATGTTTCCAGCGGCGTGGAATTTGCCGTCAAGACGGTCCTGGGTTACAGCCGGTTTTCACGCGCTCCAAGTGTCTATCTGACACCACTGGTCGTAATACCGCTGTGTGTACTCGCCGGGGCCGTTATCACGAGGATAACAAATTACGGCAGCCCGGTCAGCGTGATCCTTTGGGGCGCTGTGCTTTTGGTGCTTGAACTGGCCGTCAGCGGAAGAAAGCTGAAAAAGATGGAACAAATCGGCCTGAACGCCGTGATCAAGGGGGCATTATGAACATTGAGGGAAAAAACATAACCAAGCGTTTTGGGGAGCACACACTCTTTGCGGACTTGTCCTTCTCCATTCCCGGCGGAGAATTTGTGTGCTTTTCCGGAAAAAGTGGAACGGGGAAAACGACGCTGCTCAATATCATCGGCACGATAGAGACGCCGACCAGCGGGACGATGCTGTACGATGGCCGCTCGATACGGACCAGGGCGGAGCAGGCTGAGCTTTTGGGCAATGGGATCGGATTCATCTTCCAGAACTTTGCCCTGGTGGAGACAAAAACGGTGCGGGAGAATCTGGAGATCGTCCGCCGAAAAAACCGCAGCGGCGTAACGCTTGAAGATGCACTGACGCGAGTTGGACTGTACGGAAAAGCTGACCAAAAGGTTTATACACTCTCTGGCGGGGAGCAACAGCGGGTAGCGCTGGCAAGGCTGTTTTATAAGAAAAACGATGTCATCCTTGCCGATGAACCGACGGGATCGCTGGACTCGGATAACGCCGGGGTCGTGATGGACATCCTGCGCGAGTTCAACCTGGCCGGGAAAACGGTCGTGCTGGTGACGCACAACGAGGATATTAAAAAAATGTGCGATCGAATTATAACTCTTTAGAAAATACGTCATCAGAAACGGAGGAATCGTTTTGAAGAAAAGAATTTTTCTCGCCATTCTATTCCTGCTTTTAGCTTTCGTGCTGGTTTGGGGCGTCAATTTCTTTGCATACGGCAAGTATGTTGGCGGTTCTTTCACTCACTTTCCCGGCTCTTTTGGAACCTATGTGTCAGATGCGGATTTTTCAGAATACTCCTACTTGGTCAGCAAGCCAGCGCCGTTTGCGTTTTCTGGCTGCTTATCAAGCAACAATGAAAGCGGCACGATCGGTATTATTGTTTGGCCTAGTTTTATGTGTAACGGGATTAAGGAGTACGGTTTAGTCCTTTATAAAAAAGGTGAAAACGGTGATGAAAGAGGCACGGGATATCTTCTTTATGTGGATAAGGATATGAGTATTGAGGATAAGAAAGATACAGGATTGTCCGACGAAGATCGTGAAAATGCGGTTGCTCTGTATTCGGCATATTATCCAGAAATAATGAAACAGTATCATGCCATGCAAGACGTTTTCGGCTTAAAGTGACTGATACCATGTTGACCACATGACGGCCGACCCGGGGCGGGCAGTTCCATCCTTGGTGTTCTACCACTATACGGCTCCGTCCAGAGCTATGTGCATAGCGCCGTGCGGGGGCAATCTGCAACGTCCTTTTGACCGGCTATGGCGATGACACCATCCGTCCCGCAGGCGTGACCACCGCGCCGAGGTTTTCACCCTCATCATGCGCTACTTGGGAGCATGACAACAAAGCGATGAATAACATCACACCCGCTTGCGGCCCTGTCGCGAGTGAGTATGTTCACTTTGTACCTTGTGTTTTAGCCAGCTAGACACTTGAAGTAGAGCCACTATTATGAGGTGTTATATTATGGATCAAGAATCACAGTCCAGGTGGGTACATTGTCCCATTTGCAGGAGCAAGACAAGGATAAGAGTATATAAAGACACGGTATTATTGAACTTCCCCCTCTTTTGCCATAAATGCAAGCAGGAACATAACGTCAGCATCATACGGATGAAGATGGTGATAAATGACGAGCCTGAAATACCACCCCGGCCACGTTTCCAGTACAAGCATCCCTAGCAGAAGCCGCCGTTGCTGTCAATGGTCAAGATGAACGGCTCTCTGAACCGCCATTGACAGCCTCGCCCGCTTCTGCTCCCCCTGTCTGTAAGAGGAGCGACAGCCATTTCTGCTGTCGCTCCTCTTGTAGTATCCGTTCCTTGCCTTACACATCAGGGGTAGATGTCCGCATTTAGGCGCTCTGTACCCCCTCTGCCGCAAGGTGTTGGAGCCGTTAAACGTAGCGGGGTAATGGTGGTATATGGCACCACCCGAAAACCGGGGCCTATATGCGGACATACTTAAAAATACTTAACGATTTGCTGCTATATGTGTGACCCGGTGAAAACAAGGCTTCGATGTGACGCTTTTGGCCGGTCAGACCCCTTGCGCCGCAAGGCTTTCAGAGTGCCAAAGTCAGGGGGGTAAGGGTAGTATATGGCGCACCCCGAAAACCGGAGGCTATTGCGTAACATACTTCAAATTATTTAATTATTTATCGCGGCGCTTGTAATGCCATGAGTTCATGGGGTCATATGTCACGCTTTAGGGCTTCTGAATCCCTTGCGGCGCAACGGGTTCAGATCGTCAAGGTTGAGGGGAGAATGATACTATACGGCACCCCTCGAAAACCGGGGTTCATTGCGTGACATACTTCAAAGTTTTTAACCAATTCAAAGCAGACAGCGGATGGCGCATTTCAGCACCATCCGCTGTCTGTTGTCCAATTCCAATTCCGTAAGGCAGTTGCCAGATGTTCATTTTTTCGGGGTCATACTGTCTTACGAGCACCGGGCTTCGACCGGAGCTTTTTTGTATGTAATTTTAGGTCGGCATTTATCCCCGCATGGCGAACACGGCCAGGACCGCGAAGGCCGCCAGGGTCAAAAGCGTGCTCAGGGACATGGTGGCAGACACATAGTCCCGCTGACCCTCGAACTTTCCCGTCACCGGGATGACGAAGGAGGCCGGCAGGGAGAAGGCCAGCATCAGCGCAAAGAGCATGGACTTGGGGATGGCTCCAAACAGGGAGATGACGGCTATGCTCACACCGCAAAATGCCCACATCACCAGAAGCCGACCTATGGCGGTCATGGCGACCGGCTTCATGAGGGACTTATCCAGCGCCGCGTCATGGCCCAGGGTCAGCAGCACCAGCACGCCGGTGGGCGCGGTGATGTAGTTGATGACGGCGGCGTAGATATCATAGCCGGCGTTGGATTCCAGCCACTCGTCCACCCCCAGCAGGCCAAGGGCGATGCCGATGAGCATAGCGTCGAAGGCGGGGGACGTGAGCGCCTGCCGGGCCACATCCTTTATTTTGGGGCTCTCCCCCTCTGTGATCTTCAAAATGGGCACCACCAGCAGGAACAGGAACACCGTGTGGCCCACGTCGATGATGGCCATGTCGCTGGTCCCCTGCTGACCGAAGAGCATGGCGATCAGGGGGTAGCCGATGGAGCCGCACTCCATGGTGGCGAACAGAAACGGCATGGCGCCGCCCCGGCCGGGGAAGAACTTCCGCAGGGCAAAGCCCAGGGCGAACTCCGCCGTCACGGCCACGAACACCACGATGATGACGCTCAGGGACTGGACGGTGTAGTCCGCGAACAAAAACGCGTTCAAGAGCACCGCCGGGAGCATGATGTAGCTGACCAGGTTTTTTAAGGTCTGGCACCCGGAGGCGTCCAGGATATGCAGCCGCCGGCAGACCATGCCGCAGACGAAGGCGGTCATGATGGGCAGCAAGATACGGATGACGGAAGCGACCATAGGCCGGTCCCCCCTTTCTCAGAAGATAAAGACCGGACGCCCGGGGCGCCCGGTCTTATGCGCGTATGAGGAAGGCTTACGCCTTTATGGCGTCGTGATAGAACTCCAGGGCCTCCTTGTCGGTGGCGCCCTTGTGCACGATCATGGCCACCGCCTGGGCCATGGCCTCGGGGTGCTCGCTCTGGAAGATGTTCCGGCCCATGTCCACGCCGTGGGCGCCCTTCTGCATGACGCC
>CANRNF010000106.1 GCA_947631865.1 uncultured Oscillospiraceae bacterium | reverse complement strand
TGTGTAAAGACCACGTTTCATTCTTTGAAACGTATCTTTACACATTCTCAAAGCTAACACGCCTGTGGGTGTGTACGGCTGGCGCTTATCAAACTGCCGAATATGGCGGCGGGAGATCTCATGTGGCGTGATCTTGCTCCCTGTCCTTTGCCTGACGGATCAAAACGCGGAGGACCTCCATGATCTGTAGTTTGTCATTGGGTGAGAGTGCGTCCAATTCCTGCGCCAGGGATGAGATCGGGTAGTTCGTTGACTTGTCTATCACGTCGCAGAAGATGGCGTCGGCTGTAACGCCCAAGGAGTTGATGATAGTTACCAGGTTATCCAGCCGGGGGAAAGCTTCGCCACGCTCTACGCGGGCGATGTAATTCACAGTAAGCCCTGTCATCTCGGCAAACTGTTCCTGTGTCAGCCCAAGTTTTGATCGATACTCCCGTACTCTGGCGCCTGGCCCTGTGTTTTGTATCATTCGTATCTCCAACCTCTATACCGTTTGGAGATAGTATATGCGGAAAAAGCAGGTCGAAAAAGTGCCGAAAAGGGATAGTAATATCTCGATGCGTGTGTTATAATACACTTTGCAGTTTTATTATATATGTAACGAAGTATGGGAAAATAGGTGAAATGTCCGGAAAACGGTGCTTGATATGCTTTATCAGCTCCTTTTGGGTAGAATAACCGAAAGGAGGTCTTGCTATGCTGATAAGTAGGGAATCAATAACGTCATTTTGTATGTATTTGCATGAGCGGGAATGCAGCGAGGCGACGGTCAGCAAATACTTACACGACGTTGAACAGCTGCGGTTGTTCTGCGGCGGGAACGTGGAAGATAAGTGCACGCTCATCGCGTTCAAACAGGATCTGCAGAAGCGGGGATATGCCGCATCCAGCGTCAACTCCATGCTGACAGCGGTGAACCGGTTTCTGGAGTTTGCCGGGCACCCGGAGTGGAAGCTGCGGCTGCTCAAACTCCAGCGGAGCACATTTACGGACGGGGAACGGGAACTCACCCAGCGTGACTATGAAAAGCTGCTCATGGCGGCGAAACGTGTGGGCGATGAGCGGCTGGAAATGTTGGTGCAGACCATTGGTTCCACCGGCATCCGAGTGAGCGAGGTGCGGGCCATCACGGTGGAGAGCGCCCGGCGGAGACAGGCGGAGATCCGCTGTAAGGGGAAGATACGGACGATCCTCATGCCGAAGAAGCTGTGCAAGATCCTTCTGGCTTACTGCAAGCGGCATGGCATCCACTCCGGACAGATTTTCGTGACCCGGGCGGGGAAGCCCTTGGACAGGAGCAATATCTGGAAGATGATGAAGCGGCTGGCGGAGAAGGCGGGGGTGGCGCTCCAAAAGGTATTCCCTCATAACCTGCGGCATCTGTTCGCACGGACGTATTACAAGGCATACAAGGACATCGTTCGCCTGGCGGACATCCTGGGCCATGCCAGCATCGATACCACCCGAATCTATACAAGCCGCACAGGAACAGAACAGCAACGGCAGATCGAACGCCTGCCGCTGCTGATATAAACGGATTATCTGATTACCACATAATCAGCATTATGTGGTTATAGATGGCGCTGAAGGATGCAAAAAGAACCGGCCACCCATTCACCATGAAGGCAAATGCGTGGCCGGCTTGTCGGCGTATGCACAAATCTTAATCATTCTGGGCATAGCTGATTTGAGCACCCTTGCTTCAGTGTGCCCATTTTTCTGGTAAAATGCACAAATTTGTCACTTCCAGATGCCGCGGGGGGGGGTATGTAGGGTTGACAATAGTACTTCTATTCGCTATAATTTGTGCGTAATTTGGTGTTCAGTTATTCTCCAACTACATAATGCTGATTATGTGGTCGAGCGAGGGAGGTGCGGCGCATGGGCATAGAACTGTATGAGCACAATGAGAAAGCCTATCGCGTCGTGCGGAAAATGCTGGATGAAAAGGGACTTGCCGCTGTAGTCCATCCCACAGGGACGGGCAAGTCTTTTATTGCCTTCAAGCTGTGCGAGGACGAGCCGGATAAAACCATCTGCTGGCTGGGCCCCAGCGAGTACATTTTTAAAACCCAGCTTGAGAATCTCAAGGCCGCCGGCGGCGGAGAACCGAAGAACATCGAGTTTTATACCTATGCCAAGCTCATGAATATGGGCGAGAGGGAAATAGCGGATATTCAGCCGGATGTCATTGTGTTCGATGAGTTTCACCGTGCCGGCGCGGCTCAGTGGTCTTTGGGCGTCGAGAGACTGCGCAGGATGTATCCCAATGCCCCGATGCTTGGTTTGTCTGCTACGGCAGTGCGTTACCTCGATAATAAGAGAGATCTATGCGAGGAGCTTTTCAACGGATGTGTGGCCAGTGAGATGAGCCTGGGCGAGGCCATCGTGCGGGGCATCCTGCCCGCGCCCAAGTATGTGATGGCGTCGTTCGTGTATCAAAACGAGCTGGAGCGGCTCAAGGAACGGATAGACAAAGCGCGCAACGGGGCGGTCCGCAGTGCTGCGGAGCAGTATTACGAGGCGTTGCGCCGGGCGTTGGAGAAGGCGGACGGCTTGGACGTGATCTTCGACAAGCACATGACCAGCCGGGCCGGGAAATACATCGTGTTCTGCGCCAACATCCATGCCATGCGGGATTGCATGAGCCATGTGTCCGAGTGGTTCGGCAGATTGGATGCCGAGCCGCATGTGTATTGGTTTTATTCCCTGCAGCCGGATACGTTGTCATCCTTTGAGGACTTCAAAGACGATGACGATGAGCAGCATCTGCGCCTGCTGTTCTGTATCGACGCGCTGAACGAGGGTGTCCATGTGGCGGATGTGGACGGGGTGATCCTGTTCCGGCCTACCGTCTCGCCCATCATCTATAAGCAGCAAATAGGGCGGGCGCTTTCCGCAGGGAAGACCGACACGCCCGTGATCTTCGACATTGTGAACAACTTCGAGGGGCTGTACAGCATCGGGTACATCGAGGAGGAGATGCGGACAGCGATCACCTATTATAAGGGCTCCGGGGACGGCGGAAAGATCATCACGGAGAGATTCAAGGTGGTGGATGAAGTCCGTGATTACCGCCAGCTGTTCGATGCATTGGAAGAGGCGCTGTCGGCTACCTGGGATACGATGTATGACCGCGCACGACAGTACTTTGAAACATTTGGCGATCTTGATGTCCCGCTCAAATACAAGACGGAGGACGGGCTGTCTCTGGGAGCGTGGCTCAATAACCAGCGGCGGGTGTACAAGGGCGAAATAATCGGGACCTTGGGCGAAGACCGTATTGCGAGGCTGAACGCCATTGGGATGGAGTGGGATTACTTTACGGAGCGTTCCTGGAAACGTCACTATGAATGTGCCCAGGCGTACTACATGCGTCACGGCGATCTGCGCGTCCCTACTACATATGTGGCGGAAGATGGTGTCCAATTGGGGAGATGGATATCGAACCTCCGCACATACCGCAAGAATGGTGTGAAGGTGCGGTTTTTATCGCCGGAACGGATCCAGGCATTGGATGAAATCGGGATGCTCTGGAACGTCCCGGACTACCAGTGGGAAATAAATTATGCCGCGGCGATGCGGTACCACAGAGCGCATGGAGATCTGCGCGTTTCGGCCACCTATGTCGACTCCGAAAGGGTCCGGCTGGGCCAGTGGCTGAATAAAATGCGCGCTTTGAGGAAAAGCGGATCCTCTCAGTTGACGGAGGAAAAGATAGCAAAGCTTGACGAGCTGGGGATGATTTGGGGAAAGGGCTGGGATCGAAAATGGGAGATCGGCTACGTTGCTGCGAAGGAATACTATGACCGGAACGGGCATTTGGATGTGCCGAATGCATATGAGTCTCCTGCGGGCTTCCCACTTGGCAGTTGGATATCTGACCAGAGAGAACAATACCGAAGGGGGAAGATGAAGCAGGATCGGATCGACCGGTTGAACGCCATTGGCATGAAGTGGGTAGTTCCCAGCATGCAGTGGGAACAGAGCTACCTGGAGGCGCAGCGCTATTACCAGGAGCACGGCGATCTGAACGTGCCGGCGAGATATAAAACAGACAGCGGCTTTGGCTTGGGCGCCTGGATTCGGAACATGAGGCATGCCCGGCGGGAAGAGAATGGGAGGCGACAGCTCACCCAGGAGCAGATCGCCCGGCTGGACGCCATTGGGATGGAGTGGGGCAACAGCTATGACAACCAGTGGGACCGGGCGTATGCGGAGGCGGCCAGCTATTACCGCCAGCACGGAACACTGGATATGCCGGTGGCGTATAAGTCCCCGGACGGTCTGGCGCTGGGACAATGGGTTCAGTGGCAGCGGCGTGCCCTGCAGGACACGGAGAAAACAGAGTCTCCCCGGGTGGTGAAGCGCCGTGAGATGTTGGACAAAATCGGCATGAAATGGGGAGCTTGAAGTAGTAAATGCTATGAGGGGATGGCGGCATGATCAAGCTTTTTGAACACAATCGAAAAGCATATGACGCCGTGGTCGCCATGCTGGCGAAAACCGGCAAGGCAGCTGTCATCCATCCCACGGGGACGGGTAAGTCCTTTATTGCGTTCAAACTGTGCGAGGACAACCCGGATAAGACCATCTGCTGGCTGTCCCCCAGCGAGTACATATTCAAGACCCAGCTTGAGAACGTAAAAGCCTCCTGCGGCTATGAGCCAGAGAACATCGAGTTTTATACCTATGCCAAGCTCATGATGATGAGCGAGCCGGAGATAAAGGATATTCAGCCGGATATCATCGTGTACGATGAGTTTCATCGTGCCGGTGCGGCTCAGTGGTCATTGGGGATTGAGCGGCTTCGCAAAACGTATCCTATGGCTCCAATGCTGGGTCTGTCCGCCACGGCGGTGCGTTACCTTGACAATAACAGAGATTTGGCTGAGGAACTGTTCAACGGTTGTGTAGCCAGTGAGATAAGCTTGGGCGAGGCCATTGTCCGGGGGATCTTGCCCGCACCGAAGTATGTGGTGACGGCCCATATGTACCAAAATGAGATGGTGCGGCTGCGGGAGCAGATAGAAAGAGCGAACAGCCAGGCAACGCGGGATGCCGCTGAGCAGTATTACGAAGCGCTGCGCCGGGCGCTGGAGAAAGCGGACGGTCTGGATGTGGTCTTTGACAAGCACATGACCGAGCGCACCGGGAAATATATCGTGTTCACCTCCAACATACATGCCATGCGGGAAGGTATGAGTCATGTTTCTGAATGGTTTGGCAGATTGGATGTTGAGCCGCACGTGTATTGGTTCTATACCATGCAGCCGGATACACGATCGTCTTTTGAGGACTTCAAGGCTGATAACGATGAGCAGCATCTGCGCCTGCTGTTCTGTATCGATGCGCTGAACGAGGGCATCCATGTGGCGGATGTGGACGGGGTGATCCTGTTCCGGCCTACCGTCTCACCTATCATCTATAAGCAACAAGTAGGTCGCGCGCTGTCCGCCGGGAAGACCGACACGCCCGTGATCTTCGACATCGTGAACAACTTCCAAGGCCTTAACAGCATCGGCGCACTGGAGGATGAGATGCAGACGGCAGTTACACGCTACGATGGATTCGGGGGCCGCGAAAAGATCGTGACGGAGCGGTTTCAGGTGATCGATGAAGTGCGCGAGTGCCGGGAACTGTTCAACGCCTTGGAAGACGTGTTGGTAGCTTCCTGGGAGACAATGTATGTCTGCGCAGAAGCGTACTGGCGGGAGCATGGAAACCTGGATGTGCCCATGAGATACAAAACGCCGGAGGGATACTCCCTTGGCAGTTGGATTCAGGTCCAGCGGCGTGTACGCGCCGGGAAGAAGGAAGGCGCGCTCAGCGAAGAACGCATAGCGAAGCTGGGCGCGCTGGGTATGCGCTGGGGCACTGTCAGTGATGTTTCTTGGGAGAGGCACTATGCAGCTTGCCAGGTATACCGGGAAGAATATGGCGACTTGAACGTGCCGGGTGACTATATCACAGAAGACGGATTGGCCCTTGGCACATGGATCATTGCAATCCGAAATTTTCGGCGATCCGGGTCCAAGGTCCCCTGTTGCACGCCAGAACGGCTTCAAATGCTGGATGACTTGGGCATGATTTGGGACGCGGCAGATTATTCATGGAACCGCAACTACGAGGCGGCGCGGGCATACCGTGTCCAGCATGGAGATTTGGAGGTCCCGCACGGGTATATCCAAGACGGCGTGCAGTTGTATGGCTGGCTGGCCAGTCTGCGGCAGATGTACCGATGCGCACCCGGCCGACGCGGCAGCCTGACGCCGGAACGGATAGCACAGCTGGACGCGCTTGGGATGCGCTGGGAATTGAAGAGCGACCTTGCGTGGGAGAAGGGTTATGCGGAAGCGGAGGCATATTACAAAGAACATGGGGCGGCGGACGCGCCGGTGACTTATGTGGCCGCGGACGGGTATAAGCTGGGCAAGTGGCTGTCCAGGTGCCGGATGAAATACGCGAAGGGAACGCTCCCGGAAGAGAGGATCCGCCGGTTGGAGCGGATCAACATGGTGTGGGATAAAACTAGGGAGAATGACTGGGATGAGTGTTTTGAGATGGTAAAGGATTATTACCTCACCAACGGGAATCTTGCCATACCGCGAGACTATGTTGCGGGAGGCGTGTGGCTCAACAGATGGCTGAGAGAGCAGAAGCTGATCTTGCAGGGGAAACGTGAGGGTAAAACCCTGACAGAGACGCAGAAGCGGAAACTCATGTCCATCTCGTTCACGATGGCGGGAGAGGCCTCGCCAAGCAGGCAGGGCGGCAGGATAGAGCGACAGTTCCAGCGGGCCGAGGCGTTGAGCTGAAAGCTTCCGTAAGGGACATACAAAAGACGAAGAAGACAGGAGAAGGACATGTACGACAACCGTCCAGAAACAGACGAGATCGAGATCGACCTGCTAAAGGTCGCGCAGGTCTTGCTGCGAAAAGCAAAATTCATCATAGCCATTACGCTGCTGGTGGCAGCGGCGGCGTTTGCCGTGACGTATTACCTCATCACGCCGATGTATACCTCGACAGCGATGATGTACGTCAACAACTCCAGTATTTCCGTCGGCAGCACATCCTTCAGCATATCATCGGCGGAGCTGACCGCGGCCCAGAGCCTGGTGGATACCTACATCGTGATATTAAAAAGCCGTACCACCCTGGAGGATATCATAGACCAGTGCTCGCTGGAGTACGACTACGAAGAACTGTACGACATGATCGAGTCTGGCTCTGTCAACTCCACCGAGATATTTGATATCGACGTTACCAGCCCCGACCCCTACGAGGCGGAACGGATCGCCAACACCATCACCCAGGTGCTGCCGGAGCGCATCGCGTCCATCGTGGACGGCAGCGATGTGCGTATCGTGGACTACGCAGTGGTGCCCTCCGAGCGGACTTCGCCCAGCTATACCCTCAATACGGTGATCGGTGCCTTGGTGGGTTTCGTGTTGGCGGCGGCGATTGTTATCCTCCGTTATCTGTTCGACGACCAAATCCACGAGGAGGATTACCTCACCCAGACCTATCCCAACATCCCGCTGCTGGCGGTGGTGCCGGACATGCTCGCCAGCGAGGG
>CANRNF010000105.1 GCA_947631865.1 uncultured Oscillospiraceae bacterium | reverse complement strand
CGCCGCCCGCGCCCGGGAGATCGTCTACGAAGAAGTGATATATGTATGAAGAGAGGGAGGCACAGACGTGCCTCCCTCAAACAGTAATTGTATCAATGATTCGCTTTGGAGAACGGACAGCGTTTCCCGATGCACTGGTTGTTCTGGGAAGAATAACCGCAGACGACATCGTGCTTTTCCATTTCAATGCCGAAGTGCTCTTTTACAAAGTCGATGGCGGCGAGGATGGAGAGGAAGGAATCCCGCTTGCAGCACCGTGGCCCGCCGATCTCGCCTATGCGCCCAAGAGAGCTTGCGGTCATCTGATGGGAGAGGGCGAAAGGCTCAACGGCCAGGGGTGTGGACTTGGAGATGATGGAGACGAACATACCGGAGCTGATCCCCGCCCCGCACGCGCCCCAGAAGCCGCAGGCACCGCCGGGGACGTTCTTGCCCCGGTTCATCATCTCCACCAGGGCACTGTGCAGGTCGATATCGCCGCCGGCGTTTTTATAGGCGGTCAGCAGCACGGCGCCGACCATCACGTGATGCTCCGGCCCGTGCATATGGCAGAAGGGAACGGCCATCATCTTCTCGATGATCTCGATGGGGTCCTTGGAGGTCTCGGCCATGCACAGCCCGATGATAGTGTCCAGCCCCTGGGTGTGGCAGTCATTGCACACATAGTGGCCGTTGACGCACCGGGTCTTGCTCAGCTCCTTCTTGTGGCATATCCCGCACTCCATGAGTACGTCCGCTTCGAGGTACTCCAGCGGCGCCTTGCAGATCAAACATTCTTCTTTAATATGAACCCCCAATAGCGACCCATGAGCTATCGCATCTGTTGTCACTGTATTTCAAACATATCCAGCAGGCGGCGGAAAGTGTCCTGGCCGTCCAGGCAGGTATCGGTCAGCCAGCCTCTTTCGTGCTCCCATTCGGCCAGACCCCGGTAGTAGTATAGCTTCTTGTCATCCTCGATGAGGAAGGGGACGATGCCGTGGCGGAGACACTCCTTGAGGGCGATGAGCCGGCCGACTCTGCCGTTGCCGTCCTGGAACGGATGGATGCGCTCAAACTCCCAGTGAAACCGAATGATGTCGTTGATGGAGACGGCCTCGATGGCTTCGTATCCGTCGAGCAGGTTTTTCATGCGGGCGGGGACATCCTTTGGCTTGGCGGTCTCAAGGCCACCGACCATATTGGGGCGCTTCTTGTAGTCGCCCACAGCGAACCATGGCAGAGTGGAATCCTTGGTTCCCTGTTTCAGGATGCGGTGCAGTTCTTTGATGACGGCTTCGGAGAGCGGCGCCTCCGCCTGGTCTAACACATAGTCAATGGCCCGGAAATGGTTGACGGTCTCGATGACGTCATCCACAGGGATGGCCTCGTCCACGGCGATGGTACTGGTCTCAAAGATGAGCCGCGTTTGCTCCTCGTTGAGCTTGCTGCCCTCGATATGGTTGGAGTTGTACGTCATGCGCACCTGCAGCTCATGGTATATGCCGCCGGAGATATGAGCGCTCTTCTCGTCCCGGAGCGTCTGAAGCAGGGCGTTGCCAGAGATGGTCCTGCAAAGCTCCTCGGGAGAGCAGTCCAGATATGCGGCTATCTTTTTGAGCACATGGTCCGCGATCCTCTCCCCGCGGCCGATCTTGGCAACGGTCCGGGAGGATATACCAAGCTGAGCGGCGAGGGCGGTCTTCGTCAGCCCGCGCTCCTGCAGCTTTTGGAGCAGCCCCGCATAGGAGAGCACATCATTCACCTCGTTCCTTTACTTATTATATCACAAGCGCAAGAAAAGTAAAGGTATATAAGGGGGCAAGAGCAGGGAGCTTTGACGAGAGGAGCGTTATAGTTCAAATTGAAAGGCTTATAGTTCAAGAGCGAAGGATTATAGTTCAAATGGCGAGTCATTATAGTTCAAGAAGGATGAGCTTATAGTTCAAATAGGGATGGGGAAGCAATATCATTTACCTGCGTGTGGACGTGTTTTTTGTAGTATAAGAAAAGAAGGAGACGCGAAATGTGCCTCCTTGGCGCGGCCCGCTTTCTTTTTCGGCTGGGTGGTTTATGGGACAGCGCTGCGCGTAGGATGAGGATACTGGGAGGTGTTTATATGAATCACAAGGTCAGAGCGCTGGTCCAGGTGGAGAAATACGGCCTGTTCGGAAAGAAGAAGGTCTTTGAAGAGCGCACCATCACGGTGGACGGCGAGACGTACAGAAAGATGAAAAAGGCCGAGAAGGACCGCCCTTTCAGCATCGGGGAGATGATGTTCTACGACTTTTTGTGGGATGATGACTGACTGCGGCCAACGTGGCATTGCCGGATGTACGGCTTTGCGATAAAATGAAAAGGAGAACTATACATGAGCATCATATTGAGAAGCTATCGCGAGGTATGGCAGGATGCGCTGCGGGCGGAGGCCAGGCCGGACCAGGTGACGCGCCTGCCCCTGCGCCGGATAGGCGCGAAGGACGGCATATATGTCATCACGGGCGCTCGCCATGAGGAGGCGGCCCGGTATATGGTGGAGCAACTGGCGGCTGTCCCTGGCCTGGCGGCAGAGATCGTCCTGGCCGGCGAGGTGGAAGATATGTTTGGCGTAGCCGTGGGCGTTGAGTACCCTGGCGTGAGGGCTAGGTAAAAACTTCGGCAGATTTTAGAGTTTTCTTAAAATCTGCCGAAAAATGATAATTTTGCAGCGGGTGAGGGTTTGCTATGCAGAGATGTCCCTGGTGCCTGATGAATGAGCGGCAGACACGCTACCACGACGAGGAGTGGGGCGTGCCGGTCCATGACGACCGCAAGCAGTTTGAGTTCCTCATGCTGGAGGCCATGCAGTGCGGCCTCAGCTGGGACACGGTGCTGCGAAAGCGGGAGATATTCCGCGGCTGCTTCGACGGGTTCGACTATGGCAAGGTGGCGGCCTACACCGATGAAGATGTGGACCGCATCATGGCCGTGCCCGGCATGATCCGCTCCCGGCGGAAGATCGAAGCGGTCATCAACAACGCCCGGTGCGTACAGCGCATCCGGGCGGAGTTCGGCACGTTTTCCGACTATCTCTGGGGCTGGACCGGTGGGAAGACGATGCTCTATAAGGGCCATGAGCTGGGGCATATCCCGGTGTCCAACGACCTCTCCGACCGCATCGCCAGGGACCTGAAAAAGCGGGACATGAAGTATATCGGCAGCGTGACGGTTTATGCCCACCTGCAGGCCTGCGGGATCATCAACGACCATGTGAAGGAGTGCTTTAGGTATCGGGAACTGGTGGATAGCGCGGATGTGGAATGGGTAGAGGAATAATTACGATAAAGCACGGCGCCGAGGCATCTGGCGCCGTGCTCTGTATCAGTGATTCGCCTTGGAGAACGGACAGCGCTTCCCGATACACTGGTTGTTCTGGGAAGAATAACCGCAGACGACCTCATGCGTTTCCATCTCCACGCCGAAGCGCTCTTTAACAAAGTCGATGGCGGCGAGGATGGAGAGGAAGGAATCCCGCTTGCAGCACCGTGGGCCGCCGATCTCGCCGATGCGCCCAAGTGATTTTGCGGTCATCTGATGGGAGAGGGCAAAAGGCTCGACCGTCAGGGGCGTGGACTTGGAAATGATGGAGACGAACATGCCGGAGCTGATGCCCGCCCCGCAGGCGCCCCAGAAGCCGCAGGCGCCGCCGGGGACATTCTTGCCGCGGTTCATCATCTCCACCAGGGCGCTGTGCAGGTCGATATCGCCGCCGGCGTTTTTATAGGCGGTCAGCAGGGCGGCGCCGACCATCACGTGATGCTCCGGCCCGTGCATATGGCAGAACGGCATGGCCATCATCTTCTCGATGATCTCGATGGGGTCCTTGGAGGTCTCGGCCATGCACAGCCCGATGATAGTGTCCAGCCCCTGGGTGTGGCAGTCATTGCACACATAGTGGCCGTTGACGCACCGGGTCTTGCTCAGCTCCTTCTTGTGGCATATCCTGCATTCCATGAGTACGTCAGTCTCGAGGTACTCCAGCGGCGCCTTGCAGATCAAACATTCTTCCTTCATATGCGGACTCCCATCATAAGCCGATTTCTTTTTGCCATTATACCCCGGCGCACATAGGAGCGCAAGGGAGAGAGTGGTCTTGCCAAACGGGGCGTTATAGTTCAAATTGAAAGGCTTATAGTTCAAGCGCGAAGGATTATAGTTCAAGAAGGATGAGCGTATAGTTCAAACGAGTCGGGAAATAAGGCACAAACGGAAGGATGTACCATTATAATGTTATAAGCGGCTTGAAATACTAACATTAGAATGTTATAATTGGAGCAGACGTGGAGGTGTGCCAAATGGGTGAGATCATATTGTATCACGGCTCGGACCAGATCGTGGAGCGGCCGGAGCTTGGGAAGGGAAAACCATACAACGACTACGGCCAGGGCTTCTACTGCACCGCTCACCGGGAGCTTGCCTGCGAGTGGGCGTCGAAAAATGTGGGCGTGGACGGTTTTGTAAACGAGTACCGGCTGGATACCACCGGGCTGACGGAGCTGGACCTAACGGGGTACAGCATCCTCCACTGGATGACGATGCTGGTTCAGCACAGGACGTTTACGCTGAACAACGATATAAGCGTGGCCGCAAAAGAGTACCTGATCGAACACTTCTCCATCGATACGTCGGGATGTGACATCATCTGCGGATACCGGGCGGACGACTCCTACTTCTCGTTTGCGGCTGACTTCCTGAACAACACCATCTCCGTCCAACACCTGGCACAGGCCATGAAGCTGGGAGACTTGGGCATCCAGCACGTGCTGGTGTCGGAGAAGGCCTTTAAGCAGCTGGAATTCGTCCGGGCGGATGCTGTAAGCAACCAGGAATACCATGCGCGTTATTCCAATCGGGACAAAGCGGCGCGCAGCCAGTATAAAAAGAGCAGAAAAAATGGGAGCGTAGGAAAAGACGACGTGTTTATTGTGGATCTGTTGAGAGGAAGTGTTGATTATGGGGATATACGCCTATGACCAAGCCTATCTGAACGGCGCCATGACGGCGATGGCCACCATGCTGGACTATGCCGTGAATTGCTGCAATGAACATATAGATTACTTTTTCAGGAAGTTTATCGATATGGGCTTTGCCCTGCAGTTCGAGCGGGGGAACCCGGATGTGCTCGTCGGCAGGTCCGGCGTAGAGCTGTACAGCATGATAGCGGGCCGGTATACGGACCTGCCGTCGTACATTGCGCCGGACAGGAGCGCCGAGTATTGGGTGGGGTGGTCCCTTGCCTATTATCAGTGGCATTCCGGCCGGACCTTCCGGGAGATCACCGAGGTCGTGAAGCCCAGTACGATGCGCGATTGGTACCCGACGCTGCACGAGGCCGATCTTATGTGCTTTGTGGAGGCGGTGGATGAGCAGCTTAGGGCGAGGAAGACGAACCTGGAGATTCTCCGGAAAAACGCCGGACTGTCCCAGGCCCAGCTTTCCGATCTCAGCGGGGTTAATATCCGCAATATCCAGGCGTATGAGCAGCGGCAGAGCGATATTTCCAAAGCGCAGTTCAATATCCTGGATGCCTTAGCCAGAACGCTGGGGTGCTCTGTCTATGATCTGATGGACAGCAATGTGCTCCCCTATTGCGCGAGCCAGGGGAATGCAGGCACTGCCTTTTCAGCCCAGCTGATGCAGTCCATGAACAGCAGTATGTATGCTCTTGGCCAGGGCGGCTATCCTGCGGCCAGGGTGAACGCCCTCCGATATGGATACCTCAGCCAGTTCCCCTATCAGGCGGTCACGGAGCAGGCTGGCATGGCTGTGATCGACCAAAACACTTTTCAGGATAACTGGTCCCGGTACTGGTCTGGCGTCATCCAGCAGCAGGAATACGCAAGAGCAGAGCAGCAGCGCCGGAGAAAGCAGGTGGAGAGCCTGGCCAGGGAGGCGCTTGGGATGTGCATCAGGGCCAGCGGCAGCAGGCAGGCATTCATGGCCTACGATGCTCTGTGTGCGATCACGGCGCCCAATGTGATCGAAGCGGCGGCAAAGGCCGCCTCGGTGGTCATGGCCGCGGCGGAGAATAATAGATAGTGGTGGACGGAGGAGTGAGCATGCTGCATAACGGGATATACGAACAGGTCATCAATAAGGCGCTGGACAGAGAGCTTGCCGCAACGGATAAGCTCAGCCAGACCGCGCCTATTGACGCTGCGGAGGCGGCAAAGGTCCTGGCAAAGTATGTGGCCGCTGTGGTGGAGAAGGGGCTTGAGAATGTCCAGGACAACGGCGGCGACGTAAACTCACAAGTGGAAATGGTCAACCGCATCGTATCCACGATCATCGCGGAGACATCCGAGGGCACATTCGATGAGCTCTCTGTGGCGGAGCGTGCGGAGCAACTTCTCGCGCTCCTGGATAGGCAGAACAGCATGCTCGCCCTGGATGAGAAAGCGGAAATCATCCGGCCTGTGACATCCATCGCGCAAAGCTCCCTTTTCACCGGCGCGGTGCATGAGCCGCAGATGTACACCGAGTTGAAAAAGGAGATCGTCACCAGCGACCGGATCGATATGCTTGTCTCCTTTATCAAGTGGAGCGGCCTGCGCCTCATCATGGATGAGCTTACCGCGGTTACCCAACGCGGCGGCATGCTGCGGATCGTTACCACGTCCTATATGGGTGCCACCGACGTGAAGGCCATCGAGGAGCTTCGCCAGCTGCCCAACACCCAGATCAAGGTCAGCTATGACACGAAGCGGACACGCCTGCATGCCAAGACATATATGTTCTATCGGGATACCGGCTTCACCACGGCCTACGTGGGGTCGTCAAACTTGTCCAACGCCGCCATGTCCAGCGGCCTGGAGTGGAACGTGAAGGTCACGAAAAGCGACCTGCCGGAGACCATCGACAAGATCGCCGCGACATTTGAGAGCTACTGGAACTCCAATGAGTTTGAGTACTACGATGAGGGGCAGAAGGAGCGGTTGGCCCGGGCGCTGAAGGCGGAGAAGTACTTTGACAGCAACAACGCCGAGGCCTATACCCTGGACATTCTGCCATACTCCTACCAGCAGGAGATCCTGGACAAGCTGGATGCAGAGCGTTCCGTGCGGGGCTACACCAGAAATCTTGTGGTGGCGGCCACGGGCACGGGAAAGACGGTCATCTCAGCGCTGGACTATAAGCGGTTTCGCAGGCAGAACCCGGGAAAGCCCTGCCGGCTGTTGTTTGTCGCCCACCGGGAGGAGATCCTCCGGCAGAGCCTGTACACTTTTCGGGCGGTATTGAAGGATGCCAATTTCGGCGAGATGTTTGTGGGCACCTTCCGGCCTGAGAGCATTGACAATCTGTTCATTTCCATCCAGACCTTCAACTCCCAAGATTTCACGGAAAAGACATCGCCGGACTTCTACGATTACATCGTCGTCGATGAGTTCCACCATGCGGCGGCCCCGACATACCAGAAGCTGCTCGACTACTACCAGCCTAAAATCCTTCTGGGCCTGACCGCGACGCCGGAGCGAATGGACGGCAAGAGCATCCTGTCGTATTTCAATAACCGCATCGCCGCAGAGATCCGGCTGCCGGAGGCCATCGACCGGAAGCTGCTGTGCCCGTTCCAGTATTTTGGCGTGACGGACACGGTGGA
>CANRNF010000104.1 GCA_947631865.1 uncultured Oscillospiraceae bacterium | reverse complement strand
CCTCCTGGGGATACTTGAAATAAGTGCTCAGATTCGGCCAGTTTTCCCGCCAGGACTGGGATATCTTGGGATATTTCCTGTCCCAATTGGCCGCGAACGTATCCAGCGCGTCCAGGGCCGCCGGCTCGTCCACCGCCCCGTAGACCGCCTTCAAATCGGCCATGAGCGCTTTCAAATCGGCCATGAGCGCTTTCAGGTCCTTGTACGACACATACCTCGTAGAATTGCGGATCTGGTGGATGATGCAGTTTTGGATCTCCGTCTTGGGGAATACCGCCTCAATGGCTGACGAGAATCCGGCGAGATTATCCGTACAGGCAATGAAGATGTCCTCCACGGGGCGGTTGGCTATGTCAAGAAAAGTGTGTAAGTTTTTCAAGGTGTCGTTAAGAATTCTCGAATTTTAGAAAGCGGTCGTGGATGGAATCATCCATGGCGAGTTGGTTGCGGACCATGGCCCAGTTCGCCACAGGCCGCCCACCCCATTTTTGGTACAGTTCCGTGACTCTAAGATAAAGCAGTTTCAGCAACGAATTCTGGTTGGGAAAGGCACCCATTTTCGTGACCTTCCGGAAACTGGAATTGACGCTTTCAATGGCGTTGTCGTGTACATGACCTTGCGGACCGCGCTGCCATAATTGAACAGTTGGGCCACATGGACCCAGTTTCGTACCCATACGTCAATGGCGCCAGGGTAAGCGCTTCATTCCGTCCGAAATCGCTAAATTCTTGTTCATACCCTTTCCTCCCGCTATCTGATACCCCATCGGTACATGCATTCATCTTACACTGTCACTCTTTGTCACTCGCTTTCGTCTCTGCCCGCTTTTGCCGTTTCGTTTCTTCCTGTTGCGCTGCACGCAGCTTTTCCAACTCAGCGTCTCTGGTCTCATGCTTCTCAGCATCCTGTTTTATGACCACATTGGCGTTGTCTCCATTCAAGGCTCCAGGATACTTCCTTTCAAAGGAAATAAGTGCGTCCTTGGCGCGGGCTTCCTCCCTGCGGACAGAGGCATACAGATCTTCATAGTCTCCCTGCTCCATTGCACTCCTTATAAAAGCCTGAGAATCCTCCGGGATAGCTTCCCAGCCGCCGTAGAGCTCGTTTACCGCGCGGTCAACCTCTGCAGAGGTTATGGGGATTCCCTTTTTCTCATGCTCTGCGAGAATACCCAGTATGTCGGACAGGTCATTTTTATACAGTCTGCCCGCGCAAAGCTTCATGGCAAGGAGGTACTCCGCTCTGATCGTCCGGACGGTCACGATGTTAGAAAAGGTCTTATAATACTCTGAAAATTCATCCAGCCTGGGTGAGTAGGAGCTGGTCTGCATAAAGTCCCCATTTAGCCAGCCATTGGGCAAACCGTATTTGTCTCCAACCCTGTTGATAGCATCCTTCATAGAGGAAGACGCCCGAATCACAGCGTCTATGTCCGCCGTCATATCCCGGAACCCGTAATTGGCCACGATAGCCGCGCCGCCTATCAGGATGATCTCCGCAGGCATAGTCTTACCGTTCAACCTCCGGAATTCCTTCGCAAGCTCACGGAGATAGAGATCAAGATTCTCCTTCGTAAATACCTTTTCGTTGTCAGAGGACATCCCGAACCTCGCTTTCCACGATGTTGAACCTCATGAACTCCGGGATTGCTTCCTTCCGCGCCCGTTCCTTTACGCTCTCATCCTTGGTTACCGCAAACGACGCCAAGACCCCCGCCGGGTAGAGCGGCTCCTGCAAACTACACCGGCGCAGGCTGTCATACTCAGAACAGAGCGGCAGATCGTTGACGCGGCTGATATAATCGAGCATCGCCAGCAAATACAAGCTCTCGGGATACCATTTGCGCTGGTAGTAGGCGCTTATATTGTCCTTCTCCAACGTATCCATGATGAAGCCAATGTCTCCCAAAGCCTTCAGTCTGTGGCAGACATTGCTCTTGTAAAGTTCAAAGCTGCTGCGCGTGATGAAGCACGGTTCAAGCAGGGCCTCCATGGATACGCCCAGCTCTTTTGCGATCTTATAGATCGTCTCCGCTGTGCATTTCTCCAGCTTCGCTTTCCCTCTGCATATATCGTAGATCGTTGCATAAGGGATCCCGCTGTCCTTGGCCAGCCGGTATTTTGTGATCTTTTTCTGTGCCATGAGTTCCTGGATCAGCATATTGCTCGCCTCCTCCAGCATTATTATATTGGTTGACCGTTATATTGTCAACCATTGTTTGCATGGCGCTCTGCCACCGCAAGACACTCTATATCTGTATTTGTTCAAAGCATTGGCGGCCAGGTATAACCTGTCCGTCTCAGAGTGAAGACAAAGTTGTCTTGCCTTGATATAATATATGGATTCCAAACGTTTGATTTGTTCGGCAGTCAGTTTATTCTCCCTTGGGGAAGTACATCCTTGATATACGCTCTGACGGTGTGGAATACCTCCTCAAACGGCGGCTTATGAACATTCCCCTCGAAGCGGAATTTCTCATAGGCATGCTTCAATTCATCGGTATTATAGAGAAATCCATGAAAGGAACCCATCGTCTTGCCGCTGTTTTTCAATGTCTGGGCTACTTCGGCACTATCAAAGTGAAAGACTTTCGATAAATACATATCCACAACATCCTTCACCCTTCGGAACACCCTGTCAGCGGAGATCGCCAAGACCTTATCCGCTATCATCTGTGAGGGGGACATACCACGAAACCGAAGTCCCTCTACTTCGTATATTTGCGTAGGAGGAACGGGGCGGTTCACATCCACGTCCATTGTGAACAGTACTTCACCTGTTACTGCTCTGTCAATTTGAAACCCGCTGAACGGCCCTCTCTGTACATTCTGTAAAGACTTACGCCCGGGTCAAGGCCGCCCACCTTGAGCGCTTTTTGCTGCGACTCGGTCATCTGTTAGGCGGACGGAGGCGTATCAGAGTTCCAGTTCGCGTCGATATCGACAGTGTGCCGGGCCTCCTCTGTATATCCCGCCTCCAATAAGCAGGCTTTCAGCACCATGGAACTTTTAAAGCTGATAGGGATGCCGCTGTCATAGATGGACCGCATCACCTCATACATCAGTTTTTCTTCCGCTGAAATATTCATGCCGCTCTCGTCTCAACTTTCGTAGTATTCTATCGCGTCTTCCGCCAGTCGCTCAAACTTCTCTTGGTATTCGGGGGCAACGGATATCCCCGCGAAGCTCTTTCCGTTGCGGTAATAATACTCGCTGACCGCCTCCGTGATGCCCTGCATATCCAGGATGGCCTCGTTGGCGAGCGCGTCCGCCACCGTGCGATTAAAGTCCGTATATAGCAGGCCGTTCTTCTCCTTCACGTTATATGAGCTCACTTTGTCACCAAGCAGCGCGACGCCGTTAAAACGGGATAACGGGATGCCGAGCCACTTCCATAAGCCAAGATAATGAACTCGTCGCTGCGGCCGCCAAAGCGGCCCTCACACATAAGCGCCTCATCCAAAGCAAAAACAATGTCCTCTCCGATGCTTTCCCGCACCGCCTGAAGCCAGGGCAGCGCCCCTATGAAGTCTCGCCTCTTTGGGAGATTTCTCTTTTGCGGGTCATACTTTGGGAGTGCCCACGTCTTCCGATTGACCAAGTCCGCCTGCACACGGTCTTCCAGCAGGCCCATCATATGTTCCCATACAGAGGAAATTCTTCATTTTGGCCTTGACTTTTTATTCGCAGGCTCCTTAGTGGTGCTTCTTATATCCACTGCGAAAGTTTCACATTTTCGGCATGGGCCCTCATCTTTATCAATTCAGCAGTCTGATAGTCCCTAAGCAAGACGGTTCTATCCCTGCCAAAGGACTTGTTTAAGTAATCAGTTTCTGCCTCCATTATATCTGCCTGTCAGCTCTGCATTTCCAAATAGCCATAGGATGCTCTGCAATACGCGTAAGAATATCATAGTCTGTAAAGAGCTCCTGAGGGCGATATTGCCTCGCTCGGAAAGAATCCAGAAAGGCTTTCTCTTCTTTACCCCCGACGAGGACACGCCGCAGCCGTCCCGCTCACTGGACTATGAGCGGTGAGGCGGCAGGAGCAGGCGCTGCCTGCCTCTGTAATAAAAAGACATCATTTTGATGTGGCAGCATAGAATGGCACATGATAACTTGCAAGAACTGTCTGTGGTATGGTAGAATAAGAAACAAGCAGAGGCTTAAAATGAGGGCGAGGTGTTTATATGAGCAAATATGAATTCTCTCTCCGTCAGGAAGTACTGATGGAAGTTGGAGCTTCTGTTTTAGGTGACTTATTCAGATATAGCGAGGAGAAAAATATAGAAAGCAGATCGGACCCCGTTTCGATCCTCTATGGATTGGTTTGGAATGCCAAGCAGGATATTCTTCTTTCCAAGACGGAGGCAGAACTGGAGCAGATCGAAGGACAGTTTCATTTGGCCCGCAATTTTCTGTCCGGGTTAGAGATCGCACGAGCTGAAGGGTTCGCTTGATGAGCGCATTGACGCCTGAAGAAGCCCGCTCTGTAAAGAGAACGGTCGAGCGTGAGGTGGAGTTGGCGAAGGGGCGTTATCATTCTTCCCAACCATCCCCTAGAGCGATCCTCCTTGCTGGCCAGCCAGGGGCCGGAAAAACGATACTGTCATCGCTTCTGCAATCCAGCTTGGATGATGACGCTGTTTTTATCAACGGGGACGATTATCGAAGGTATCACCCACATTATTCGGAGCTTTATAGGCAATATGGCTCCGATTCTGTACCTATGACATCCGCGTTTTCAGGTGAAGTTACAGAGAACCTGATCGCTTGTTTTTCAAATCTTGCTTTCAATATGGTGGTTGAGGGGACCGGGCGGACCGTAGATGTTCCCAAGAAAAGGCTACGATTTTGACGAAGAAGGGCTATCGAAGAAATAAATGCCCGGTTTTTGCATGAAAACAAAGAATATGAGCGTTGATACGAATAATTACCGACTGATTCAACAGAATCAGTCGGTTTTTTCATTTAAGAAGATGGCGCACATGACCCTAGAGCAACTGAACACAGCGTTGTACCAAAAGATGTTCGCGGAGCAGGAGAAGTATAAAGCATGGCTCCTCTCCCAGTCCCCGGAGGAAATTCACAATCACGCATAAAGCAGAGAAACACTAACAATCGTTAACTCCTCTAAGTAACATCACTCCATGAACACCAGCGCCCAGCTTCCACAAAGGAATCTGGGCGCCACTTTATATTTCAGAACATCCGTTCTCGTTCCTATACCAGTTCATCGTCCAGCAAAAAGTCGATGATGCCGATGTGCAGTACGCCGTTATCGTCATACCAGCGCTTGTGGACGTCATGGCGCACCACTATCTTGGGGAAAAAGTCGCCGGTCAAGGCGAAGGGACGCAGTTCCGCATCCTGCTTGGCGCCGCTCTCCATGGCATAGGCCGACTGGATATAGACCCGCTTTCCGCCCTTCGTGGCCACAAAGTCTATCTCCCTTGCCATGCGCTTTTGTTTACCGGCCTTATCCTTCCCATTGGCATAGACGACGCCCACATCCACAGCATACCGCCGCAGGATCAATTCATTATAGATGATATTTTCCATGATGTGGGTCATCTCCATCTGCCGGAAGCCGGTCCGTGCGTTCCGCAGCCCAACATCTTCGCAGTAGTACTTATTGGGATAGTCGAAATACGCCTTACCCTTCACGTCAAAGCGCTTGCACTGAGCGAACAAAAACGCGTCCTCCAGATACCCCATATAGGTGCTGACGGTATTGCGCGAGACCTGTTCGCCCTTCCCCCGCTTCTGGGCAGAGTTGATGGCATTGGCCACATTGGTCGGATTCGTCAGAGAGCCGACCGATGAACAGAGCAGGTCGAGAATGCCCTCCAGCACATCCTCCTTGGCGACCTTTTTCCGCTCTACGATGTCCCTGAGATAAACTTCGGTGAATAGAGAACGAAGATACTCCATCTTCGCCTCCTCGTCCTGGCGGGAGAGGATCAGCGGCATGCCGCCGTAAAAAGCATAATCCTCAAAGGCCGCCGCCTTGTCTCCGCCCACAGCGCTGTAATACTCGGAAAAGGACAGCGGATGCACCCGTATCTCGTCGCTGCGCCCGCGGAACTCTGTCAGAATGTCGCTGGACAGCATCCGGGAATTGCTGCCGGTCACATATATGTCCAGAGCCTCAAGCGCTTTCAAATCGTTGAGCGCGTCATAAAAGGTGATGGGCTTTCCCCCTTCATTATAGGGATTCGGCACCTCGTCGGACATCTGTATCTCGTCCACAAAGAGGTAAAACCTGCCCGGCTTCCCCTCCACGCGCTGCCGAACATAGGCCGCCAGCGCCAAAGGGTCCCTGTAACGGATGTCGCGGGCCAGGTCCAGCTCTATGGAAATGATATGATCGTCCTCAACGCCATGGCTCCGGAGATAGTCATAGTACAATTTACGCAGCAGATAAGATTTCCCGCACCGGCGTATACCAGTGATGACCTTCACCTGCCCATCCCAGGCAAAGCTGATAAGCTGGTCCAGGTACTTGTCACGTTTGATCTCCATGGGATGACCTCCATTGAAAACTTGTTCATATATATGATAACAGTTTTCAATTTATAGTATACCTACACTGCATCAGTTTGTCAATTATCAAATTGAAAACTTCTGTATATTTCATCACAACTTTTCAATTGCATGTTTTCGCCGAAAGAGACACAAACGGCATAAAAGTTGACCTAGTCTCTGCTCCGGGGACCCCATGGACCGAACAGAAACCAGGTCAACTTCTTCTATGTTGTGGAAAGAGCAAACGCCGGGAACCGCCCTTATTCAGGGGCTTTCAGCTATGTGGGAACGCTCCACATCCCACTGGATGGGCTGGATGCCCATGTTGCGGACGGTAGTGATGACCTGGTCGTTATACTCCCCGTAGGGGCAGCGGAACAGCTCAACCTTCCCGCCGGTGATGGCCTCGATCTTGCCGGCACACAGGCTCACCTCGTCAATGATCTGCTTCTCCGACAGCTTTGCCATGTGGGGATGGGTGTCCGAGTGGCTGCCGATCTCCATGCCCGCATCGGCCAGGGCCTTCACGCTCTCGGGGTATTTGTCCGCCCACTGGCCCACAAGGAAGAATGTGGCACGCACGCCATACTTCGTCAGGGTGTCAATGAGCGTCTGGGTGTCTTCGTTGCCCCAGGGTGATGTGCGAGTGCGGCAACTACAAACAGGGCATTTGCGGGTTTTGCCACATCGTATTGGCTCCACGCACCACGCAAATGCCGTGACTACTATATGCCAGACAGACTACTTTGTCTTGTCCCTCTCCATTGTTTCATCGATGGCTCGATTCAAGAAAGAAGCCATAGACTCGCCCATCTCCGCGGCGTGCGAATCAATGAGGTCCTTCTTTCCCTTTGGCACACGAAAGATAATTCGCTCTACCTTATCAGACTCATACTTTTTCTGCGCACGTACTACTGCTTCTGACCGGGCCATGCAATCTCCCCCAATCACAATGTATTATATAGCACGACAGAGAATAATACAAGAAAGATCTATATGATGTCATAAAACTCTTGACATATGGCATCATATATGATATAATCAGCACATAAAGAAAACAAACGGCAGCATGAAGGGGCGGCAACCCCTTCACGCCTGCACAGGTG
>CANRNF010000103.1 GCA_947631865.1 uncultured Oscillospiraceae bacterium | reverse complement strand
CGCCGGGCGCTGCTGGCCTGGTGCAGCCTTTCCGGGGAGAAAACAAAAAAAGCCCCGGATCTGGACGATCCGAGGCGTAGGGTGAACTATGGGGAATATGCGGGGGAATTTCCGGAGCTGGTGACTCCTGATGGGGAGGGCTGGCTGATCCGGCATGTGGAGAATATTATCGCCTTTGTGGAATCGAATCCCAGTACCGTTCGCAAGGGTGTTTTGGATAAGGCGCTGGCGCTCAAGAAGGGTTTTCGCGGCCAATGGGCCAACAAGCTCCGGCAGATGCTCGTTCCGGCCTTTGCCTCTAACACAAAAGGGGCATGGGTGCTTCGTTTTGACGATATCCTCGCCGACGCGCTGGAACTGGGGCCGCTGCGGGACAAGGACTTCGAGCTGCCGGAAAGGGTCGTCCAACGCCTGGGCGAGCTGACGCCGGGCAGCGTCCCCGTGGAGGCGAGCATTTTGCTGTACAAATACTATATCGCCAATAAGGAGGAAGACCGCGAGTACGTTCTGCTCCCACAGCAGAACTTCAACGCATATTTCGGCAATACGAATTTCAGCCAAAAATGGACGGCGGCTTTGACCAAAACACTGATCGAGAAAAAAGTGCTTGACGGTGTGTGCAAGTATAAGCTCCGGGACAGCATCGGCGATCTTGCCAAAGGCGTCTTTTGAGGTTATAGTACTCTCAGTCGTAGACCAGTTCCTGAAGGACGATCTCCTCTGCGCGGTTCTTGATGTTGTTCATTCTGCGGACCCATTCCATCTGATCCATGGCCTTGAGTTCCTCCGTGACGCCCTCCTGCTTGGCCATGGCGGGAATCAGGACCTCCAGCCGTTCGCGGCAGGCGGCGTCAATGTCCGCAACGTGCTTTGCAAGGGTCTCGTTGGTGAGCATGATGGTAAACAGCACTCTGCGGTGTTCCTTCAGGTAGCGGTGGCGCATGCGTCCATACTTGCCTACATGATAGTCAGTGGTGTCTGACAAAACCAGGTTGGGGATACGAACATCGCCCTCCCAATGGTAGGTGACACCCATACGTTCAAGTAATGATTCCATGGTCGGCTCCTTTCATTACGGCGGTGTTTGCGGCTTCCGGGGATCGCGTGTTTCGCTCCTTTCCCATAGCTGCACTTACATTCGCCACAAATGAGCCGTCCAGCTATGATGTATTAGGTGAGGTCAATCTCACCCTTTACATCATATCTCCCATGAAACCCGCTTCGCTGGGCTTTCATGGGGGCCCCATTTCTCTCCCTCCGTCACGGCTTGGCAGCCGTGCCACCTCCCTCGTCTGAGGGAGGCGTACAATATGGAAAAGGACCTGTTGCAAAGTCTGCAACAGGTCCTTGATCGATTTTGCTGTTATCCGTTGGTGTCGGTTTCGCTGTCGCCGCCGCTGACCTCAGTGTCGGTGTTGCTGTCACCGCCGCTGCTACCGCCCTCGTTGCCGCTGGGAGGCGCGGGCTGCTGCGTGGGCGCAGGCTCCTGGGTGGGATTGGGCGTGGACTGCGGAGGCTCAGGCGTGGACTGCGACTGCTGCGGGCCGGGCTCCTGTGTGGGCTGGACCGGGCCGGGCTCCGTGACGGTAGTGGGCGGCGTGGCCGTGGGCGCAGCCGTGGCTTCCGTCTGGCCCGGCGTGCTGCTGGGCAGAGGCGAAGGACTGGGGCTGGCAGAGGGTTCGGGCGAGGGGGATACCTCGGCGAACACATCGTTGCACAGGACCTTCGTGCCCGGATAGGTGCGCACGATCTGGCCGGAATAGTTGCCCATGAACCGGACGGTCACCACCACGGTGTCGTTATACACACGGGCGTTGACGGTGTAGTCGATGCCGTTTTGCAGGACGGTGCTGCCGTCCTTGATCTGCAGCAGGCTCAGGTTCGTGGTCTCGTCGATGGCGGGGACCAGGATGTGGCCGGCAGAGACGGCGGGCGCGGCGCCGGTGGCGGGAGCGGGGGCCTGGATGGAATCATCCAGCTTGAAGAGCATCACCTGCAGGGCGTCGTTGGGCTCCCTGGAGGTGGTGAACTGGAGCAGGTCCCGGGCCACCGCGTCGCTCTCAGGCATCAGACCGCTGCCCAAGTAGAGCACATGACCGCTGGGGATGACCTGGCCCTGGACATCGTCGCCGCTGGCGTTGCCGGTGGCGGGGAAGTCGTCGGCCGTGACCGCGTCGGGGATCATCTCCATGCTGTTGATGTAGTGGGTGCCGTCGTCGCCGTAGGTCAGGGTGCGGACGGTGGAGCCGTCATCCTTCTCCACGTCCTCGATGAGGAAGCGGGTGCGGATGTGGTTGTCGTTGAGGATAAAGGATTCGCTGTTATCGCCCAGGTTGATGTAGGCGTCGTTGTTTTCCAGGGAATAGCGGTAGCCGCTGCTGTAATAATCCATGTTGGAGGTCCACAGCATACCGGCGGTGAGGGCGCTGCCGTCCAGGCACCAGGTGCCGTCGTCGGCCTGGAACATATTCACGTCCACAGTGCGCATGCTAGAGCCGTCGATGTTCAGGAGCACGGAGGCCACGGGGCCGCTCTGGGCGGGCGCCTGGGCCGCCCCGGTCTCAGGGGCAGCAACGGTCTCGGCGCCGGTGCCGGCATCCACATAGGAGATGGTCATGCCGCCGTCAGAGGAGCCATCGGAACCGGTATCGGAGGTGATATCGCCGGCCTCGGAGCCGCTGTCGGAGACGCCCTCGTCGGACAGCTCGCCGGCCTCGGTGGGCATACCACTCACCAAGGCTATCACGTAGACCTCGTCGTCATCGATCTCGTCCACCTCGGCGAACACGCCGGACTGGGCCTCGCCGTATACGCCGTAGTCGATGGCCGCGACGGGCGCGGGCGTGGCGACAGGCGTGGGCATGGGACTGGGAGAGGGCTGATCGCTGGGCTCAGGGGTGTCAACAGGCGCTGGGTGGGCGCTGATGACCTGCAGGGCGAACGCGTCAGGCTCCTCCACCCGGAAGGTGACGGAGTTGTTGCGGATGGCGTATGTACCGATCTGGGACCACTCGCCCTCGTCTGGGACCAGCTCGTCCTGGGTATAGCTGTAGACGGCCAGACCCTCGTCATTGGGGAAGCTGGGGTCGGAGACAGTGACGTACACCGGCTCCTCCGGAGCCTTGTTGTCGGCCCAGGTCACGTCCACCACCGTGGTGTCGCCGCTGTCGGCCAGATCCGCGGGCGGCCGCTTGGTGCTCTCGGTGATAGACATGTCGCCGGAGATGCTCTTGCCGTTCTCATATTCGGCGGTGAACTGGGTGGTGATGCCGGGGGCCACCTCCGCCGCAACGGGAGGCGCTTCCTTTCCGCCTCTGTCAAAGAGACCCATGATCTGCGCGCCGAACAGCCGCCACACCAAGAAGGCGATGGCAGCCAGCACCACGACGAGCAGGATCACCAGCAGGACGGTCTTCCACTTCCCGCCGCCACCGTCATCGCCGCCGTGATAGTCGCCGTAGCCGTCGCGATACTGACGGCTGCCGCGGGAACGGGGGGCACGGTCCTCTTCATAATAATCCTGGTCATCGTAGTCCAGGTCATAATCGGGATCGTAGTCGCGCTCATAGGCGCGGCTGCGGGGCTTACGTTCAGGCTCTGCAGCGCGGGAGCGGTTCTTGTTGGATCTGGACGAGGAACTCGGCGCCAGATGACTACCAGCCATAATATCACTACCTTATCTTAGGGTTTTCCCCATTATATATGATTTCGCAGGAAAAAGCAACAAAAAATTACGAATGATTGCGAATTGGTTAATCGCGGCGGGAAGGGGCGATGTACAGGGAAGAAAAATGCGGTCCAGGAAGAAATTTATCTTGACAGATGGGGGATTAATTTGTATAATCATAAAGCTGTCTGGATCGTGGCCGGGTAGTTCAGTCGGTTAGAACGCCGGCCTGTCACGCCGGAGGTCGAGGGTTCAAGTCCCTTCTCGGTCGCCAGCTGCTGTAGCTCAGTCGGTAGAGCGCGTCATTGGTAATGACGAGGTCGGCAGTCCGAATCTGCCCAGCAGCTCCACAGCAAAGCCCGTAATCCCAACGGATTGCGGGCTTTTCCATTTTTTGGGAATCGGCCGAAGGAGAAAAAAACCGCAACAAAAACCGCAACGGGACCCGCAACAAGGGTCACATCAGGGACAAAAAAGGGTACGGACAGAGATGAATCTGACCGTACCCTTATTCGTTGCTAACTTGCCCGGTACTCTTTTCTTTGTTAGAAGAAGTGTTTTCCTTGATGCTCTCCCAAACGATGCTGCTTGCTCTTTTTCTGCTTTCCTGATCGGCATGTGTGTACATTCGAAGAGTAACGGCCTTATCCGAATGACCGAGGTTCTCCGCTATGCTGGCAACGTCAGCCCCGTTGGTGATCCCTATGCTGGCGTAGGTGTGCCGAAGCTTGTGCGGGTGGAGTTTCACGCCATAGCGTTTGGAAAAAGTGGCGAGATACTTTGTGGGGGTCGTTGCAAACATCGGTTCATCAAGATTCCCCCGTTTTGGAAAGACATATGGAGAGGGCCCGGTGTCAGCTTGTTCTGACTGAAGGTCCTTTAACAGTTTCATCACGTCTGGGCCGACATCAATTGCGCGGACCCTTCTACTCTTAGGGGTGTCAATGTAACTCCCTGCACTGGAAGTGTAACAGTCATTACTTACGATGGCGATCCGGTTGTTGGTGAAGTCCACGGCGGACCACTTCAGGGCGGAAATCTCGCCGCGCCGGCAGCCAGTGTCGATCAGCAGGCGGATATACGCTTGCCACTTCAACGGCTCCTTTTCCAGACATTCCATGATGTAGCGGACCTCCGCGACGGTACAGGATTCAACTTCATCTTTAATAATTTCATCCTTACGAGGCGTGGGACGGTCCACCTTGTCCATGGGATTGCGGGGTATCACGTCCTTTTTGTATGCCCGGCCAAAGAGGCCAGACAAAACGGCATGACACTTTTTACAAGATGAAAGCACTTTGCCTTCAGCTTGGAGAGAGAGTAAAAGAGATTCTATGTCCTCTGGAGTAACATCTGTAATCTTCATGTCTCCAATGCGGGGGTATATCCAATTGTCAAGGCAGCGCTGATAGGAGTCCCTGCTGTTTTCTGCCAGTCGGACTTTTTTGGCAGGCATAAACACCTGTTCCCCATACTGCCGGACGGTAGGAATCTTGGCTTCTCTTGAAGCGGCGGCCTTGTCTAGTTCCCGCTGTTCTTTTTTGGATACGACCTCGCCGGATTTACACTTGAGTTCAAACTCAGCGGCAACCTTTTTCAGTTCTCGCTCGATGGTTTTCTGACTCCAACCGTCAGGAACATACCACCGTGTTGTTAGCCGTGACTGCTGCCTTCCGCGACTTACGGAGATTTCATAATAGATGCCTCTTTTGCTTTGCTTTTTCCTAATTGAGGACATACATATCACCTCCCGTCGTGGAAAAGAGTGTTATGGGTAGCAAGTTTAGACAAAATGTGATAAAATCGAAAGGCTAGTGTAAAGGGCTAATGTTGGGCGCTTCTTTCAGCAAGAATGACCATGGCTGCCGGATAGTTCACATAATACTTAATTCCGCTGTTGATGTACGGGACTACGCCTTGCTTTACATACTGTCTCCAGATGTATTCACTGAGACCGGATCTAGCAGCGGCTTCCTTGAGTGAACAGAAGGGAGTGTCATTTGTTTCTTTCATGTTGAGACCTCGCAGCAGATTGATGATCTTAGCTTACTACTGCAATAGCATATCTCAAAGAAATGAAGTAGAAATAGTAGATTATTAATTTATAAATATTCCATTTTCAACTTTTGGGGTGCAATTATGAGTTACAATCCGTTCGGCCTCTATTTCTATGGTCACGGGGAGTGGGAGAAGAATGCTGATGTGGCGAAGCAAGAGTTGCTCAGCGGGAGAATAAACGAAGACGAATACATAAAGAGAATCGCATTACCGACTGTAAAAGAAAGAAGCGAAACGTTGTCACGGATAAAAGAGACTGTTCGTGGCTGACTATAATGAACACGAAAACGCAAAGCCGTCAACTTTTGGGGCCGCAGGAAAAAACAGCACGATGTGCGGGGTGTTAAGGGGCTGCGCATAATTCCACCGCGGTGGAATTTGATAGGCATGCTTTTTGACGGGTGGAGGGCGGCTCCAGATTATGAGTTTCTCAACGGCCGTTTCCAAAAGAATGCTTAGGGCGATTAGATGCTCTATCGTCGGCAGATTCCGGCCCCATTCCCACTGGTAAACCGTTTGAGGATCGCCTATGTCCAGGAGCTCCTGCACCTTTATGACTGAGAGGCCCTTTTCCCTGCGCAGCCGGCGGATGTTTGCGCCGGTGGCTGCCAAGTCGATCTGGACACGGATCGTCTGTTGAGTCACCCGCCGTCACCTCCCGGGAAAAGAGGACGGAGATACTCCTGAAGCCAATGCCAGACCACCATGACGTCCTCGCGGGGGATGGGATAGAACGCCCCATCATACACAAGGCCCCACCACCGAACGCGGTGTTGGTCTTCGCTGCCCTTGCCGGCGGCCAGCCAGCGGATGGAAAATTCATATATGCCGCATTCATTGAGGTCTGCCTCGCATTCCAGGCCGTTTTCCACCTTGTACGACCAGAGTTCAAGGAACCTTCTCTTGAATACATAGTTGGGGTCAGGCCCTTGGACCTGGGCCGCGTAGATCTGGAGCTGCGTGCCCGGAAACTCCTGCGCCACGAACTCGTAGAAGAAGCTGGTATCTTTCGCTTTTCCCATAGTTCTGCCTCACGGTGCGGCGAAGAGGTCGTCTTCCTCGCCTGTCCAGGTCTCGCAGGAGTATTTTTCACGGAACTCTTCCGGCGAGAGTCCCTCGGCGGCCGCGAGTATGCGTACATGCTTGGGCCGGGGAACAGGCCGGGTGCAGCAGTCATGGGAGCTTTGACGGTTGTCCAGGCCCAGCCGCTGGCTCAGCTGCTGGTACGACAGATGATGGACCCGGCGGTAGACCTCCACACAGTTCGCCGGCCTGGCTTTGGATCTGAAGACCGTGCGGTCGCCGTCGCCCAGCTCGCTGTCATCATGGCGGGCAAGCAGCTCCTCGACTGAGACGCCCAATGGGCGGGACAGGGCTATGTAATTGCTGGCGACAGTCGTCCCCTCTTTATCTAACTCGCACATCAGGCGGAGGGTCTCCATGGGGAGGCCGGCCGCCTGGGCAAGCGACCTCTGGCTCATGTGGGACTTCTTCCAATAAAACTTAACGCCGCTTATCTCCACGCCTCAGCACCCCCTGAGAATGTAATCCGAAGGTTCCCGCGGGAGGCCAAGGACTTGTTCCGCGGTAAAAATAACGCGGGCAGGGGGGAACCGATTGTTGTGGAGATGGTAGACACGGTGGAGCTCGTACCGAAGGTCATTGACACAGCAGAATTCCGCGAACTCAAGTTCATTTGCTGACATATGTATAGGTTCGGAGACGTCTCCGTTGGTGGTCTTGACTTCGATGAAGATTGGGCTCCCGTCCAGGTCGCAGGACTGGATGTCATATCCTGCACAGAGGTCGTCGGCGACGGCCTCGTTTACGCCGCGCGCATACGGGGTGCCGCGCAGCTTCCTGCGCTCCAGGGAAGCGACGAACTTCTCGCCTTCCTGGCCAAGCGTTTCACAGCGGCGGAGATGGCGGTGGAGGGCTTCAAGGGGTTTGGTGTTGCGATGGGGCGTGGCAGGCAGGGTGGCAATGGCTGGGGCAAAACGGTCGAACAGCAAATCGTCCAGGGCAATGCCGTAGTAGTCGGCGAGGCGCACGAACTTCCAGACGCGGAGGTTCTTCCTGCCCTGCTCGATGTGGGCTACGTCCCGGATGTCCATGCCTGTTTCGTTGGCGACAGCCTGCTGGCTTTTTCCGCGGTAGGTCCGAAGGTATCGGGCCAGGTTCCCTGGGTCGGTGAATGGTCTCATAACGTACCTCCAATAGAATAGGTATCGGAAAAGAAAATACCGTGCAGGGGCAGACCCTGCACGGTGGTACGTTAAGAGCATTACCACGGCACCGAAATGTGCGCCGCAGACATATACCCTTGCAAAACTCCGGTGAAGAGGGTATAATATGCCTGCGGCGCGGACAATTCGGTCCGCTGTGCGGGTGG
>CANRNF010000102.1 GCA_947631865.1 uncultured Oscillospiraceae bacterium | reverse complement strand
CTTCTGGCGCTGGTCATGACTCTGTCTCTGTGCGTCCCGGCCCTTGCGGCTGACGAGTTCGAAGCAGAGACCGTGACTGAAGTTGAGGAGCAGGCACCCGAGGCCCCCGCGGAGCCCGAGGCTCCCGAGGCCGAGGTCGCGGAAGAGCCCGTCGAGGAGCCCGAGGTCGTGGCGGCCGTCGAGGAGGAGCCCGTCGACGAGCCCGAGGTTGCCACCAATACTGCCAAGGACGAGAACGTCGCGAAACTTGAGGCCGCTTTCGATAAGGCTTATGATTACTATATCGGCGTTCTGGACGGCACCTATCATGGCAACGGTGACCCCACCACTAAGACTTATAGCAACGCTCGATATGGTTACAAACTGGATGAGACCCCTCTGCACTGCGGCGGCGACTTCCTGAACGCCTACTACAATGCAAAGTATGTCCTGGATGTGATCTACGACGAGGCTACTGACAGCACTCTGAAGGTTTATGACACCGATGTGACTGCCGCCGAGAAAGATCTGACCAAGCAGATGAACAATCTGGTCAAGACCCCCAAGGGCACTTGCAGTATTCAGAAAATCAACGATTTTAAACTCAGCAAGTATGTGTCTTACGTGACCAACCATGGTGCTACTGAGGATGTCCAGGGTATCAGTTCCAGTTGGGAGACCTTCCTAAGCAAGATCGACGGTCTGGAGCATTACTTCCGCGCCGACTTCGTGGCCGATCTCAAGGCTGCGGTGACCACTGCTATTGCCGCTTTGGAAAAGGCGAAAGACACGGACGATCCTCTGACCCACGCTGAATTGGCCGAGGCTGTTGCCGCTCTGGACGGCATGGATTGCGATGACGATGCTGCTGTCGAAGCCCGCACCCCCACGGCGGACGAGGTGGACGCGATGGTCGACGCGTTAGCTGAGCTGCAGGCTACCGTGAAGGCTGGCGATTATCTGAACGCGGATACAGTTGCCGCTGCTACCTATCAGGACAATAGGTTCAAGATCGACGCGAACGGCAACCGTACCGGCAGCTGGTATGATCCCAACACCGAGAACGGCCTCAAGAAAGAGCTGAAGCTCGAACTGGACAACATCAATGATGTCCTTGACATTATTGATAACCAGAAACTGACGCCGAACCAGTACGGCATGCACATCGGCGCCGTGGAATTTACCACAGCGTCTACTCCTGAGGCCGCTGTGTCTGTCACGATCGAGAACGTCATGAACGTCGGATATGACAAACACTATTATCGCCTTGACCTCGTGATTAAGGGCGACGACAGCAACGCTCTGACGTTTGGGGGTATCGATGGCACCAAGCATGGTTATGATGTAGCGCCCAGCACCTATACGCGCGGCATGTTGGGCTACGACAGCAACTGGACTGCTGTGAGCGAGATTGAGAACGGGACTACGTTCGAAGTCATCCTGTATGCCTGCACAGACAATACCTTCGCAGCCAACAAGACAAAGGTCGTGGAGCGTGTCTCCTTTGAGAAGACCAAAGACCCCTCTCCTTATGAGTTCGTGGCCTCCAAGGTCATCATCGACGAGGCCGAGGCCAAGGCTGAGACTGGCCTCATTGGTGCCAAAGCTGACACTGTCTATCTGAAGTGGAGCCCGAAGCTGGCTTTGACCAGCGGCGCCACAGCTCAGCTCCTCATCACCAGTCCCGATGAAGTTGAGAAGACAATTTCGTTGGCTAATGGCGACTTTAAGAAGACCGCTGACCTGTCTCAGGTGTTCAAGAACAATATCGGTGAGTGGATCGCCGGTGACTATACCGTCGAACTGCAGATCAAGGACAAAAGCGATCCCAATCTGGGAGCTGCTGATTTCATGACCTGCGCTTCGACAACCTTCACTGTTGAGAGCATTGGCGAGAGTGATGAGTACGCTGCTCTGGAAGAGGCCATTGCCGCTCTGGATGGCTATGAGTCCATGGCTGCTGTGGCTGGTTCCAAGCAGAATAAGACCGCTTGGGCTAAAGTCAAGGCTGACCTTGCCACAGCCGCGAAGTACACTGCTGCCAGCTCTGACCTGGCTAACTCCAACGCCAACCGCGTGGCCGTGAAGGGTATCACGGGCGATCTGGAGAACGACGCCAAGACTCTGACCGAAGCTGCCGACCTGAGCGAGCTGACCGACCTGATCGCCGAGGCCAAGGCTCTCAAGGAGAGTGATTACACTAAGGTCACCTGGGCCAAGTGGATCAACGGCACCGCCATTGATACCGCTGAGAAGGCTGTTAAGGCTGCTCCTTATCCTAATAATAAGACTGGCAAGGCCGAGATCACCGCAGCAGTCAATGCTCTGAAGACCGCCATGAAGGTCCTGAAGGCTGCTCCTGTGAGCAAGGCCGCTCTGAAGGAGTCTATCGACGCCGCCAAGGCTGCCTATGATGCCACCAAGACCTACACCGACGCTTCTAAGGCGGCCTATGACGAGGCATTGGCCAATGCCGAGGAGATCTACGCTGATGCCGACGCTACCCAGACCTCGGTCGATGGCGCGAAGACCGCTCTGGACGCTGCTGTGGCTGCTCTGGAGGAGAAGTCCACGACCGAGCCCGAGATCCCTGCGGCTCCCGCTTCCGGCACCGGCTGGGTGAAGGCTACTGACGGCACCTGGTATTACTACAAGGACAAGGTCCTGCAGAGCAGCAAGTGGATCTATGGCAAGGGCGGCCTGTGGTACTATGTCGGCGCTGACGCCAAGATGGTGACCGGCTTCCACAAGATCGGCGACGCCTGGTTCATGCTGCAGACTGGCACCGAGGGCGGCGTGCAGGGCAAGCTGCTGAGCGGCTGGATCAATGATCCCGCTATCCCCGGCAAGGACGCCTATGCCCGTACCGACCGCAACAGCGGCCACTTCGGTGAGATCACCTGGACCGCGGCCAATGGCGACTTCGTCAACGGCCACTTCACCAAGGGCGATCCCGCTGCCTGAGGCAAAGCGAGTAAACCAAACATAGCAACCTAATGGAGGGAGCAGGGTCTCTGGCCCTGCTCCCTTTGCAAAACGGGGCTCACTCCCTCCGTCTCCGGCTGACGCCGGAGCCACCTCCCTCGTCTGAGGGAGGCTAAAAGGTAGGGGGATCCAAAAAGGCCCCCTCAGACGAGGGGGCTGTCAGCGCCTTCGGCGCTGACTGAGGGAGGGAAATCGACTATGGATACAATAAGGCTGACCACATCCCCGCGGGTGACGCGGCGGGAAGAGGGCGTCCCCATGACAGAGGAGAATATCCGGGGCTTCCTGGACTACCTGCTGGAAAACGGCCGGACCCCTGACACGGTGGAACGCTACCGCCGGGAGCTGGAGCGGCTGGCCCATGAGCTGCCCGAGGACGGGCGCATCCGGCGCGGGACCCTGGAACAGTGCCGGGAGGCGCTGCTGGCGGAGGGGTTCGCGCCCCGGTCGGCCAATATCCATATCTCCGCCGCCAACTCCTATGTGGAGTACATGGGCCACCGGGAGTACCAGCTGCGGGACACGCTGGAGACGGAAGCATCCGTGGCCCCGGAGCTGACGAGAAACGAGTACATACATCTGCTGCAGACGGCGCAATTGCTGGGCCGGGAGAGAGTATATCTTCTCATCAAGGTATTCGCCAACGCAGACCTGCCGGTGCAGGAGCTGCCGAAGATCACGGTGGAGGCGGCGAAGGCGGGGCAGGCAGTGATCGGCGAGGGGAAGAGCCGGAAGCTGATCCGGCTGCCGAAATGCCTGTGCCAGGAGATCACCTCCTATGCCGAGCGCAACGGGATCAAGGAGGGCCCGGTGTTCCTGACGAAGGACCGGACGCCCATGGACCGAACCTCTGTTACCAGCTCGATCCGGGAGCTGTGCGCGGTGGCGAAGATCCCGGCGGAGAAGGGGAACCCGCGCTGTCTGCGGAAGCTGTACCAGGCGGGGCGGAAGGCCATAGAGGACAACGTGGCCATGCTGGTGGAGCAGGCCCTGGAACGGCAGATGGACGAGGAACAATTGAGCGTGGGATGGGACGTATGATGTAGGGCGCGCTGAAAAGCGCGCCCTAATAATATCCCTCCCTCCGTCTCGGCCTTGCGGCCGAGCCACCTCCCTCGGCCGAGGGAGGCTTTTTACGACTCCTCCGACTGCCTTCGGTAGCCAGCCCCCTCGTCTGAGGGGGCCGTTCCATATGGTATGGCGCGCTGAAAAGCGCGCCTTTTTTATCTCTCTGTGGCGTCGATCATGGCCTGGACCGCGGGACGGACCGGGTCGGCGTGCCAGTACACCACCGTGTCGAACAGCAGGTCCTCCAGGGGGATGAGCCGGATACTGGGGTTGGACGTGAGCCGGGTGTTGCCGCTCAAAAGCGCCACGCCCACGCCGGTCTCCACGTACAGCAGCAGCGTCTCGATGGAGCTGGTCTCCCGGATGATATGGGGCTCGAAGCCGTAGCGGCGGCAGATCTCCTGGAACTGTGTGTAGCCCTCCGGGGACTCGTCCTGGCTGAGGGAGATGAAATTCTCCCCGCTCAGCATGGGCAGGGTGAGGGAGCGGTGCTCCGCCATGGGGTCGCGGGTGTTGATGGCGATGACCCCGCTGCATGTCTCCCAGACCCGCCGGCCGCACTGGGAGCGGACCGGGGAGTGGGCGCCCTGAAATTCTGAGGCCACTACGATGTCGTATTTTCCCGCGTCGAAGTCCTGGAAAAGCTGGTGCATGCCGCTGCGCTCCATGTGCAGCTGCACGTCCGGGTAGCGCTCATGGAGTATCTCCAGCCAGCGGGCGGAGTCGGGGGCGATGCTCATGCCCTCCAGGATGCCCAGCGTCACGGTGTCCCGCTGCTCCTGCTCCATCATCCGCGCCCGGCGGATGGACCGCTCGATCTGCTCCAACGCGGCGGCCCACTCATCATAGAGATACCGCCCGGCGGGGGTGAGGTGGACCTGCCGGCCCGTGCGCTGAAAAAGGCTCACGCCGATGGTCTTCTCCAGCTCGGCAATCTTCTTGCTCAGGTTGGGCTGGGCCGTATAGAGCCGGTTGGCGGCCCGGGAGAAATTCTCCTGCTTGGCCGCCTCCACAAAGTACCGTATCACGTTCAGAGATATGTTCATAGCACGCCCTCCATGCCTAAGTATAGCATACTTATTCCATTTTGTATATATAACATGTAGAAAAAGATATTTCTTTTTTGGCAAAATAACAATTATAATAAATGAATACTGGAGGAGTTTTATACAAATTCCCCCATAGTGGAAAAGGAGGGACCCCATTGAGCACTATTCAAGAGTTCAAGAGGAAAAAGGACTATCTGGTGTGCGTGGACTCGGACGGCTGCGCCATGGACACCATGGACTGCAAGCACATCCGCTGCTTTGGCCCGTGCCTGGTGGAGGAGTGGGCGCTGGACAAGTGGAAGGACGCCATCCTGGCCCGCTGGAACGATATCAACCTCTATACCATGACCCGGGGCATCAACCGGTTCAAGGGGCTCAATATGATGCTCACGGAGGTGGATAAGCAGTATACGCCCATCGACCACCTGGCGGACCTGACCGCCTGGGTCAACTCCGGGGCGGCCCCCAGCAACGACGCCCTGCAGAAGGCCATCGACGAGACGGACAGCCCCATCCTCAAAAAGGCCCTGAGCTGGTCCAAGGCCGTCAATAAGGCCATCACCGCCCTGCCGGACAGCGTGAAGCTGCCCTATCCCGGGGTGAAGGAGGCCTTGGCCTTCGCCCACGAGAAGGCGGACATCGCCATCGTGTCCAGCGCCAACCCGGACGCGGTGCTGGAGGAGTGGGACAAGTACGGCCTGCTGCCCCACACCGACGTGGTCTGCGCCCAGGACGTGGGGAGCAAGGCCTATTGCATCGCGGAGCTTTTAAAACAGGGCTATGCCTCTGACCACGTGCTCATGTGCGGCGACGCGCCGGGGGATATGGACGCTGCCACGCAAAACGGCGTGTTCTATTACCCCATCCGGGTCCGGCACGAGAAGGCGTGCTGGGAGGAGTTCGTGGCGGAGGGCTTCGGCCATCTGCTGGATGGCACCTACGGCGGGGAATACCAGCAGGGACAGATCGATGCGTTTTTAAAAAACCTGGGCGGCTGAACGCCATACATCAAAAAATGAGGAGGAGATAACCATGGTAGACATGAAAGCAAAGCCCTTTTTCCTGTCGGATGAGGACTGCAAGTGGGTGGAGGACACCATCAACGGCATGACCCTGGACGAGAAGGTCGGTCAGCTCTTCTTCAACATGGGCGACAGCCGGGACGAGGAATACCTGAAGATGACGGTGGGCAAGTACCACATCGGCGGCATCCGGTACAATCCCGGCAAGGCCGATGAGATCTACGAGCAGAACCGCATCCTCCAGGAGAACAGCAAGATACCCCTCATCATCGCCTGCAACACGGAAAACGGCGGCAACGGGGCATGCGTGGACGGCACTCCCATCGGCTGCCAGACGAAGATCGGCGCCACGGGCAACGTGAAATACGCCCACGACCTGGGCTACATGTCCAACAAGGAGGCCGCGGCCATCGGCTGCAACCTGTCCTTCGCCCCGGTGAGCGATATCTTTCTGAACTGGGAGAACCCGGTCATCGGCCTGCGCACCTACGGAAACGACACCGACCAGGTTGCGGCCATGGCCAAGGCCTATTTGGAGGGCGCCCACGAGAACCCCGGCTTCGCCTGCGCCGCCAAGCACTTCCCCGGCGACGGCCTGGATTTCCGGGACCAGCACGTGGCCAACTCCGTGAACAGCTATTCCTGCGAGGAGTGGGACGCCACCTTCGGCAAGGTCTACGAGACCTTGATCGACGCGGGGCTGGAGGCCATCATGGCCGGGCACATCATGCAGCCGGCCTACACCAAGCACTTCAACCCGGGCATCGCCGACGAGGATATCATGCCCGCCACTCTGTCCCCGGAGCTCATCACCGGCCTTCTGCGGGGCAAGCTGGGCTTCAACGGCATGGTCCTCACCGACGCCAGCCACATGGTGGGCCTGACCTGCCGGATGAAGCGGAAGGACCTGATGCCTGCCGCCATCGCCGCCGGTGTGGACATGTTCCTGTTCTTCAACGACATGGAGGAGGACTTCCAGGCCATGAAGGACGGCGTCCTGGACGGCCGCATCACGGAAGAGCGCCTCAGCGACGCGCTGCACCGCATCCTGGCCCTCAAAGCCCATATGGGCCTTCACAGGAAGGCCAGGACCGAGATCATGCCCCCCAGGGAGCAGGTGCACCAGATCGTGGGCTGTGCGGAGCACAAGGCCGCCCAGAAGGAGATCGCCGACAAGGCCATCACCCTGGTCAAGTACAAGGACGCGGACGTGCTGCCCATGATCCCGGAGCGGTATAAGCGCATCATGATCGTGTACGTGAAGGGGCTGGAGGCCCCAGGCCTGGGGGCGCTGTTCAACCAGAACGCCGCCTCTCCCGCCGACAAGCTGAGAGACAAGCTCATCGCCCGGGGCTTCGACGCCTTCGTGTACGAAAGCCCCATCCAGAAGCTCCTGCAGAAGATCCAGCGGGGGGAGAAGGCCGACCTGAACGTGTACTTCGCCGGAAAGTCTGCCATCAAGGACTTCGTGGCGGGGCAGGACCTGATCATCACCATGGTGGACATCGCCGGCGGCTTCCAGCCGGTGGCCCGACCCGCTTTCGGCATGACCAAGGGCGGCGGCGAGATCCCCTGGTATGTCCATGAGGTGCCCGTGATCGTGGTGGGCACCCAGCAGCCCTTCGTCTTGGCGGACATCCCCCAGGCCAGGACCTATATCAACACCTACGACAGTCTGGACTCCACCCTGGACGCGCTGGCGGATAAGCTCATGACTGGCCCGGAGGCCTTCGTGGGCCAGGACCCCGTGGACGCCTACTGCGGCCTGTGGGACACCCATATCTGAGGAGGATACACTATGGTCGATATGAGAGCCAATCCCTACTTCCTCTCCGACGAGGACATCGCCTGGGTGGAGAAGACCATCGCGGGCATGACCGACGAGGAGAAGGTGGGGCAGCTGTTCTTCCAGCTCACCTCCAGCCAGGAGGAGGGCTATCTCAAAGAGCTCATGGAGAAGTACCACCTGGGCGGCTGCCGGTATAACGGCATGCCCGGGGCAAAGGTGCTGGAGCAGAACCGCGTTTTGCAGAAATACGCCAAGGTGCCCCTCATCATCGCCTGCAACACCGAGGCCGGCGGCGACGGGGCCTGCTCCGACGGCGTGAACATCGGCTCCGGCATCAAGGTGGGCGCCACCGGGAACGTCCAGTTCGCCCACGACCTGGGCCGCATGGCCAACGAGCAGGCCGCGGCCATCGGCTGCAACATGGCCTTCGCGCCGGTGTGCGACATCCACTACAACTGGCAGAACGAGGAGAT
>CANRNF010000101.1 GCA_947631865.1 uncultured Oscillospiraceae bacterium | reverse complement strand
CAACGGCGACGCCGCCGTCATGGACCAGATCATCCAGAACTTCATCGCCGACGGCGTGGACCTGATGGTGGGCGTGGCCACCCCTGTGGCCATGGCTATGCAGGCCGCCACCGAGGACAACCAGATCCCCGTGATCTTCTCCGCCGTGTCCGACCCCGAGGCCGCCGGCCTGGTGGAGAGCAATGAAGCCCCCGGCGCCAACATCACCGGCACCAGCGACTTCCTGGACACCAACGCCGTCATGAACCTGATCTTCGCCGCCGACCCCGAGGCGGACCTGATCGGCCTGCTGTATGACCTGGGCCAGGATTCCTCCACCACCCCCATCGCCGCCGCCAAGGAGTTCCTGGACGAGAAGGGCATCGAGTACAAGGAGTACAACGGCACCACCATCCCCGAGGTCCAGCTGGCTGTGGACTCCATGATCGCCGACGGTGTGGACGCGGTGTTCACCCCCTCCGACAACACCATCATGACCGCCGAGCTCTCCATCTATGAGGCTCTGGCCGAGGCCGGCATCCCCCACTACACCGGCGCCGACTCCTTCGCCCTGAACGGTGCGTTCCTGGGCTACGGCGTGGATTACGCCAACCTGGGCGTGGAGACCGCCAACATGATCGCCCAGGTCCTGCTGGAAGGCGCGGATCCCGCGGAGCTGTCCGTCATGACCTTCGACAACGGCACCGCCACCATCAACACCGACGTGTGCGAGCAGATCACCGGCAAGACCTTCGACGAACTGGCCGAGCTCTTCGCCGACCTGTGCACCGCGGTGAAGCCCATCGAGACTGCTGAAGAGTTTGAGTAAAAACAAACCAAATACGGCCCCCTTGTCAAAGGGGGCTGTCAGCGAAGCTGACTGGGGGATTGGCGTATATCTTACAACAATCCCCCCGGCCCTTCGGGCCACCCCCCTTTCACAAGGGGGGCTTTCATATCGTAATTGATCCTTGGAGGAATACCATCCATGTCATTATCCGCGATCTGGTCCCTGGTGCAGACGGCCCTGGAGCTGGGCGTCATCTGCTCGCTGACCGTGCTGGCTCTTTTCCTGAGCTACTCCATGCTGAACGTGTGCGACCTGAGCACCGACGGCTGCTTCACCCTGGGCGCCGCCGTGGGGGCCGTGGTGGCCATCGCGGGCCACCCCTGGCTGTCCATCCCCGCCGCCATGGGCGCGGGGGTGCTCTCCGGCTTCATCACCGCGGTGCTGCAGACCCGTATGGGCATAGACAGTCTCCTGGCCGGCATCATCGTGAACACCGGCCTCTACTCCATCAACATCGCCGTCATGGGCAAGTCGTCCCTTCTCAACATGAACAAGACCGTGACGGTCTTCACCAAGCTCAAGGACGCCCTCGCGGACACGCCCCTGGCCAAGTACTATGAGCTCATCATCGCCCTGGCCGCGGCGGCGCTGGTCATCCTGTTTTTGGCCCTGTTCCTCCGGACCCGGCTGGGTCTGGCCATCCGGGCCACCGGCAACAACCCCGACATGGTCCGCTCCTCTTCGATAAACCCCGTCTTCACCACCACGGTGGGCCTGTGCGTGGCCAACGCCTTCACGGGCCTTTCCGGGTGCCTGCTGGCCCAGAGCCAGAAATCCGTGAACATCGACATCGGCTCCGGCATGGTGACCATCGCCCTGGCCAGCCTCCTCATAGGCCAGACCTTCATGGGCAGGGGCTCCATCGCCAAGCGGGCGGTGGGCATGGTCCTGGGCTCCGTCATCTTCCGGCTGGTGTACACCATCGCCCTGCGGCTCAATATGCCCGCGTTCATGCTGAAGCTGGTGAGCTCCGTGATCGTGGTGCTGGCCATCGCGGGACCGTACCTGAAGACCCAGATCCCCATGCTCCGCAAGCGGCTGGCCGCCGGAAAGGAGGCCAAGTAAATGCTCACCCTTTCCAACATCTCCAAGACCTTCAACCCGGGCACTGTCAACGAGAAGACGGCCATCTCCGGCCTCAGCCTCCACCTGGACCCGGGCGACTTCGTCACTATCATCGGCGCCAACGGCGCGGGCAAGTCCACCCTCTTCAACGCCATCGCCGGCAGCTTCTACCCTGATACCGGCTCCATTGCCCTGGACGGGAAAGATATCACCTTCATGCCTGAGTTCAAGCGGGCCAAGGATATTGGCCGCCTGTTTCAGGACCCCATGCGGGGCAGCGCCCCCGGCATGACCATCGAGGAGAACCTGGCCCTGGCTGCAGGGGGCGGCGGGTGGCTGAGCCACGTGTCCAAGGCCGAGACCAATAAGTTCCGGGATAAGCTGGCCCTGCTGGACATGGGCCTTGAAAACCGGATGCGTCAGCCCGTGGGTCTCCTCTCCGGCGGCCAGCGGCAGGCGCTGACCCTGCTCATGGCCACCATGGTGCCTCCAAAGCTGCTGCTCCTGGACGAACACACCGCCGCTCTGGACCCGGGCACAGCGGAGAAGGTCCTGGCCCTCACCGAGAGCATCGTCCGGGAGGGAAACCTCACCTGCATGATGATCACCCACAACATGTCCTCCGCGCTGGCGCTGGGCAACCGGACGCTGATGATGGACTCCGGGCGCATCATCCTGGACCTGAAGGGCGGCGAGCGCAACGGTCTCACCGTGGACGACCTGCTGCGCATGTTCAAGGAAAACGTAGGCAAGGCTTTGGACAACGATAGAATGCTGCTTTCTTGAAAATGGGCATAGAAAAACCGGCGCGTCTTTGATGGGCGGTGGCCGTAAGACAGTATAACCCCAAAAACAAACATATGGCAACTGCCTTACGGAATTGGAATCGAACAACAGACAGCGGATGGCGCTAAAATACGCCCTCCGCTGTCTGCTCATATTGCTTAAAAACTTTGAAATATGTCACGCAATGAACCCCTGTTTTTGATGGGTGCCGTATAGTATCCTTCCCCCTTCAACTTTGACGATTTGAACCCGTTGCGCCGCAAGGGTTTCAGAGGCTCTAAAGCGTGACATCGAACCTCTGTTTTTCATAGGCTTTTATATGCGTGGTAGATACTTAAATATTTTGAAGTATGTGACGCAATAGACCCCGATTTTCGAGGTGTGCCGTATACTACCCTTACCCCCCTGACTTTGGCGCTCTGAAAGCCCCACGCCGCAAGGGGTATGACCGGCCAAAAGCGTCACATCGAACCCTCGTGTTCATCGGGTCACACATATAGCTGCAAATCATTAAATAGTTTTAAGTATTTCCGCATATAGACCCCCATTTTCGAGTGTCGCCATATACTACCCTTACCCCTCTACGTTTAACAGGTCCAATCCCTTGCGGCAGAAGGGGTCCAGAGTGCTTAAATGCGGACATCGACCACTGATGTGTGAGGCAAGGAACAGATGATACTGTGAGAGGGGCGATAGCGGAAATGGCTGTCGCCCCTCTTACAGACAGGGAGAGCGGAAGCAGACGAGGCTGTCAATGGCGGCTCGGAGAGCCGTTCATCTTGACCATTGACAGCATCGGCGGCTTCTGCTACGGATGCTTGTGCTGAGACAGCAGGGGCAGAGGGAATGTTTTGGGTCCTGTCAGGAAACGGCATAGTTATTTATCGCGTCCCAGCAGGTAGTCGATTGACACATCAAGGAAGTCAGCCAATGCCATCAATGATTTGGCGGACGGCATCTTCTCTCCTTTTTCATACTGTCCGATCATGTTCTTTGACAGCCCACAAAGTTCTCCCAGGGCTTTCGCATTGATTCTTTTCGCCTCCCGAAGTTTACGCAGGCGGGTGGGAAAAAGCTCATCACTCATGTGTTTCACCTAGTGTTATTTACAGACCCTTCTTTTTGACATTGTTTCGTTTATCATGCCTGTTGCCGCCGGGACCACTTGATAATTGCAAAGGGAATACATACAAGGCCGATCAAGACCGGGACGATGATAAGCAGATACGGAGACCAGATGTACTTGCCGAAGATATGGAAGGTGTTTGTGCGGAATATGTCCGATGCGTCGCCCACCAGGGGGAGCATACCGAGGACGCCCTGTAAGCTGGCAGGCAGATAATTTGCAACCATCATCGGACCATATACCGCGGCGAGGCTGAACAGCAGGGACAGAAAATTGCTTTTTACCAGCGCGGACAGGAGCATGACGACCCCGGCAAATCCGATAACGCCAAGCAGTGTGAAAGCGTATTCATATATCTCTGCCTGCAGCATATTCATTGGTGCCACGGCAAGGAGCTTCATGGTCTGGATGGGCATATCCCACCCATCTGTGCCCAGGTAGACAAGCTGCGCCGTGATACCCCCTACGGCCATAAGCATAAATAACTCCACCGCAAAGGCCAACCCACAAAGAACTTTCTCCAGCGCCAGACGCCGCCATCCCCCGTCTGTGGTCAGGATCAGTGGCGCGGTATTGTTATGCCACTCCCCCGAAAAGGTCGGTGCCAGGACGATGGCCACGAACACCGCCATGATGGTGCCCAGGTCTGCAAGGGAAGTACCTAGAACGTACTGCCACCCGCGGACCCATTCGTATCGGAACGGTTCCTCTACTTTGTCATTCATGGCCATCAGCATCGCGCCTTCTTCGCCGGTCTGCCCCTGGCTGTGCAAAAACGTATCCAGCGAGGCCAGACGCCGTTCATAAAAGCCGGTCAGTTTTTCTGTGTCCACATAATAGTACACTGGCCGAATATCGCTGTCGTTTTTCAAGTCAGGATATAACTGGTTGAGATATAAACTCATGGTTTTCCAGTCTATAATATCCATCTTAACCTTGTCGCCGGATGCGTCGGCGGCCTGATAATCCGCCACCATCTGTTGAAACGCCTCGTCCGTCAGCACACCGCCATAACTGGCCGCCTGCTCCTGTTGTGAACGGATCAAGGAATAGCCGTCAAAGGAATGGCTAACTAGATCGGGGGAACTGCCAAACTCAAACCACTGATAGGTAAGAAAGCCTCCGAAAATGACCACATAGGCAAAGCAAAGCAGTACCGAGACCCGCACACTGGTCTTTCGCCACAATTTCTTATGTTCCAGTCGGAAAAGCTCCATCTCACGCCTCCTCGCCAAAATGATACAGATACAAATCTTCCATCGTTGCCTGGCAAGGAACAGCCTGCTCTGCGGGCCGCTGGTCGGAAATGATACGCAGCACAACATATTCTCCCTCATGGCGGAAGTTTGCCACCGCGACCCGTTTCTCCCATGCCCGCGCCTTGGCCGCGGGAACGGTCAGCTCCCATACTTTGCCGCTGGCCCGTCGGACAAGCTCTGGGACAGTGCCCCGCAGAATGAACCGCCCGTTCTTCATAACAAGCACCTGGTCCGCGATGGCCTCCACGTCGGACACGATATGGGTAGACAATATCACGATCTTATCCCCGGCATAGTCCGCCAGAAGATTACGCAGATGGACTCGCTCTTTTGGGTCCAGGCCAGCGGTTGGCTCGTCCAGAATCAGTACCTGCGGATCGTTTAGCAGAGCCTGGGCGATGCCCACCCGCTGCTTCATGCCGCCGGAAAAGGTCCGCAGCTTTTTCTTGGCGGCCCCCAGCAGTCCCACGGTGTTCAGCAGATCCCGTATGCGCCTTTGAGCCATATCACGGGGTATTCCTTTCAGCGTGGCGATGTAGGAGAGAAATTCGGCGGCGGTGTAGTTGGGGTAATATCCGAAGTCCTGGGGCAGATAACCCAGTACGTTTCTGTACGCCGCTCCCATGCCCGTCACTTCCTCGCCATTGAAGAACACCTCCCCGGAGGTGGGTTCCAGAATGGCGCACAGCATCCGCATGAGGGTGGTCTTGCCCGCGCCGTTGGCCCCCAGCAGACCATAGACGCCGGGCGTCAGCGTGGCACTGACGCAGTCCACGGCGATCTTGTGTCCGTAGTGCTTTGTCAGTCGATCAAACGACAGTTCCATACATTTTGCCCTCCTTATTGGCTTTGACGATAAAACATATTTCCCTCGCAAAGAACACGGAAAAGATCATGAACGCGGCGGTCCATACCCCAACCGCCGACAACTCGTACAATCCCGGCAGCACACGGGAGGAAGCGCGCCAGAAAAGACACGAGCCAAGCGACATGATGACAGCCCGTGTCACGTTGTCCTTTTTATGGCTCCGAATAAGCTGCAGAAGGACGGTCATGCAAACCAGGTATGGCACCAGACAATACAGAATCATTCGCCCCAGGTCTCGGAGGCCGCCGGTCAGGCGGACCTCCAGCCCCAGCAGCACGGTCATGCAGACCAGATTTGCCGCGCCCGCTAGGATCAGTTTTGCCAGGATGACCTGGGCCCCGGAGGAACGGGTAACTGCCTCCAGCTCGCTCATCCCAAAGTATTGCCCATGAAAGACCACGGGGACGGCGGCCAGAATGAACAGGGGTATTAATACCGGGAGATATTTCAGGTCCTGTGACGCGCCGTATAGGAGCAGCCCCGCCAGGAGCAGCGCGGCAGCCTGGAAGCCCACGATAGGCAGCCATTCAAAACGGAACACGCCCGACAGGAATTGCCAAAAGCCCAGCCGGGGCTGGGGGACGCCGGCGTCCAGGATCGCGTTTATACTGCGTTCCCGTGTCTCTCGGTCAGGATAGGGAATGGTGTCACTCATCGTCTGTCAGATCCTCTCTCAATCGCGTCATAAGCCGATAATACCGGCTTTTGATCTTTGCCTCCGCCTGGCCGGTAACGGCGGCAATCTGCGGAAAACTGCACTGGCCGTAGACGTGCAGGCGGAATATCTCCTGTTCCAAAGGCTCCTCCTGCCGCACCAGCTCCTCCGCCTGGGCCAACAGCACCTGATCGTGGACAATGGCGGTGAAATCCTCTGTGGAGGAAATATCCTCCGTTAATGGCACCGTCGTCATTCGGAATTTTCGCCGGTGGTCAATGATCTTGTGCGAGGCGATATGGTAGAGCCATGTGCGAAAGACGCTTTTGCGCTGGTCATAGGATGGGAGGCTCTGTAAAGCGGCGATAAAACTCTCTTGCGTCAAGTCGAGGGCGTCCTCGGGCTGGCCCACCTGACGCCAGATATAGGCGTAAAGCGCATCGTAGTGCGTCCGCACGAGGGCGTCGGCTGCCCCGCGATCCCCACGGCGCAGGATAGCCCGTATCCACTTTTGCTCCTGATCGCGGGCCAGCGTGTCCACATCCCTTCTGTTTATATATTCGCAGTACAGAACCAAATCGTTTCAAAAAATCTGAAATTTTCTTTTTTGATTTTCCATTATAGTGCAACTGGCTGTTCTATGCCAGCTTGTCAAAGTAAAAGCGTCCCCATGGGACGCGCAGCCGCACAATTCATTGTGCGATCAAAGGGGCTTGGGGATGCTTCCCCAACAAGCAAAATGGACGATTCCGGCTGTGTCGAGATCGTCCATTTTCCGCATGTGTGTACCACTATGCATTGCTTGCCAGTTATGTGCGAGGCAAAATAACTGGCAGGCAGGAAAACGAAGTTTTATGCGTGTGGTGCCACACATGCCCTGCTTGCCAGGATTGCGCGGAGGCAAAAGACTGGCAGGCAGGAAAACGAAGTTTTTGCATGGTGTGTACCACCATGCCCTGCTTGCCAGGATTGTAACTGCTCTTGTTACCCCCAGCCGGATCTGACTATTTCAACGCGAATGACGCATTTGCGAACTTGTAAAATCGCTCGTATTCTGTTATCATGCTTTAAAGCAAATTCTTGACCTGTTCATTCCGTTCTGGAGGTCCGCCATGAGCGAGGAAGTGAGCAAAACCGAATCCGGCCTCTCGGAGAAAGACCAGAAAATCCTCTCCATGCTCACGCCCGGTGAGCGTATCATCCTGGAACGCCTTCTGGAACTGCACCCCTCGGATGAAGCCTTTGATCTTTTCGAGATGATGCGGAGCGAGAAGCCCGGAGAGGAGATACCTACTTACTATTTCTCCAATCCAGACCCGTATTTTGAGCGGGAGCCGCTTCCTGCGGACCATGCAGACCATGAAAAGCGCCGTGACGAATCCGGCGCACTTCATGTCCAGAACTTTTCTGCAAACGAGCTGCCGGAGATCACGCTGACCAAAGAGATCGGTGTGACCGTCTACACGGTCACAGGCAGCTATGACGGGATCGAGCTTTTGGATAAAAAGCTGGAGCGCGTCATGGCGCAGAACGTGACCGGCGCGGAGGCGGAGGAATGAACAAACGAGCCAATTCTGATAAGGCAGTTGCCCCCCAAGAAGGAGGTATCAAACATGTCACGGGCAACTGACAAGATCACTGCACTATATTGTCGTTTATCCCAGGAAGATTCTCTTGAAGGCGAGAGCAACTCCATCAGCAATCAGAAAGCCATCCTAGAACGGTACGCAAAGGAACACCACTTCACCAACCTTGTCTTTTTTGTGGACGACGGTTATTCTGGTACGAGTTTTGC
>CANRNF010000100.1 GCA_947631865.1 uncultured Oscillospiraceae bacterium | reverse complement strand
ATGCCATTTCCGAAAAATGAGACACGATACTGTCTTATGACACCCCACCAAAGCCAGGTCCTCTCATCGGTCAAAGCTCTTCTTCCTTTTCCCCAAGAGAGCATTTGTCAAGGATAATTTTAACAATAACAAAGCAGTAACCGTATGTCCTGTCACAGCTATCCTGACATCTTTGCTTGTACGTTTCGCTGTAACGCATGGTGGTTATCCTTGCCCTTTCATAGAAATAGGGCTATAATAGTACAGAATAGGGCATGAAAGATGAAATTGGTGCTGGAGGTGTCGGTTGTGGGCTTGATAAGCAAACTGGAGCACAAGTTACAACGCGCTGTGACGGATAAAGTAACTGAAAAGATTATAACTAATGGGGCTGAAGGCGCTGTTAATTCAGCTGTAAAAATGCTTGGAAAGGTCACGGGCCAAAAGACGGCACCAGAGTACATAAAGAAAGCTGAAAAACAGATTCTTGTTGTGAAATCAAAGTCATATTCGCTTAAGACTTTGACACATACATTTAAACGTCTTGCCAAAGGAAAGTTGCCCAACTTTGGGGCGAATCAGAGCCGGTATCTGGTCGTGGATCGTACTGGAGAGCTAAAATATCGGTCAGATGACACAGGTGATGCACTGGATCGGACAATAACAAATGTATATGATTCTGCCGGAGCAAGAATTGGCTATGTTCAGGAACATCTAAATACCATGGGGATTCCGATGTTTGAAAAGAATGTGAAACGATGCTCTGTAGTCTTACACGGTGAGAAGATCTGCACCATCAAGAAATATGAGTCCTTTGGCCTTACGGAGATGGATGTCACGGATGGCAACATTAATATAAAGGCAAATGATTTATGCACTCACATCGAGCTGAGAAACAGGAATACTCGCTTTCCAATTGGAGAATTGAAAACAGTTCCGTTCATTCTTAAAGATGGCTATGTAGACAAATTCGTTCTCGAATATAATGATCCAGAGAATGAAGCAATTGTGGTCCTGCTTGCAATTGCAGTTGATTCTATCAAGGCATAAGATAATAATGAAACTATAAAAAACTTGTAAGCGAGGCCAATATGAAATAGGGATGGTTGTCCTTCCCTTTTCACACAGCCTTTGTTGCTGGCCACAAACTGACTCAATTGGAAAAGACCGCCTTCAGAAACAGAAAGGCGGCCTTTTCAATCTATTTGTTCATTTGTTTCATTTGTTTATTCAATGCCGATGAGTTCTATCGTGTTATCCTGATAACTTGCGATACCATACGCCACATTCTTAATAGTAGCATTAAACACGTTCTTTGCAGAGAACTCTGTCATGATAAAGAGATCGCCAACCTCTACACGCTGTGAATATCCGGCATCCGATAGCAGAGTGTTAACCGTATCGCACATTGTTTGGTCATAGCAGTCTATATAGTTTGTCTCAATGTGCTTATACGATTTCTCATCATTGAGGTTCCGTTTGATGATGTCCTCCAAGTCCTTATGCGCTCCAGTCCAGATACTAAACTGACCGAAGATCCAGTCCTTTCTCGCCTGGCTGTCATAATACGACGGCGTTTCTTCAGAAGGTGCTGACGACACTTCTTCGGCTGTCGTGGTCTCTTCCGAAGGGGCGGGCGTCTGTTCAGCGGCCTCGTCTTTCAACATTGCGGGCGGCACGGTCAGAAACGGCATGCTCTCCGAAGGCTCCATTTCCTCTATATTCAGTCTGGATGTTTTTCCTCTATCCAAATCGTCTTCCATTCCCATGGTCCTTGTGACGCCGGAGAGCACATAGTTTACCCCGTCAAAAGCTATATCTAGAGTCAAGTCTGCATAGAGATCATTGGCTCCCACATACTGTATCCGCATATCCTCGATATGCCATGCACCTGTTCCGGTCTGTGCCCATTCTCCGTCCTCACGTACTACTGCATGCAGGCCAGCGGTGTATGTATAGGTGTGGAATTTCCTCGTATCATAGGTATTACCATCAGGAGCAAAAACATCAGTAGACTGGCCATTTGTAATCGCCACTACAATTGCACGTTCAGCTTGTTCCCGCATATCCTCTTGTATTGCTTCCACTTCCTTTTCAGTAACAACACCGGTGGCTTCAAGCCCATGAGAATTCTGCAGTGCCTGTACAGCCCCCTGTGTCTGCCCGCCAAAGTCACCGTCAGCACTACCGTTCAGATATCCAAGCGCGATCAGCCGCTGCTGCAGAGCCAACACTTCTTCACCTTTTGCGCCAAACTCGATATGAACAGGTACAGGCGTTGCTGTCGGTTCGGGCGTTGCTGTAGGCTCAGGAGTAGGCTCCGGAGTCGCAGTGGGTTCTGGCGTCGCAGTAGGTTCTGGTGCTTCTGTCGGCTCTGGTATATCGGTGGACGCGGGCTCTTCTGTGGCTTCCGCCGCCTCAGCGACTGCAGGGACCTCAGTGGATTCTGCCGCTTCCGTAGGCATAGGCGTCTCAGTGGGATCAGATTCTTCTTCTGCCCCAGGATACAACGGATCGGGTACGTCGGCCCGCCGGTCAATCAATACTTCCTCTCCCACGGTCAAATAGGTCAGCGTGTACTGCCCATCCAAAGGATAGGCTTCCGCATAGACCTCAGCCTTTCGGCTATCCCCGCCATCGCTCCGGATGGTCACGGGAGCACGGTATGTATAGAAACCCCAGTCACATGTATATGTGTAATCGAACCATGGCCAGGAAACATCCGCGCCAAATTCATCATAATGTGCATCTACTACATTCTCTGCAAGATTGTCAACAAGATTCGACGTTTTGGAATCCGGCTCGTGATTTTCGGATAGTTCATTTTCAGCTTGCTTATACAGCCTTTCCAATTCTTCCCGGGGCATCACCGCCAGGTCATGCCCAATGGTCTCATTTATATGGCTCTCGGGCGTACTGGTCCAGTTTTCCTCCGGCAGTTCATCTCTCTTGTCCAAAACCACATCTGTGTCTACCAACAAATAGTAAACATTGTAATCGCCGTCTTCGCACAGCACTTCAGAGTATACATCCGGCTTCTGGCTGCTGCCCGCACTGTCCTTATAGTCGATATGCGTGGTCAAGGTATAAAAATCCCAATCCCGTGTGTATGTATAGTCTATCCAGGCCCAGGATATCTCAATACCTTGGTCACTGAAATAGTCCTCCGTAATTTCCTTTGTCACAGCCAGCACCGCATCCTGGCTGTCGGAACTCAGTTCATGATGACGTTCCATCTCTGTTTCGACATCTTCAATGATGCTGTTGAGTTCTTCACGCCCAAGTCTGGTCATATCTACCTCGGGTCTCTCCGCCATGGCCAGCGATGCCGCCATCCCCAGCATGAGCAGTATACATATCCAGCGTTTCATAGTTGTTCCTCCCTCTTGCTTATATAATTTGAAATTAACTAGTGCTGACCCGGATTATGAACAGTTACAGTAATCAGATATGCTCAGAATTTCGCATAGTCCGTTATACGGATATAAATCGTATTAAACCCCGTGTATTCTACGGTCAAGTCCTTGTTTCTGCCTTTATCTGCGGAGAAATATGTATCGTAGCGAGTATAATCATCATCAAAGCCCGCTGCTATACACTTGTCCACATACGCGTTGAAATCATCTATCGTGTTGTCGGCAAGGTATACCGAATAGACCCAATCATAATTGTTGCCAATAGAACCCTTCGTAACATTAGGCTTAGGTATCAGCGTGGCCGGACCAGTGGTGGGCCATGTCAACGGTGTCATTTCTCTCGGTGCATTAGCTGTGATGTTGATGGTGTCCATCTCCCCCACAGAAACAGTTACCTCATATCCATCTGCATTGAATGCTGTAAACTCTTTATCATTTTTATCTGTGTCGATGGTAAAGCCTACTTGTTCACATTTTGAGACATAGGCGTCATAGTCCTCGGTAGTAACCTTGCATATGGTGACTTTCAAAGTTTCATCTGTATCCGTCTTGATGATCCCGCCCTTGTTTTCAAATACGGGAAGCTCTTTGGAAATCGTACTTTCGGGCCAGACAAAATTCGGGTCGCCCAGAATCGGTGCCTTTAGTATAATGCTTAACCTTTTGGTAGAATAATTCCAGTGATCCAGATGTAAGTAATACCCATCAGCGTTATATGCAGTATACTCGCTGGTTTCCTTTACAGCGTTCGCAGTGTAGCCCATGTTTTGGCAATCAGCAATATACTGATCGAACTGCTCGTATGTTACTCCCTCCACATCAATATCAGCTTCTTTATCGCTGTTTGTGTTATATTCAACTTTGGTGCCTTCTATCTGGGGAAGCATTGTCGAAAGGCCTGTGCTGAACAAACTTTGCTTTTCGACTGCACTTTCTTCATCACTGCTTTTGCCCTCTTCTATCTGGGAGAGAATGGCCGTGATGCCCTCCTTAAGTGAAGCCTGCTTGCCATCGGCAACAAGAGCTTTGTCATCTTCATCATATCTCGCGTTATAGGACGTGATATATGGGAAGAAAAGAACAGCAGCCAGAACTACAAGAACTGTACTGATGCCACGGCCTCTTTCCCGGATCGTTCTGAGCCCCAGCAAGATAGATACCAGGCAGAGAATAATCTGCAACACAGCGATTGCTGTGGCTATATATGCTTTCCCGCTCAACGCACGGGCGGTAAACAGCCCAAAGACAAGGACCAAAACGAGCGTTATGCGGAAAAGCTTTCCGTGAGTATAAGAATGTATTTCGCTCTTTTCCCGTTCGTATGTTTCTTGCTCGTTATCAGCGTCTATCTCTTTCTCACGGATATTCTGCCATCCTTTTTGAACCTCTTTGTACGCCTGCTGTTCCTCTCTCTTGGCCCGACTGCGAATCCTCTCCACGGTTACTTCTGTGTCCTCTTGAATCAACTCGCTGGAGCCACATAGAGGACAGTGCAGAACGGGGCTGTCCGGGTCTATCTCCATAACATGCCCGCAGCCCTTGCATCGGAACTGGACCGTTTTTACTTCTCTTTTTCCTGGCTCGCCCTTCGCCCGATTGGCCGGCGCGCCGCAGTTGGGGCAGAAATTGGCCCCATCAGGCAAAGTGGCTCCGCACTTTACACAAAACATCGTCTTCTCTCCTTACAGCTTTTCTCCGCATTCCGCGCAGAATTTGGGCGTGCCGGTGAGAGTTGCGCCGCATTTGGGGCGCCGGACACCCAGCGCATGACCACACTCTGGGCAGAACTTGGCAGCGGCAGAAACGGTGCTCCCGCAGTTGGGGCATTTTGCGGAGGATTCGGCAGACGTTTCAGGTGTGCTCTGCCCGGTCACATCAAGGCCCTTTGCCAGATCCCCGAACGCAGACCCGAAGGCACCAGCCGCACCGATGCCCATACCCAGGCCCATGCCGGCACCCATAAAAGAGGCCGCGCCGGAGCCCTCGTTTTTGGCGGCGCTGTCCAGCACGTCGAATGTCCGCTCCTGCTGGTAGTTGTAGCCAACGACGTTCATCTCTGCTCGCTTGGCAAGAGCGGCCTTCAGCTGCTGTACCGTTTCGTCATCTTCGGGGACGCTAATATCGTTCACAAAACACGAGACAAGCTCGACGCCATAAGGGAGCATCCCCTGCGCGATATTTTGATGAAGGCTCTCGGACAATTCGTTCAGATAGGAATTTACTTCAAGGATGCTTATCTTTTTTTCTGTCAGATAGGTAGATATGGCGTCCTTGATCTGGGACACATACAGGCCCCGGAAGTATTTGCCGAGCGTGTCATGGTCGAAGGACGGGAGAGTGGCGACCAGTTTTACCAGGAACTTTTTTGAGTCGTTGACGCGGATGCCAAACATGCCGTTGGCGCGGACAGGTACGAACACGGCATACTTGGGGTCCTGAAGCTGGATGGGCGTGGGCGTTCCCCAGGGCACGTCTAGTTTATACGCCTTGTTTATGTACCATACCTCGGCGGTGAACGGCGACCGGCCGCCAAAAGGAAGGTTGACCACGTGCCGTAGCAGAGGGATATTCGCGGTGGACAGGGTGTGCCGTCCCGCACCGAATACATCATACACTTGGCCGCCCTTTACCAGCACGGCCTCCTGGGCCTCGTTGACAATCAACTGAGACCATGTGCCAAGTTCCTCGGTCGGGTATTTCCACGCCAGTACATCCGGTCCGCCGTTGTACTTGATAACGTCGAATAGCGCCATACCTTTGCCCCCCATATTGTTGTTTATGATTTCCTCTGGATGTTACGCTCCTGTATCAGCGCCTGCATCTCGATTCTGATCTCCGCCAGTCCATTCACCTCGCTGGAATGGATATCGACCAGATTGTCCGCCTCCGCCGCCATGCGGTTGGCCAGGGAGAGCAGACGGGCGTCAATATCGCGGGTATCCTTTTTTGACTTTCCCAGGGCAGAGAATTTCAGGTCATCCAACAGCGCGTCCAGCGCCGCTTTCTCCCGGCTGCTGTCGCCGGGGAGCAGGGCCAGCTTCGCCTTCACCTGTTCCACGATGATGCGGACCATATCCAGTTCTGCCTGCCCGCCATCCGGCCCGGCTTCGTCACTGTCGTCTTCCATATTGTCGATAGCATATTCAAGGCACAGCTGTATCACTTCATTCCTTGACCGCCCTGTCTTACGGCTCAAGTCATCCAGAAGGGAGATAAGTTCCACAGGGAGCCGCGACGCAACGACAGCCGTTTCCCCGCGGAATCGCCGCGGAGGTATCGTAAACCGCTCCTTGCTCATGTCCAGCCCCCTTTCATAGAATCCTTTTTTACCAGTGTATTACATTTGTAAACTTGTGTCAATGAGAAGTTTCACTTCGATGAAAACTACTGGCATCATTCTTTCTCATGTAGCATCAAACCCTATCTCTATATTTAGGAATTACCTTATCGCTCCCATTCTCGATGCTTTGTCCCTCGCTTCTGTTGGCGGTCCACTGTTTGCCTCGGCCGCTGCGCTCTCTCGCCCAGCATATCCCGCACATCCAGCTTGCTGTCATATAGCGTGACGGCCTTGAACTCGTCGCCATAGACGGCCTGCAGACGGGAAGCGGCGGAGCGTTCCCTCTCCGGGCGCAGGGCCAGACGGGCGGCGAGCAGTTCGTCGGGGTCCAGGTCTTTGGCCTGTTCCTTCAGCTCTGCGTACTGCTTCAGCGCGTCATCTAGCTCTGCGGCACATTTCTTCTCCTGCTCGCCCAGCGCGAAAAGACTGGCCGCCATATCAGCAATATCCTTTTTCACCGCGTCTATCTCGCTGTCATCCCGGCACGCCAACTCCCGCAGGAGCATAGCCTTCTGGGAGCGCAGTTCCTCCAGTTCCTCCGTCAGTCCTGTAATAAAGGCGGACAGCTCCCGGTGCCTGGTGATGCGCAGTTTCGGTGTGGCTTTCTTCTCGGCAAGGAGCGTCTTTCGCTCCTTGCCCTTTTCCTTTATCTGATGCACCAGGCCGGAATACCGTTCCAGAGCGGATCGCACCGTACCCAGACGGCGGGATAGACGGCCCTTCCCATAGGAGATGTGCCGGAGTTGGTAGCGGAACACGATCATGTTTTCCCGTAGCTTCTCCATGGCCTCTGCCACAGCCGGGATCGTGGCCCTCACCGTCTGCATCAGCTTCCTGACCTGGGCCTTCAACTCCCGCAGCAGGGCGTTGTCCGCCTTTATCTGCCGGTTGATCTCGCAGCGGTCAGAGGTGATGCCCTTTTTCTCCAGTGCTCTCGCCGTCACGCCCTCATGGATGGTGGGCTGCTCATCCAGGCCGCGCTCGGCATGACTGCGGTGGTCTATGCGCTCGTCCAGGCCCTTCCGCTCCAGACAGAGGTTCACGGCGTCCGCCCAGGATGCCCGCCAGAGGTTCAGCTGCTCGTCGCTGTTCCATCGGGCGGCGATTGGATTCTGCCGTCCGTACTTGGTGCTTTTGGGATATTTGGACACGCGCTCATAGCCTTTTGCCTCGGCCTCAGACGGGGGCATATAGACCTTTTTCCCATCGACCATGTACGGATATTGCTTCTCCCAGCCGTCTGCCTTCGCCTCCTTGTACTCGGCGGCGGTAAAGCCCCGTTCCTCGCCGTTCTTCACACAGAGGTATTCCTTTTCGGTCTTATACTGCCACCTGCCCCTTTCATCCAGCGGGCGGACGGTCAGCATGATATGGGCGTGGGGATTGTGGCCGTCTGTGTCGTGGATGCACACGTCAGCGCACATCCCGTCCGTTACAAACTGCCTTTGGATGAAATCAGAGAGTAAGGCGATCCATTCGTCCCTGTTCAACTCCACCGGCAGCGCCGCCACGAACTCGCGAGCCAGGCGGCTGTCCTTTGTCTTTTCGTTTTCCTCCACGGCGTTCCAAAGCACCGCCCGGTCCGTCCATTCCGCAGGCGCGTATTTCGGCAGGAACACCTGCTGCCAGACGAGGCCCTGCTTCCTAGTGTAGTCGTGCTGTACGCCGTCGTAGTCGTTGAGGATAGCGGAGCAGCTCATATAGGCTGCGGCGGCCACGGCGGAACGGCCCGCGCCGCGGCTTATGACTTTCGCTTCAAAATGATATATCGCCATCGCGTTCCTTCTTTCGGTTCGTGGTTT
>CANRNF010000099.1 GCA_947631865.1 uncultured Oscillospiraceae bacterium | reverse complement strand
AAAATTTAAGGGCCTGACACCTGCTCAGCACAGATACCAGACCCTTCAGGTCGCTTAGTTCCTTTTTTGTCTAACTTCTGGGGTTCACTTCAGATGTGGCAGGGCTTTCTTGCGCGTATCAGTTGATCTTCAGCGTCTCCCAGAGGGAGTTGATGTAGTCCAGCAGGTCCGGGTCCAGGTTGCGGTAGGCGTAGGCGTTGTACTGCTCTGAGAAGTCGCCCCAGTCGGGGTAGAGCACCTCCATAGCCTCCTGACCCATCTCCTCGATGTACTCCTCGTCGGTGTAGACCAGGTCGTTGGGCGAGGCGTACCATGTATATTCCGCGTTGGCGATGGCGGGCTCGGCGGAGAGCATGTAGTTGATGAAGATCTCCGCCAGCTCCTTGTTCTGGCAGCAGGAGGGGATGCACATAGCGTCGATGTAGAAGTTGGTCCGCTCGGGGTAATAAAACCGCAGGTCCACATTCTCCGCCTGGGCGTCCAGCATGGTGAAGTAGTCGCCTGCATAGTAGGCGGCGATGGCCCCCTCGCCGGACTCCATCATGTTGTATATCTCGTCCATGACGTAGCTCTTCACCAGGGGCCGCTGGGCCAGAAGGTCCTGCAAAGCCGCCTCCCACTGGGTCCGGTCATCGGTGTTCACATCCAGCCCCGCCCGGTACATGGCGGTGCCAAAGGCGTCCCGGGAGTTGTTGAACTGGAGGATATTGCCGGCGTACTTCTCGTTCCACATCAGGTCCCAGGACCCGGCGTCCGCCTCGTCCACCACGTTGGCGTTGTAGATGACGCCCACCACGCCGTAGGCATAGGGCACGGAGTACATATCCTCGGGGTCGTAATAAAGGCCGTGGAAGTCCTTGGCGATGTGCTCATAGTTGGGGATGTTGTCGAAGTCCAGCGGCAGGAGCATGTCCTCGCTGATCATCCGGGCGATCATGTAATCGGAGGGGATGATCACATCGTAGCTGATGGCGTTTTTGGACAGCTTCGCGTACATATCCTCATTGCTGGCGAAGGTCTCGTAGTTGACCTGCACTGGCCGGCCGTACTCCTCCTCGTACCACTTCTCGAACTCCTTGACCACGTCCATGGAGCCCTCGGAGCCGTCGGAGATATACTCGCCCCAGTTGTACACGTTCAGGACCTGGGGCTTGTTGTCCGTCTCGGTAACGGTGAAAATGAGCGCCGCCACAAGAGCCGCCAGGGCCAGGCATCCGCCCCCGGCGTAGAGGAACCGCTGTTTGCGCGGGTCCATGGGGGGCTTGCCGGCCGCGGCCCGCTTTGCCTTCCGCGCGGCCCGGAGCGCCTGACTGTCCTCGCTGTCGGTGAGGTTGGAGATAAGGAGCAGGGTCAATATGACGAAGAAGATGATGGTCGCGAGAGCGTACATCTTCGGCGTGACCGTCTTTTTCGTCATGTTGTAGATGCGGATGGGCAGCGTCTGGAATCCGGTGCCCGTGGTGAAATAACTGATGACGAAATCGTCCAGGCTCAGGGTGAAGGCCATGATCATGCCGGTGACCACAGAGGGCATGATCTCGGGCAGCTCCACCTTCCAGAAGGCGCCCCAGGGGGTGCAGCCCAGGTCCAGGGCCGCCTCGGGCAGGGACTTGTCCATCTGCCGCAGCCGAGGCAGCACCTGCAGTATCACATAGGGCAGGCAGAAGGTGATGTGGGCGATGAGAAGGGTCACAAAGCTCAGGCTGTTGGCAAGGCCGAACAGGTGGCTCGCAAACACGAACATGAGCATCATGGAGATGCCCGTGATGATGTCCGGGTTGATCATGGGGATGTTGGTGACCATATCCAGGGCCGAGCGCAGGTACTTGGAGCGCATCCGGTCGATGGCCACGGCGGCGGCGGTGCCCATGACGGTGGACACGCCGGCGGCGCACACGGCCAGCACAAGGGTATTGCGCACGGTCTTCAGCGTCTCCGTATCCCGGAAGAGCTCCTTGTACCACTTCAGCGAGAACCCCGAGAACACGGAAAGGCTCCTGGCCTCGTTGAAGGAGAACACCAGCAATATCACCAGCGGCGCGAACAGAAACGCGAACATCAGGAAGGTAAAGACCTTGGAAGCTCTCTTCATTTCGTCTGCCCTCCGTAGGTGTAGCGGTCCGTCAGTTTTCGCATGACCGCCATAGCCGCCAGCAGCGCCACCATCAGTATGAAGGCGATGGCCGCGGCGAAGTGGAGGTTGTTGGCGGTGTATTGCCCCTCGATGGCGTCGCCCAGGAGGAAGAACATGCCGTCGCCCAGCTTCTGGGAGATGTAGAACGTGCTGATAGAGGGGATGAGCACCATGGTCACCCCATTGACCACCCCGGGCATGCTCAGCGGCAGTATCACCCGGCGCAGCACCCCCGCGGGGGCGCAGCCCAGGTCACGGGCCGCCTCAAAGAGCTTGGGGTCCATCTTCGCCATGATGGAATACAGCGGCAGTATCATATAGGGCAGGTAGTCGTACACCATGCCGATGACCACCGCCGTCTCCGTGCCGATGATGTGCACCCTTCCCAAGTGGAGCTTTGCCAGGAAGTTATTGAGGATGCCCGTGTCCTGAAGGATGGTCATCCAGGCGTAGGTGCGGATCAAAAAGTTCATCCACATGGGGATCATGATGAGGGTCATCATGGTCTTCTGGGCCTTGGGGGAGGTCCGGGAGATGATGTAGGCCAGGGGATACCCCAGCAGCAGGCACACCACCGTGGATATCACTGCGAGGCGCAGGCTCCGCCAGGTGATGACAAGGTACGTGCGCACCTCTTTTTCTGCTCCGTCCGCCCCCGTGACAGAGGAGGTGGCGGTGAAGAACCGGGTGATGTTGTCGGTGGTGAAGCGGAAGGCGTTGTCCGTGAAAGCGTAGTAGGCCACGAAGGCCAGGGGCACCAGGATGAACACCACCGCCCACAGCTCGTAGGGGCCGCCCACCAGTCCCGTCACCAGGGAGGAGCGGGTCCGTTTCTTCGTCATGCTTCCTCCTCGCTTTCCGCGTCGCTGAGCTCGTCAAACTCATTGGAGAAGGAGGCGTAATCCCCGTACAGGCCGGAGTACTCGCTCTTTTTCATGATGTGGATAGCGTCGGGCTCGATGTAAAGGCCGATGCGCTCGTCCACGTCCACGAAGTCGGTGGTCTGGATCATCCACTTGAACCCGCCGATATCCACGATGACCTCGTAGTGCACGCCCATGAAGGTGACGGAGGTCACCACGCCCCGGAGCATGCCCTTGTCCACGCTCACGATGTCCACGTCCTCCGGCCGGACCACCACGTCCACTGGCTCATTGGGCTCGAAGCCCCCGTCCACGCACTCAAAGGTATGGCCGGAAAAGCTGACGCACTTATCCTTCAGCATCACGCCGTCCACGATGTTGCTCTCGCCGATGAAGTCCGCCACGAAGGCGTTTTTCGGCTCGTTGTACACGTCCTGGCCGGTGCCGATCTGCTGGATGCGCCCCTCGCTCATGACCACGACGGTGTCGGACATGCTGAGGGCCTCCTCCTGGTCATGGGTGACGAAGATGAAGGTGATGCCTGTGGCCTTCTGGATGTTCTTGAGCTCCTGCTGCATGTCCTTCCGGAGCTTCAGGTCCAGGGCCGCGAGAGGCTCGTCCAAAAGCAGCACCTTGGGCCGGCCCACCAGGGCCCTGGCGATGGCCACACGCTGCTGCTGGCCGCCGGAAAGGCTGGTGACAGAGCGATGCTCAAAGCCCTTCAATGCCACCATGGAGAGCATCTCCTCCACCCGCTGGTCGATCTCCTCCCGGGGCGTTTTCCGCTCCCGCAGGGGGAAAGCCACATTCTCAAACACGTTCAGATGGGGAAACAGCGCGTAGCGCTGGAACACGGTATTCACGTTGCGCTTGTGGGGCGGCACGTCGTTGATGCGCTGCCCGCCAAAGAGGATCTCGCCGCTGTCGGGGGTCTCGAAGCCGCCGATGAGGCGCAGGGTCGTAGTCTTGCCACAGCCGGAGGGGCCCAGAAGGGTGATGAACTCGTTGTCATAGATGTCCAGACTGATATTGTCCAGGACCACCTGCCCGTCATAGGACTTGGTGATGTTCCTCAGCTCGATGATCTTATCCATGTCTTCTCCCTTCCGGCGGCGAATTTTGCAAAAGAAAAAGCGGAACGCGCCCAGGCACATTCCACTTGCATGAAGTTCCGGTCTGCCAAAAAAGGGATTTGACAGCTGGCCGTCCCAATGGATTTGAGAGTTTTCTGAAGCAATACTTGCCCTACTCTTACTGACCATTTTACAAGTTTCTGTGCCGCCCGGCACCGGTTATAAAGTAACCAACTTATAAAACTTGAGCCCTGGGCCTGGCGGCCCAACTCAATCAATAAGGCAGCTCACGCTGCCAGCCGCTCACGCGGCGATCGGCATTTGACCCGGCTGTCCGTGTGGCCTTGGCCGTTTTGCAACGGCGGTCGCATCTTGCTTCGGAAAAACTACCGTCCTTCCAATTGAGACTGCATCATTATATCGGCATGCCTTCTGTTTGTCAATAGCATAAAACCGATATCCGGCAAAATATTCCATTTTTCCCGCCGCCGTCTGTCGGACGCTGTATTATTCCCCCCTCCCATAAATTCCCTATTGCAGTATTGGAAAAAATGTGCTTAAATATATTTAAGTATTCATTCTGAATCTGATCAGGAAGGGAGCGCCAGCTATGGGAAGACCTGACGGCATCCGTGTCCGGGAATCCTCTAACCCGATATACTATCTGATACCCCAGTTCATGCCGCACCGCCACGACTCCATGAACATGATCACGGTAGACATCCCCGTGGAGCCCCTGCGCCAATACATGAACGCCAAGCGCCGGGAGGGAAAGCACATCAGCCACATGGCCCTCATCATAACGGCCTATGTCCACACGGTAGCCGAGTTTCCTCTGCTGAACCGCTTTTTGGTGAACAAGCGGATATACGAGCACAAGGACTTCAAGATGGCCCTGGTGGTGCTCCGCGCCGGCGGCGGCGCCAACGACGACACCGAGTCCAAGCTGGACCTGAGCTACTCGGACACCATCTTCGATATCCAGGACAAGATAGACAAGTATCTGGAGGAGAACACCGCCGTCGCCGATGAGGGTGAAAACGACACGGAAAAGATCATGGGCATTATCATGAAAATGCCCTGGCTCATCAACTTCATCGGCTGGGTCCTCCGCTTCGGGGATAAGCACGGCCTGATCCCCCAGTCCCTGCTGGATGTGAGCCCCTTCCACGCCAGCGCTCTCATCACGAATCTGGCCAGCATCCGCACCAACCACATCTACCATCATGTCTATGACTTCGGCACCACCTCCATCGCCATCGCCATGGGCAACATGCGGGACGTGGTGAAGCGGGGCAAGGGCGGGGCCATCGAGGCCGTCCGCTGCATCCCTCTGGGCATCGTCATGGACGAGCGCATCGCCTCGGGCCACTATTTCGCCCTGGCCTTTGCCAGGATGAAGGAGTTTCTGGCCCACCCGGAGCTTCTGGAAAAACCCGGCGACACCAGCCATCCGGTACTGTAAATACATAGGCCGGGCCGCCTTGACAGCGGCCCGGTTTTCGTTTAGAATAGCTGAGGTATCTGCCCATGTAGCTCAGCAGGATAGAGCAGCCGCCTCCTAAGCGGCAGGTCGGACGTTCGAATCGTCTCATGGGTGCCAGCGGGCCGCAGACAATCGTCTGCGGCCCGCTCAACTTCTTTACATTTAGGAATCAAACTCTCGGCCGGAACTCCACATTAAGGGTCATCCCAAGGCCATCTGCCAAACGCTTCAGCGTACGAAGGGAGGGGTTGGCCGTACCGCTTTCCAGCCGGCTGATGTCGGCCTGGGGGATGCCGGTCATGTCAGACAGCTGCTTTTGTGTCATATCCTTTGCCTCGCGGCCTTCGATCAGGGCCTTTATGATCTGACGTTCCGGTTCCATGGCGAACCATTCCCCACGGAATTCCGGGTCTTTCATCTGTTCATCTAGGGTCTCACGGAAATTCTTGCCCATCTGTCAATCCTCCTGCTGGTAGTAGTCTGCACGGTAGCGTTTTGCTTTGCTTATCTCACAGGCTGGGGTTTTATCGGTCTTTTTTACAAATCCATTCGTCAGAATGATTTTTTGACCTACAACGAAGAAATAAAGGACTCGGCTGATATTTGAGCCTTGCTTGGCGCGGACCTCAAAAATGCCATCACCAAGAGATTTTGAATATGGTTCCCGGAGTTGTGGCCCCATTTCCTCCAAAAACTCGAGGATCATAAAGATCCTTGCTCGCATTTTTACATTTTGGGAGAGGATGAACTCCTCTGCAGGCCGCGACCCATCGTCCTTTTCATAGTATTCCACGGAAAAGGTCATTCTGTCCGGCACCACCCTTCGCCCATATTATATGTGTTATAACACATAAAGTCAAGAGAGGTATATTTCTATTCCGATATTTTGTTCCCTGCCCTGCTCAGCTTCATGCCCTCCCGGCAGTAGACGCACTGGCTGACCAGCCAGACGGTGCATACCGCCAGGACCGGCAGGAACCCTGTCCCGAAGATGAGCGCCGAGATGGTGAATACCAGGGCCAGGGCGTTGCAGACAGAGCTGGCGGCGCTGAAGGCCTTGAAGGCGCACCTGCCGATCATGGCCTTTTCCGCCTCGTCGCAGCTTTCCATCCACTTCTTCTGGAACCGCATATCGTAGACGGACGCGGTCTTTTCCGGGTTCGTCTTTTTTACGGCGTCCACGCACTTCTGCTGGATGAGCACGCACTCCGCCAGCACCGTCAGGAATCCTCCGATGCCGACAAAGACCATATAGGCGTTGGTTTTGTCCTCAAAGGCGGCCAATCCCCCGGAATAGGCCGCGGCGATGAGAAAATAGGAGATGATGATCGCCGCGCTCACGATCCATGTGGCGGTGGAGAGTTTTTCCTCCGCCGCGTCGGACACCGCCTCGTCCTCCCCATCCCAGCCGGCCAGCAGCGCCTTCGCCTTCCGGTAAAACGGAAGGGCGGCAACGGGCGTCAGCACCGCCATGGCCACCAGCAGCCAGGGAGCCACCCGGCCGCCGAACACCGCCCCGGCGGCCTTCAGGGGCTCCGCCAGGCCGTCCAGGCCGTATCGGACGGAGAGAAAACCCAGCACCGCGCCCACGGCCGCGCCCACGACCAACATCAATATGAACTTCGGCAGGGCCTTCCGGTTGGCTTTTTTCACATCGTTATTTTCCATTCTCCTCTTCCTCCTTCAAATAAAATACGTCCTCCACCGCCACGCCGCAGACCTTCGCGATGGTCAGGGCCAGGGTGACGGAGGGCGAATAGTCCCCCCGCTCGATGAGGCTGATGGTCTGCCGGGACACGCCGCAGAGACGGCCCATCTCCTGCTGGTTCACGTTCAGGGCGGCCCGGCGTTCCTTCAGGCGGTTGCACAGAGTCATATGACACCTCCGTTTGACAATTATCATTGTCTAAATGACAACTATCCTTGTCAATTTGCAGTATACTCTTGTCATTCTCTTTTGTCAACAGGGAAAATGAAAAACCCGCAGGCGGCGCCTGCGGGTTTTTGTTGGTTCAGATTTTACCGCTCGTAATGGTGGGCCTGCTGGAGGACCATCTCCTTCACCTTCATGAGACGGACCTTGGTGGCGGACTCATTCTCCGCCAGCTTCATGGTGATGTAGCGGATGTTCTCCTGCAGCTCCGGGATCATCACGTACTCCAGGGCGTTGACGCGGCGGCGGGTCTTTTCGATGTCCTCCGCCAGCAGCTGCATGGTCTTCTCCACCTCCGCCAGCTCCAGCATGTCGTTGAACACATCATAGAGCTGCCGGAGCGCGTCGTCCAGCTCGCCGCTGGTCTGGGCGAAGCCGTAGGGCAGCTCGCCGCTCTCGTCCGGGGACTGCTGGTCGAAGTGATACACCGGCACGTTCACACTCATGATGTTCTTATAGTCCACGTCCAGCTCCATCCGCTGCCGGGCATAGAGAAGGCTCTGTTCCAGCATCTCCGGGCTCATGACAGCGCTGGCCATGCTCATGGCGGCAAAGGCGCCGGAAAGCCCCTCGTCCACCTTCTCCCGCAGGAGCTTGTTGCGGCGGACGATATCCATGAACTGGCGCATCTCCTCGTCCCGCTTGTCCTTCAGGAGCTTGTGGCCGCGGCTGGCGGTACGGAGCCGTCCCTTCAGCTGGTTGAGCACCATCCGGGTCGGCGTCACGGCACTTTTTGGCATAAGATCACCTCACGTATGCGACGGTCATTCCTCCGCCGTCTTGGGCATATACTTTTCGATCTGCTCCACCTTCAGGCGCTTCAGCTCGCTGCGGGGCAGCAGGCTCAGAAGCTCCCAGCCCAGATCCAGTGTCTCGATGATGGACCGGTTGGTCTGGTTGCCCTGGTTGACGTAGCGCTGCTCGAACTCGTCGGCGAACTTGGCGAACTTCTTGTCCGTCTCGCTGAGGGCCGCCTCGCCCAGGATGGTCATCAGCTCCTTGGCCTCCTTGCCGGCGGCGTAAGCGGAGAACAGCTGGTTCATGGTGCCGGCGTGGTCCTCGCGGGTACGGCCCTCACCTACGCCCTTGTCCTTCAGACGGGACAGGCTGGGCAGCACGTCCACGGGGGGCACGATGCCCTTGCGGTGCAGCTCACGGGAGAGGATGATCTGGCCCTCGGTGATGTAGCCGGTCAGGTCGGG
>CANRNF010000098.1 GCA_947631865.1 uncultured Oscillospiraceae bacterium | reverse complement strand
ACCACCAGTCCTGTTTCGCACAGAACTGGTGGCTTGACCCGATACTTTTTGTGTCTACTAACCCTTGACTATTTCACCCGAGCGGGCCGGTCTTTTTATGCCGTTTTCTTTTTTCGTTCCCGGAGCCACAGGGCGATACACCCCAGGACGGCGAGAGCCGAGAGGGCCGCGCCGGGGATGAGTCCCGGCGGGACATAGCGCATATCCACGGTATGCTCCCCCGCCGTTACAGGCAGGGCCATGAGGCAGTCCTGGACCTCCAGGGGCTCCGCGTCCGCCCCGTCCAGGGTCACCCGCCAGCCCGCGTCATAGGGGATGGTGAGCAGGAGCAGGGCGTCCCCCTGGCCGGCGGTGAAGCTCCCGGCGAAGTGGCTGCCGGAGAGTTTTTCGAGGGCGCAGCCGCCGGGTGCCAGGGCGTCAGCATAGGCGGCCAGGGCGGAAAGGTCCTCCGTGGCGAAGGCGGCCCCGGCGGTGTGCAGGTCCCCGGTCACGTCCAGCCGCACGGTGACCGTGTCCCCGGCGATGAAATCGCCCAGGTACAGGCTGCCGTTGGTCTGGGCTGTGCCGTAGTAGGCCCGGTAGGCGTCGTTCACGTAGAGCATGAGCCCAGGGTAGTCCTCCATGAGGATATGGGCGTACAGGGGCCCGTCCGCCCGGACCGAGAGGGTATAGGTGAGGAAGCCATTTTGGCCGTCGGCCAGGATATAGTCCCCATCCCCGGCGTCGGTGAGGCCGGAGAGGGATATGTTTGTAATGTCGGCGGGGGTATAAATGTCCATGTCCACTTCCGGCGCGGCGGCGGAATAGAGGGCCTGGACATAGGCGAAGCAGTCCCCGGCCGCTATGGGCCCGGCGATAGCATCGTCCGCCGTGAAGCCCATGGGCAGGGCGGCGGGGTTTTCATACACGGTGTAACCCTCTATGGCAGTGACGGGCGCATAGGCCTTGGCGGCCGCCTGGCTCACCAGGTATTTCACGCCCAGGAAGCTGTCCGCTCCGGCGGTGACGTTCCCGTTATAGAGGGCGAACAGGTCTGTGAACCGGGTGACGCCCAGCTTTTCCAGAAAGTCCAGGTTCTTCTGGCTCAGGGTGGAGCCGTAGTGGGACAGCCCGTCGTAGCCGAAGAGCATGGGCTCGTCCCGGTCCAGCATGAAGGCGTCCTCGCTCTCGGTGCGCACATAGGTCCCGTCGGAGGGCACGGCGGCCATAGCGGCGGACTTGGCGGTCACGTACTGGGCGAATTTCGCCGGGTCCGCGCTGCCGCCGGTGAGCCGGTCCAGGGTCACGGCGGCGTTGCCCCCCAGGTCCGCCAGGTGGCAGAGAAGGAGAAGCGCGGCGAGAAGGGCCGCCAGGCGCTTGTTTTCGGTTTTTCCAGCCAGCAGCCATAGCCCGCCGCTGAGGACCAGGACGAATATCACCGCCAGCAAGCCAGCCTGCCAGCTTATGAAGTCGTATTCCCGTCCGGCGAAGGCCAGCAGCGCCAATAGCGCCACCGCCGCCGGGGGCAGGAGGAAGTGCCAGGGGCGGGTCCCGTCCCGCAAATGGGCCAGGGCCTCATCCGCTGCGGCTATGAGAAGGAAACTCAAAAGGAAGCTGTAGCGGTGATTGTACCAGGTAGGCACGTTGAACCCGTGCCACACGAGGTCCAGACCCGACAGCCAGAAGGACAGGAGCAGGATACCCATGAGCCCGGCGGTCACCAGCTTTTTCCGCCGGGGAACGGCTTTGTTGGCAAAGTACAGCGCCGCCAGGGCCAGGGTCAATGCGCCGCAGAAGATGTGGGGCAGGCCCTGCTCCATCAGCTCCTCGTAGTCGAAGGCCCCGTAGAACAGTTTGGAGAACATGGCCGGGAAGGGGAAATCGGGCGCGAGGGACAGGTCCGATGGGGAGAAGGAGGCCTTCCCGCCGGCGAGGGACAAAAACGCGGGGATGAGCACCACTGCCGCCAGAGCCCCCGCCAGGAGGCTGGACAGGGCGAAGCTCCCTATGCGCCGCAGGGGCTTTTCACCAGGCGCGGCGATGAGCTGGCCCAGGAAGAACAGCACCGCGAAGAGGCACAGGATGTAGCCGATGTAGAAGTTGACGGCGAGGGCCGCCGCCAGGGTCAGCACATAGAGCCACCGGCCTCGGCCCTCGGCCACATCATGGATGCCCAGGGCCGCCAGGGGCAGCAGGATCACGCAGTCCTGCCACAGGTAGCTGAAGCTGAAGGCCACCATGTAGGCCATGAGACCGTAGGCGGGCGCGGCGAACATCACCCGCCAGCCCCAGCCGTGGCGCCGGCCGGCATAATATGCCATGGCCGTCCCGGCCAGACCCACCCGGAGGATGTAGAGAAGGCTCACCGCCAGCAGCAGGTCCTCCCGGGGGAACAGGCAGGTGATGAGGTTCAGGGGGCTCATAAGGTAGTAGGCCGCGAGACCCAGCATGTTGCCCCCCAGGGCCATACTGGGCAGATAGAGGGGGCTTGCCCGGCCGGACAGGATATCCCGCAGGGAGCTCAAAAACGCCAGGTATTGGTTGGTCATATCCTGCACGCCCAGGCTGCGGCTGCCGAAGGGACAGACGCCGCAAAGAGCCATGGCCAGCGCCGCCAATGCCGCGCTCACCAAAAAGGCCGCCGTCAATATGAGGCTTTTTCTCGGTCGTCTTGTCATGGCTTTCCTCCAACAAATGGATTATAGCAGGAAATACGTGGCAGGACAAGAGCCGGCGGGGCGGAATACTTGACATAAAATCCGCGGACGAGTATAATAACCCCTGTTCCAAGAGAGCAAATCTGCCTTTATAAGGAGAAAGATATGAAAAAGATCATTACCTTGGCGCTGGCCCTTGTGATGGTGCTGGCCCTTTGCGCCGGCTGCGGCGGCAATAAGAACGAGCCCGCCGAGCCCACCGCCGCCCCCACCGATCTGCCCTCCGTGACCGCGCCCCCCGCGGACGCCGCCCAGGGCACGGGCCTGAACTCCGCCAACGACGACGCGGCCCCCGTGGGCCAGCCCGGCCAGGGCCCCCAGCTGGACAGCGAGGAGGCCAAGACGGCCTACGGCCTCACCGGCCAGGACGTGTCCGAGCTCTACGCGGCCATCGGCCAGCCCACCAAATCGGAGTACTCCGCCAGCTGCATCGCCCCCGACGCGGGCGCCGAGGACGGCCTGCTTTACTACGACGGCTTCACCGTGTCCACGGTGCGCATGCCCAACGGCAGCGAGATCGTCATGGGCGTGTTCTAAGGGACGGAAAACAGCAAAGCAAGACCGGGACGCGTATGCGTCCCGGTCTTGCAATTCCAGCGCCAAAGGCGGCTGTTCGGCCCCGCCGGACACATCCCTCACGGTCTCGTCGTTCGGTTTCTTTCGCAGCCTCCTTATAACGTCTCGCGGTGGAGACGGCACCTGATGTCATCTCCGCTGGAAACGTCGCGAAAGATATGCTCCGGAGTAAGGGGGCAGCCCGCCGCGTGAAGCTTCCAGTAGCAAGTGGAGCAATTCAATAATAAAAACTTCTCAAACTTTTCCTGATACGCTTCATCCCCCTTGTCTCCGCCGGACACGTTCTCCACGGCCTCGTCGTTCAGTTTCTTTTCATCGCTCATGGTATGTTCCTCCCCGATATGATCTCATACTGCCATACTAGCGGAAGGCCGGGCGGCCGTCAATGGCTTTGTCCCGAATCGACAAAAACACGACCCGAATTGCACTAGCACCGCTTTACAGGCGGCATTTGGCGGCCCTGGAGGGGGGTGAAGCGCCAGTGGGCAGCCAGATATGACGATCAGGAATCAGCGGGAGCCAGGGATATGCGCTTGAAAAGGAGATAACGGCGTAGTATGATATGAACAAATATGCCTTGTTGCCAGGAGATAGAGATGCAGACAGTAGGAACGATAAGTGCGTATATAGAGAGTCTGCTGGGAATAACAGTTTCCGGAGATAGGCACATCTATTGTTCCAACACCAACTTAGCTCACATGAAGAGTTCACATCCTGCGGACTTCGCCAGATACGGCGGACAACTTCAGAACATCCTGGCAAATCCGGATTATGTTGGTCTGAACCCGAAAGACGGATCGGTTGAGTATGTAAAGGAGTTCGTGTCAAACGGAGAGTATGTGAAGGTCGCTGTTCGTGTCTCTGGAGGAGGAAAGTATTACGCGAGGTCACTTTATGTGCTCAACAGCAGACGCGTAGTGAGCTTTATAAATCGCGGAACGCTAAAAAAGACTTGACTTACTGGCTGGAAAGAGTATACTAGATTACACAAAGGCATACACTGAAAATGCAGGATCTGAGGACGGAACGGGCAGCCGTCGCCCCCGAAAGGGTTAGGAGATGCGGGAAATGTCACCCCGCCTTATTCTGCAAACGGACAGACCGGGAGCACTTATCGTGTTCCCGGTCTTTATAAGAAGAATCCCTGGAACCATTACGGTTCCAGGGATTCCTTTGGCACGGCATGAGGGATTCGAACCCCCGGCCTTCTGGTCCGTAGTTATAAAGCTAAATTTTTTTAACCTTTGATTTCTTCTGATAACTTTGGTCTGGTGGGATATCCTCCGACTCATCTTATCACATTTTACGACAACTTTCAACGCCCTGTGATAACCTCGTGCACCAAATGTGCACCAAAAGGGCAGCACATGAGACTTACCGGCTGACCGTAACTGACAACGTGTCACGGGCAAGTAAAGAGTTCGTCCTCCGCGGCCTGCTGAAGAAAGCGATTATAGTCTTCCGCCTCATGTGCGTTCACATGCCTCTCCGTCCTGGAGTCGGCAACTGCGGCATTGTGGTCTTGGCCGGCCCTGCACATGCCCTTGCTGGGCCGACCGAACACCTTGCCGCACATATGACCGCCCGGGCCGATGCGTCTGATGATATGATAGTGAACACCGGAGCTTTCCATATCAGCGCATCCACACAATGTACTCTGTGGGTTCCTTTATGAAAGAGAGGACCTGCCCGGCGTTGTAGACGATTTGGCTGGGGGCGTATCTCTTACTGTTCATGTGATAGACCAGGTGGAGCTCATAATTCAGACTGTTTGCACAGCAATATCTGGCCACGTCCAATTCGCGTTCTGTGAGGGAAAAGGGTTCGCCGGCGCCGCCCTGCGTCGTTTTCACCGTTATGAAAATAGGCTCTCCGCTTTGGGTGAAGGAGAAAATATCATAACCAGAGTAGGGGTCATCGGCGTAGGCCTCGTTGACGCCGATGGCATAAGGCGTTCCCTGGAGTTTTAGACGTTCCTGCTCGGCCACATAGGCCTCGCCGGCGCGTTCCAATTCATCCTGGCGCTGGAGGCGCCTGGACAGGCGTGAAAAGCGCTTCCGGGCACTATTGGGCCGCTGAGTCAACATAGGCAGGGCAGTCCCCACCTCGTCGTTGAAGATGGCATCGGCCGGAAGGTGATAGTAGTCTGCCAGGAAACGGTACTTTCTTTTCTCCAGATTCTTTTGGCCGCGTTCGATGCGGACGATGTCCTGTATGCTTATGCCAGCTTGCTGGGCGACCTGCTGCTGGGTGAGGCCCAGATGGAGCCGCATATATCGGGCCAGATTGATGGGGTCGGCAAACACTTCATAATACATATTCGTACCTCCTAAAATGAAATAGAAAACACCGTGCAGGTATGTTCCTCCTGCACGGTGCGGTACGGTCATATGCATGCTGTAGGCCGTAAATGCTGCGCCGCAGGATTAAAACCGACCCTTGCAATCACAACGCAAAGGGGGTATACTAATCCTGCGGCGCGGGCAATTTGGCCCGCTGTGTAGGTGGTCACTTCACCTATGCAAGTACATCAAAGTGCCAGCTTTGGTGTACTGCCGCTGTTTTCTTTTATATGGTGATTATACCACAAATTCAGCGTTTTTTCAAGAAATATTCGCTCATTTATGCTGATTTTTTCTTGCTGTCAGATATTCATCCGCCCCACCTTGTGGTCATCCAGCAGAGCCAAAAGCCGGTCGGTCTCGTCAATGTCTGAAGCATCCTGCGGGTATACTTCAGAATACCGCTCATATATTTCAGACAATCGCGCTTGCAGAGACGCAATCCCCACCAGTTCAATGTCACCCGCATATTCTTGACGTGTTATTTTCACGCATGCGTCCGCCAAGCAGATAAGCGGCACCACCGAAACATTGCTCCCTACGATGGAGCGCAGGAGCATATCATGACGGAGGGCCTGGTTATAGGGGCTATCAAGAATTTCATAGCCGTTCCCGTTTTTGTTCTTGCGCCTCCATTGGTCCTCGTTGACAACTTCCAGCTGACCACCGTAGGATTTTGTCTCAATGTGGATTATGATGCCAGGCCCCACCAGGATGTGGTCATATTCCTGGGGCGCTATCGGTGAACCTTTGTTTCCCAGTTTGATACAATGATTGCTGTAGTTGGATACGCAGTCCTTTTCGACGGGAATGAACTCGGGATGCGTTCCGCACCATATGTCCAGATTCCTATCCACATATCGCTCACCCTCCGGGCCTCGCCCTTCTCCTTCGGCATCAAAAAGACCAAGCCATCCGGGGATAGACTGTTCCATTTGTTGGGCGCGGAGCTGGAGAAATGGACGCTCTATTCCCCCATAGTAAAGGTATGCAATTGCTACGAACACTAGCCCTTGGAAAGGATGCTTCATAAACACCATCAATAAGGCCATTGCAAGCATATCTAGTACAAGTAACAGTTTTATCGGAAGTTCAATTAAAAGCAGTTCAACAGTGCCAAGCGTATTCCGCATAGCTTTTACCGCCTTGTAAAAAGGAATGACTGCTGCTACGATAAAGGAACAAAATATGAACAAAACAAGGTGTTCTAGGACGTATGCTTTTAATGAACGCAAAGAATTAAAACCAAGATATATGTTCAAAAACAGAAGTAGGGTCACGCAGCCACGAACAGTTACAACCCCACGATTCTTTCCAGGGAAGCGCACAGAGTTTCGTACACTTTCGTCCTTATAGGATATATGTAGCCGCGCATATTTGCCGACCCGGTACAGTGCAATCCACAGCCAGCGGCAGTAACGCGGCATGTACTCCGCCCCCGGCACCTCTCCAGGATTTTTCTCAACGAGTGAGGTGCCGCAGTTAGGACAAAACTGCTGACCGCTTTTTACCTCTTCGCCACACGTTGGACAGGTCATGCTTCTTCCTCCTTCCTTCTCTCCTATAAGTGTGTTCCTTTATGACAGGCAGCCTGTTCCGTAGAATACATCGTAGGCCCGACCGAAGGAGCCAGTGTGCTTTAGCTGTTTTAATCGGTCATGTAGCAAGCGTAAATGTGATACCCGTACATACTGTACAAGCTATCATATTCATACTTGATGACTATATCGCCCTTGACCGCTTTGCCGCCGGACCAACCGCTTTCGCTGTATGTGACGTCTGCCAAGGCTTTTCCGAGTTCCACGAGGCCGCCGTACTCGGTATTGGCGTTAAGGCCTTTTCCATTGAAAACACCGGTGGTTCCAGCGTAAAGCGGGGCAAAACCATTTTCAGGAGTTGCAAGGCCGTAATAATATATGTCGGCATATCCACCGCCTGCCTTATTTTGCAGGCCGTAGGTTTTACTGACATACGCCCATATCTCCTGTTTGGCCTGCGCCACCTGGGCGTCGGTCAACCAAGGGCCGACCTTCCCACCACGGACGCCATTTGAATCCACATGATACCCGTCAACGTCGCAGTTGGCGGCCATCTTGCCATCGGCATAGAAGTAGTAATATTTGCCGCCGATGTTGTTCCAACCGTTATCAAACGCCCGGCCAAAAGTCCCGTCATGCTTGGGATTGAAGTAATACCAATAGTCGTTTGGTACGAATACGCTCGGGTCGTACACGGCAGGCTCTATCAAGGTAATATGCTGCCATCCCGTCAGGACCTTGCCAAAAGTGCCGTCGTGCTTGGGGTTAAAGTAGTACCATCCATCGTCTGCCCGGCCCAGGTCGATTTCCCGCAGGCCGTCCAGCATTTTGCCGTCCGCACCGAGGAAGTACCAGCCGCTGCCGTCCTGGGCCCAATCGCCAGTGACCATCTTGCCGGACTTGTCGAAGTAGTAGTAGATGCCGTCAACGTACTTCCACCCGGTCACGGCCTTGTTGTTCTTGTAGTAGAACGTATTGCCGTTGTCATCGGTGAACCAGCCGTTGGCAGGGTGAGCGGGCGCCGGAGGCGTGGTGCCGCCGCTGGGACCGCCATTGCTCCATGTGTTGGTGCTGCGGTCGTAGTCGCCCCAGGCGGAAGTCCAAGTGCATTCGCCGAAATGCCCGTTGTGCTTGGTCTCGAACCAGCCAGAGCCAGCGATGCCAGTGTTCTGCCAACCGGAGAGGAGAGCTCCCTCGCAGCCATTATTATCGGTATCCTGGAACATGAACCAGCCAGTGCCGTTGGGATTTTTAACGTACTGGAACCCGGTGGCCATCTTGCCGTCCGCACCGAGATAGTACCACAGACCGTGAGCGGAACCCTCACCGAACAGCCAGTAGTCTTTCAGCATGGTGCCGTTCTTGTAGTAGTACCAAGCGCCATCCTGGTTGACCCAGCCGTTGGCCGTGGCGGCAACGGCCGCCGGGACATCTGCCGTCAGTTCGTCTTCCACCGCAACGGGAGCTGCGGGCTCTGCCTCGACAGGCACCGGGGCGTCCGGCGCTTCGTCTGCGGCCAGGGCTGGGGCGCTCATGCCGA
>CANRNF010000097.1 GCA_947631865.1 uncultured Oscillospiraceae bacterium | reverse complement strand
CTGCGCCACTCCGCTTAAATCTTATTTCCTACTCAGGGGCGTTTCTTTTCTCTGTCCACTTTTTATGGGGCGGTACAGTGAAAGGGGGGTGCCCGCCTAAGGCGGGCGGGGGGATTGCCGTTAGACAAATACAATCCCTCAGTCACCGCCTGACGGCGGCGACAGCTCCCTTTACACAAGGGAGCCTCCATAAAGAGAAAACGCACATCTTCGTCGGAAGATGTGCGTTTTGCTCGTCTTATAGCGTTACTTTTTTTCCGCGTCCCGCTGGGCGCGGGCGTTGGTGTTGATGGAGCCACGGAACACCACGAACCGGTCGAACAGGAATTCCGTGACGAAGTTGAGGATCATGACCAGCGCCTGGACCAGATAGTAGGGCCAGCCCGCCGTCCCGGTGAGGAAGTCCACCAGCCAGGTGGACAGGGGCGTGAACACACAGTAAAAGCCGAACACCTTCGCCATGGCCACCGGCACGTTGTTGGCGGATTTGAAGGTGAACTCCCGGTTCAGGGTGAAGTTCCATATCACCGACAGCACCAGGCCGATGAGGTAGTCCGCCCAGTCGGGCAGGGGCGTCAGCTCGTGGAGAAGGGCGGACGCGCCCAGCTGTATCACGCCGGCGGAGATGGAGAACAGGGTGAACTTCACGGCCTGCAGGATGTTGTCCCGCTTCGACAGCTTTGCCATGGCGCGCCTCCGGATACTTAAAAATTTATATGCATTATAGTCCGGCCGGTCCCGCTTGTCAATGCGGCGGATGCAATTCGAGTCGTGTTTTTGTCGTTTCGGGACAAAGCGGTTGACAACGGCCCCGGATCGTTCGATACTGTATTTATACTTCCAGAGTTATACTCTGTCGGGAGAATGACGCTGAAGGAGAAATAACAGCAACGATCAAGGAGGAAGAAGCATGAAAAAGCGCGTACTGAGCATGCTCCTGGCGCTGGTGATGGCCTTCGGCCTGTGCGTCCCCGCGATGGCGGCGGACGAGTTCGAGGCCGAGGACCCCGTCGTCCAGGAAGAAGAGATCCCTGCCGCTCCTGCGGAGCCGGATGCTCCGGCGGAGGAGATCATCGACGAGCCCGTGGTGGAGGAGACCATCGGCGAGCCCGTGGTGGAGGAGACCATCGGCGAGCCCGCGCCCGCGGCGGCTGAGGCCGACACGGCGCCTGGGGCAGCCGCTGAAAACGGCACGTTCACGGTGGTGGGCGACGAGAGCCAGATCTATACGATCGAAATGTTTGACCCCGCCACCGCTCAGTTCCTGGGCGATCCCCGGGAAGTAGGCGTGGTCCCCGGCTCGGAGATCGATATCGTCATGAAGCCCGGTTCCGGCGTCAAAGAGGCTGTGGGCGTGTTTACATGGTATTGGCCGGACATGCGCAGTACACCTCCTGTCAATGACGAGGATATCGTTCCGGCCTGCATATGTATGATCTTTGTCCCCGAGGAGGGCGGCGATGTGACCGCCACTGTCGTGGAAGACCCTGCTGTGCCGGAGACTGTCCCCGTCACCTACAAGGGGGACAGAGCCGCCCGCTTTGGCAACGCTTCCGCGGCGTACACAGGTGATTCCCTGAACTCGGTCTATTTCAAACCCGGCTATACCGTGAGGATCGACGGCGGCACGATGCGAGGGATCTGGGCCGACGAGGCAGGAACCTTGCAGCAGGCGATGTATACCGTCGATGAGGGCGCCAAGAGCGTGACCATTGAGTTCGTCAAGACCGGCAAGTTCGAGATCAAGGCCCCGGAGGGCGTCGTCAACTGGGCCGATCTCTATGACGACCCCGACCACGAGCTGGACGATGCCGTGGGCTATGTGAGCGACCTGCTGGAGGCCCGCGACATCTACCCCGACATGATGATCGAGCTCGTCATGTCCCCGGAATATGAACTGGCGGATCTAGATAAGACGCTCCTGGCGGATACCGGTTTCACGCCTCTCAACAGCGGCGAACCGGCCCGTTATTACCTCATAAAGACGCCCGACACCGGCGATCTCAAACTGACGGTCAAGGCGGCCACTGACTCCATCCCCGTCCAGCTCAAGGGAGAGAAGGGCGCTGTCCACTGTGATGCCGACCATACCCATCCGGGCAGTGAACTGACCATATACGTTAAGCCCGGCTGCTATGTGCAGACGACGGACGGCGAGCTTGACTTCCTCGGCGGGAACGACGAGGAGGGCTGCAGCGAGTACCGTCTGCATGTCTCGCCCGAGGCCGGGAGCGTGACTGTCACGGCGGGCAAGGCGACAGGCAAGCTGGTCGTAGATACCGCGTCACCCGCCTTCCGCGGCGCGGCGATGGAAAACAACAACAGTTATATGAGCGATCCCATCCAGGGCCTTGCCCCCGGCGCGACTGTGACCGTCACCGTGGCCAACGGCTATGGCGTGGAGTTCGAGGGCAATGTGGACCCCAAGGGATCCTACCGTTGGATCCAAAACGACCCGGACAGTGATTTCTATGGCCAGCTGGTGTGGGATTGTTGGTGCACCGCGCCCGCGTCGGGCGATGTGACCGCCAAGATCGTTCCGGGCGAGATGGCCGGATTCGTCCCGGTGGAGATCATTGATCCCGAGAACGGCATCATCTACGCCGGCTGCGCAGGCGGCGCCGAGCCGGGCCAGACGGACATCGTCGAGTTGGAGAACGGCTACAGCCTGTCCGTGACCAACGGCGAGATCGTGGAGACCGGCGCCTGGGTGTGGCCCACTACCGGCGATATCACCGTCTACTACGCTGTCAAAGCCGACGGCAAGGGCACCATGACTCTGACCGTGGCGGGCGGCGCTGAAAAGTATAGGGCGGTCCCCGTTCACTATGTGGATGAGTACGACGCCATTGAGACGAAAGAAGCCAAGTACGCCCTTGCCGGCGACGTCTTCACGCTCTACGTGAAGGAAGGCTACACCGCGTTGGTGGAAGGCGCGGAGTACGCCGCGGGATACGACTATGTCCTTGTGTCTGAGGACGCCGAGGAAGTGACCGTTACCGCCAAACCTATCGCGAAGGGCGCTGCGCTGACCATCCAGGGCGAGACGGACGCCGTTATCCCCAACAGCTCGGATGTGAAGGCCGACATCGGCATGGCGGACGACACGCTGCTGGTGTCCGACGGCGATGTGCTTGAAGACGGCACGGGCCACATCCTGGTGAAGGACGGCTACACGGTCAAAGCCGTGTCCGACGCGGTGGTATGGTTCCATAACACGTGGCTCAGTGATGTGGACAATACGACGGCGTATTACGATTACGACATCCTCGCCGCTGGGAAAAACCCCGTGGTCAAAGTGGAGAAGGGCAACGGCGTAGGCCGGTACATCACCGGCATCGTCAAAAATGAGGCCGGCGCGGACTTCCAGTTCGCTGAGATGGACGCGGCGCTGGTGGCAGAAGGCACCTACAGGCTGTCCACCTTTGGCTATGTGTATATGATCGTGGAAGACGGCTATGAGCTGGAGGTGGAAGGCGCCACGTACTGGGATACTGTCACCGATGAATCGACCGGCGACATCGTGCGGGTCTACGAGCTGGACAAGGACGCGGAGATCGTCACCGTCACCGTGAAGAAGAGCGCCTCCGCCCCGGAGAAGGGCGGCTGGCAGTGGGAGAACGGCGCCTGGCATTACTATGTGGACGGCGAGCAGCTCAAGGACGCCTGGGTCACCGACGGCGGCAAGAAGTATTACGTGGACGGCAAGGGCGTCATGGTGAACGCCAAGTGGAAGTACATCGACGGCTGCTACTACTCCTTCAAGGCCAACGGCGAGATGCGCCGCAGCGAGTGGCTGTATGACGGCGCGTGGTACCTCCTGGGCGCCGACGGCGCGATGATGACGGGCCTGCAGAAGGTGGAGCTGGGGCGGCCCGACGACGGACTGTACTACTTCAACCCCGAGCACGACGGCAGCTACGGCTGTGTGCTGACCGGCTTCCAGGGCGTTGATGGCGCTACCTACTACTTCAACCCGAAGCACGACGGCTTCTATGGCCAGGCCTACACGGACGGCACCTACAAGATCGAGGGCGCGAACTACGCCTTTGACAGCGAGGGCAAGTGCCTGGGCTGGTACATGTGACCGGCCGACAGAAAACGCTGATAATTAAAAGAAAAACCATCGGGGGAGCGGGCGTTTGCCCGCTCCCTTTTTGTGCGTCATAACGATTGCAATCCGGCCGGCAGCGTGATAAAATACCAACTTGCGTGTAAATATACTATTGTAAGAGACGGGATCATTATGGAAGACTTGAGAAACATCGCCATCATCGCCCACGTGGACCACGGCAAGACCACCCTGGTGGACGCCATGCTCCGCCAGTCCGGCGCCTTCCGGGCCAATCAGCAGGTCCAGGAGCGGGTCATGGACTCCGGGGACCTGGAGCGGGAGCGGGGCATCACCATCCTGGCCAAAAACACCGCCATACACTACAAGGACACGAAGATCAACATCGTGGACACCCCGGGCCATGCCGACTTCGGCGGCGAGGTGGAGCGTATCCTGAAGATGGTCAACGGCGTGCTGCTCCTCGTGGACGCCGCCGAGGGGCCCATGCCCCAGACCCGGTTCGTGCTGGAGCACGCCCTCCAGCTGGGCCACAAGGTGATCGTGGTGATCAACAAGATCGACCGGCCCGACCAGCGCATCTACGAGGTGGTGGACGAGGTCCTGGAGCTTCTCATGGACCTGGGCTGCACCGACGAGCAGCTGGACAGCCCCATGCTCTTCGCCTCCGCCCGGCAGGGGACCTGCTCCGTGACCCCCGACGAGCCGGGCACGGACCTGACCCCCCTCTTTGAGGCCATCGTGAACTATATCCCCGCCCCCGAGCGGCGGGTGGACGAGCCCTTCCAGATGCTGGTCAGCTCCCTGGATTATAACGAATACGTGGGCCGCATCGCCATCGGCCGCATCGAGCGGGGCGTCATTGAGCAGAACCAGGAGATCGTGGTCTGCGACTACCACGACGAGCGGCCTGTCCGCAAGGCCAAGGCCGTGAGCATGTACGAGTTCGAGCCCCTGGGCCGCCAGCCGGTGACCAGGGCCGAGGCGGGCAGCATCATCGCCATGTCCGGCATCGGCGACGTGACCATCGGGGACACCATCTGCGCCCCCGAGGCCCCGGAGCCTTTGCCCTTCGTGAAGATATCCGCCCCCACCATCGAGATGACCTTCTCGGTGAACGACAGCCCCTTCGCCGGGCGGGAGGGCCGCTGGGTCACCAGCCGCAACATCCGCCAGCGCCTGGAGCAGGAGACATTGAAGGACGTGTCCCTGCGGGTGACGGAGACCGACTCCACCGACGCCTTCAACGTGGCCGGCCGGGGCGAGATGCACCTGTCCATCCTCATCGAGACCATGCGCCGGGAGGGCTACGAGTTTCAGGTGAGCCCCGCCCGGGTGCTGTACCGGGAGATCGACGGGAAGAAGTGCGAGCCCATGGAGCGGGTGGTGCTGGACGTGCCCAGCGACTACGTGGGGCCCGTGATGGAAAAGCTGGGCCAGCGCAAGGGCGAGTTCGTGCAGATGAACCCGGTGGGCCAGCGGATGAAGCTGGAATTTCTGGTCCCCACAAGGGGCCTGTTCGGCTACCGCAGCGAATTTCTGACGGACACCCGGGGCGAGGGCATCATGGCCTCCGTGTTCGACTCCTACGCCCCCATGAAGGGGGAGGTCAAGCGCCGCAACACCGGCTCCCTCATCGCCTTCGAGACCGGCGAGGCGGTGGCCTACGGCCTGTGGAACGCCCAGGACCGGGGCGCCCTGTTCATCGGCCCCGGCACGGCGGTGTACGCCGGCATGATCGTGGGCGAGAGCCCCAAGAAGGAGGACATCGTGGTGAACGTGTGCCGGTCCAAGCACCTCACCAACACCCGCGCCTCCGGCTCCGACGAGGCCCTTCGCCTCATCCCGCCCAAGCAGATGAGCCTGGAGCAGTGCATGGAGTTTTTGGCCGACGACGAGCTTCTGGAGGCCACCCCCGAGCATCTGCGCCTGCGCAAGGCCATCCTGGACCACGAAAAGCGGATGAAGAGCCAGTTCAGGAAGTAAAACGACATTATTGAAGCCCTTTGCCAAAGGGAGGGTGGCCCGGCCCTCACCAAAGCCCCCCTTGTCAAAGGGGGGTGGCCCGAAGGGCCGGGGGGATTGTTGTCAGTCTAACGACAATCCCCCAGTCAGCGCTTCGCGCTGCCAGCCCCCTTTCACAAGGGGGCCTTCAACATGGCTGCGCCACGGAGTCATCTCAGGGGCGTACTCGATTTTCCCCCTCAATTCAGGTCGCGATCCTGCCGATTCGGGACAAAGCTATTGACAACTGCCCCGGATCGGCTGATACTATAACCAGATCGCCGGGGCCATACCCTGGCGGGGGAATAAAACAGGAGGAATAACAGCAATGACTGGCGAGAAGAAAACCTTGCGGGGGGGGGTTATCCCCTGAACTAAGCGGCACGGCCCTGAACGAGGACGCCCTGGAGGGCGTCGCCGGGGGTGGTCAGTCGGCCAAGTGGATGGCTGATGCTTGGGACTGGCTACAGAAACAGGGCGGCTCGAATGAGGATAAGGAGCAGCAGCCATGAGCGAGAAGAAAAAGACTGCCGCTCTGGACGAGAGCGCCCTGGATGCCGTGACCGGGGGATCGGAGGGCCGTAAGCCGCCCGCCATGGGAAAAACAGAGGGAATGGATCAGGCGGCGAAAGACGCCTGGGACCTCTTGATGAAGCGGTTGCAGGGGGATCAGGAGCAGCCATAAGCGCAAAGAAACACGCGGCCCATCTTCTGCCAAAATTATTTTGACAAACGCCGCCATCTATGATATAGTCATAAAGCTTGGAAACCCGCGCTCTTGGTCCGGGGCATGGCCCCCCACTCAGACGCAGGGATTAGTAAAACCGAAAGGAAGAGTGAACACTATGATCACCAAGGATCAAAAAACCGCTATCATCGAGCAGAACAAGACCCATGAGGGCGACACCGGCTCCCCGGAGGTCCAGATCGCCATCCTCACCGAGCGCATCAATCAGCTCACCGAGCACCTGAAGGTGCACAAGAAGGACAATCACAGCCGTATGGGCCTGTTCAAGATGATCGGCAAGCGCCGCCGTCTTCTGGACTATGTGGCGAAGAACGACATCGAGCGTTACCGCGCCATCATCGCCAAGCTTGGCATCCGTAAGTAAGGTTTTACTTACACTGAGGGGTATGAAGGTTTTTGAGTGTGGGACAAGTTCATACTGTCCCACACTTCTTTTTTGAAAGTTACCCGCCCCGGCGGGTTTCCCGGATAGATTTTGGAATGTGAAAGGAACGTACAAATGATCATCAAACACAAGCAATTCGACAACCTGCACCGCTGGGAGATGGACTTCTGCGGCCGCCCCCTGAAGATGGAAGTGGGCCGTATGGCCGAGCTGTGCAACGCCTCCGTGCTGGTGCAGTACGGCGCGACTACGGTCCTGGCCACCGTCACCGCCTCCGCCCGGCCCAAGGACGGCATCGACTACTTCCCCCTCGCCGTGGACTTCAACGAGAAGCTCTACGCCGTGGGCCGCATCCCCGGCTCCTTCCTGCGCCGTGAGGGCCGCCCCTCGCTGCCCGCGGTGCTGGCCAGCCGCCTTATCGACCGGCCTATGCGCCCCCTGTTCCCCTCCGACCTGCGCAACGACGTGGTCATCGCCTGCGAGGTCATGAACGTGGACCGGGACTGCTCTCCCGAGATCACCGCCATGATCGGCGCGGCCGCCGCCGTGTCCATCTCCGACGTGCCCTTCAACGGCCCCATCGCCGGCATCGTGCTGGGCTGGGACGGGGAGAAGTACCTCTTCAACCCCACCCACGCCGAGAAGGCCGTCAACCAGATGACCGTCACCGTGGCCGCCACCCACAAGAAGATCGTCATGATCGAGGCCGAGGCCAAGGAGATCCCCGACGACGTGATGTACGAGGGCATCGTCCAGGCCCATGAAAAGCTGCAGCCCGTGCTGGATCTGATCGACCAGATGGTGGCCGAGGTGGGCAAGCCCAAGTTCGAGTACGAGCACGCCGCTTTCGATGACGAGCTGTTCGAGACCCTGGTGAGCAACGAGTTCGAGGGCATGGAGCACTGCATGGACACCGACGACAAGAACGTCCGTGAGGCCCGTGTCAACGAGTGGGTCACCGCCATGCAGGCCAAGTACGGCGAAGAGCATCCCGACATGATGAACTACATGGACGAGATCCTCTACAAGCTGCAGAAGAAGGTCGTGAAGAAGTGGCTGCTGGCCGGCAAGCGCGTGGACGGCCGGGCCATGAATGAGATCCGCCCCCTGGACAGCCAGATCGACGTGATCCCCGGGGTCCACGGCTCCGCGCTGTTCACCCGCGGACAGACCCAGGTCCTGTCCATCACCACATTGAACACCCTCTCCGCCGCCCAGAAGCTGGATACCATCTGGGAAGAGGACGAGAAGCGATTCATGCACCACTACAACATGCCCAGCTACTCCACCGGCGAGGCCCGTGCCAGCCGGTCCGTGAGCCGCCGGGAGCAGGGCCACGGCGCCCTGGTGGAGAAGGCCCTGGAGGCCGTCATCCCGCCTGTGGAGGAGTTCCCCTACGCCATCCGCGTGGTCAGCGAGGTCCTTTCCTCCAACGGCTCCACCTCCCAGGGCTCCATCTGCGGCACCACCCTGAGCCTCATGGCCGCCGGCGTGCCCATCAAGGCCCCCGTGGCCGGCATCAGCTGCGGCCTTATCCAGGACGGCGACGACTTCACCACCTTCATCGACATCCAGGGCGTGGAGGACTTCCACGGCGAGATGGACTTCAA
>CANRNF010000096.1 GCA_947631865.1 uncultured Oscillospiraceae bacterium | reverse complement strand
CAGGGTCTGGTGGATACATACATCGTGATATTAAAAAGCCGTACCACCCTGGAGGACATCATAGACCAGTGCTCGCTTGAGTACGACTACGACGAGCTGTACGACATGATCGAGTCGGAGGCGGTGAACTCCACGGAGATCTTCTCCATAGACGTGACGAGCAAAGATCCTCAAGAGGCTGAGAAGATCGCCAACACCATTACCCAAGTGCTGCCGGAGCGGATCGCCTCCATCGTGGATGGCAGCGATGTGCGGATCGTGGACTATGCGGTAGTGCCGTCGGAACGGACATCTCCCAGCTACACCCTCAATACGGTGATCGGCATCTTGGTGGGCTTCGTGTTGGCGGCGGCCATCGTGATCCTGCACTATATGCTGGATGACAAAATATCTGAAGATGAATACCTAACGCAGACCTATCCAAATATCCCGCTGCTGGCAGTGGTGCCGGACATGGCATCTACCGCGAATAAAGGCTGCTATCGATATTCATCCGACCCAACGGGAGAGAGGACCAGCGAGAAACCGTCCAGTCGCAAAAGAAGGATTGGGGGATAAGGAGGGGCACAGAAGATGGCAAAAAAGGGCATGAATCGGGTCTCGGCTGCCAGGCGGACTGCATTAGAACAGCAGAGCATGATAGGCCAGAAGATGAATTTCGCTGCCGCGGAGGCGTATAAGCTGCTGCGCACCAATGTGATGTTCTCGTTCCTCGGCGCCGACGAGTGCCGGATCCTGGGTGTTACAAGCTCCTTCCAGGGAGAGGGAAAAAGCCTTACATCCATCAACCTGGCCTATACGTTCGCAGAGGCAGGGAAAGACATTCTTCTCATCGAGGGAGATATGCGCCTGCCCACCATGGCGGCGCGGTTGGCCATGGCAGGAAAGCCCGGCCTGTCCAACGTGCTGGTGGGTACAGACAGCATGTCAAAATCTGTTCAGGAGTACGACGCAATAGAAGAAGGACGGGCGGCCTCTTTTGATGTTTTGGTGTCCGGGGACATCCCGCCCACGCCCTCTGAACTGTTGGGGTCATCGCAGATGTCGGCTTTCCTGGTCAAGATGAAGGAGCAATATGACGTGATCATCCTGGACCTGCCACCCGTGGAGGCAGTATCGGACGCCATCGTGGCTTCCCGACTGGTTGACGGTATGATCGTGGTGGTCCGGGCGGGGCATACAGTCCGGGGCGGTCTGACGGACACCATGCGGCAACTGAAACTGGCCGGAGCACATATTCTTGGTTTTGTATTCAACGGTGCTGCGTCTGTCGGCGGTGGTAAGTATTATAAGAAAGGCTACTATTCCTCCGACTACTATGGCGGCTACCAAACCTGACTGAGTTAATGAAAAATGTGTAAAGACCACGTTTCATTCTTTGAAACGTATCTTTACACATTCTCAAAGCTAACACGCCTGTGGGTGTGTACGCTGGCATTCATCAAACTGCCGAATATGGCGGCGGGGGGTCTCATATGGCGCGATCTTGCTCTCTGTCCTTTGCCTGGCGAATCAAAACGCGGAGAATCTCCATGATCTGTAGTTTGTCATTGGGTGAGAGGGCGTCCAATTCCTGTGCCAGGGATGAGATCGGATAGTTCGTTGACTTGTCTATTACGTCGCAGAAGATGGCGTCGGCTGTAACGCCCAAAGTGTTGATGATAGTTACCAGGTTATCCAGCCGAGGGAAAGCCTCACCACGCTCGACGCGGGCGATGTAATTCACAGTAAGCCCTGTCATCTCGGCAAACTGTTCCTGTGTCAACCCAAGTTTTGATCGATACTCCCGCACTCTGGCGCCTGGCCCTGTGTTTTTTATCATTCGTATCTCCAACCTCTATACCGTTTGGAGATAGTATATGCGGAAAAAGCAGGTCGAAAAAGTGACGAAAAGGGATAGAAATATCCCGATGCGTGTGTTATAATACACTTTGTAGTTTTGTTATATATGTAGTGAAGTATGGGAAAATGGGTGAAATGTCCGGAAAATGGTGCTTGATATGCTTTATCAACTCCTTTTGGGTAGAATAACCGAAAGGAGGTCTTGCTATGCTGTTAAGTAGGGAATCAATAACGTCATTTAGTATGTATTTGCGTGAGCGGGAATGCAGCGAGGCGACGGTCAGCAAATACTTTCACGATGTTGAGCAGCTGCGGTTGTTCTGCGGCGGGAATGTGGAAGATAAGAGCACGCTCATTTCCTTCAAACAGGATCTGCAGAAGCGGGGATATGCCGCGTCCAGCGTCAACTCCATGCTGACAGCGGTGAATCGGTTTCTGGAGTTTGCCGGGCACCCGGAATGGAAGCTGCGGCTGCTCAAACTCCAGCGGAGCACATTTACGGACGGGGAACGGGAACTCACCCAGCGTGACTATGAAAAGCTGCTCATGGCGGCGAAACGTGTGGGCGATGAGCGGCTGGAAATGTTGGTGCAGACCATTGGTTCCACCGGCATCCGAGTGAGCGAGGTGCGGGCCATCACGGTGGAGAGCGCCCGGCGGAGACAGGCGGAGATCCGCTGTAAGGGGAAGATACGGACGATCCTCATGCCGAAGAAGCTGTGTAAGATACTTCTGGCCTATTGTAAGCGGCACGGCATCCGCTCCGGCCAGATCTTCGTGACCCGGGCGGGGAAGCCTCTGGATCGGAGCAATATCTGGAAGATGATGAAGCGGCTGGCGGAGAAGGCGGGGGTGGCGCTCCAAAAGGTGTTCCCCCATAACCTGCGGCATCTGTTCGCACGGACATATTACAAGGCATACAAGGACATCGTTCGTCTGGCGGACATCCTGGGGCACGCCAGCATCGACACCACCCGTATCTATACAAGCCGCACAGGAACGGAACAGCAGCGGCAGATCGAACGCCTGCCGCTGCTAATATAAACGGATTATCTGATCACCACATAATCAGCATTATGTGGTTATAGTTGGCGCTGAAGGATGCAAAAAGAACCGGCCACCCATTCACCATGAAGGCAAATGCGTGGCCGGCTTGTCGGCGTATGCACAAATCTTAATCATTCTGGGCATAGCTGATTTGAGCACCCTTGCTTCAGTGTGCCCATTTTTCTGGTAAAATGCACAAATTTGTCACTTCCAGATGCCGCGGGGGGGGGTATGTAGGGTTGACAATAGTACTTCTATTCGCTATAATTTGTGCGTAATTTGGTGTTCAGTTATTCTCCAACTACATAATGCTGATTATGTGGTCGAGCGAGGGAGGTGCGGCGCATGGGCATAGAACTGTATGAGCACAATGAGAAAGCCTATCGCGTCGTGCGGAAAATGCTGGATGAAAAGGGACTTGCCGCTGTAGTCCATCCCACAGGGACGGGCAAGTCTTTTATTGCCTTCAAGCTGTGCGAGGACGAGCCGGATAAAACCATCTGCTGGCTGGGCCCCAGCGAGTACATTTTTAAAACCCAGCTTGAGAATCTCAAGGCCGCCGGCGGCGGAGAACCGAAGAACATCGAGTTTTATACCTATGCCAAGCTCATGAATATGGGCGAGAGGGAAATAGCGGATATTCAGCCGGATGTCATTGTGTTCGATGAGTTTCACCGTGCCGGCGCGGCTCAGTGGTCTTTGGGCGTCGAGAGACTGCGCAGGATGTATCCCAATGCCCCGATGCTTGGTTTGTCTGCTACGGCAGTGCGTTACCTCGATAATAAGAGAGATCTATGCGAGGAGCTTTTCAACGGATGTGTGGCCAGTGAGATGAGCCTGGGCGAGGCCATCGTGCGGGGCATCCTGCCCGCGCCCAAGTATGTGATGGCGTCGTTCGTGTATCAAAACGAGCTGGAGCGGCTCAAGGAACGGATAGACAAAGCGCGCAACGGGGCGGTCCGCAGTGCTGCGGAGCAGTATTACGAGGCGTTGCGCCGGGCGTTGGAGAAGGCGGACGGCTTGGACGTGATCTTCGACAAGCACATGACCAGCCGGGCCGGGAAATACATCGTGTTCTGCGCCAACATCCATGCCATGCGGGATTGCATGAGCCATGTGTCCGAGTGGTTCGGCAGATTGGATGCCGAGCCGCATGTGTATTGGTTTTATTCCCTGCAGCCGGATACGTTGTCATCCTTTGAGGACTTCAAAGACGATGACGATGAGCAGCATCTGCGCCTGCTGTTCTGTATCGACGCGCTGAACGAGGGTGTCCATGTGGCGGATGTGGACGGGGTGATCCTGTTCCGGCCTACCGTCTCGCCCATCATCTATAAGCAGCAAATAGGGCGGGCGCTTTCCGCAGGGAAGACCGACACGCCCGTGATCTTCGACATTGTGAACAACTTCGAGGGGCTGTACAGCATCGGGTACATCGAGGAGGAGATGCGGACAGCGATCACCTATTATAAGGGCTCCGGGGACGGCGGAAAGATCATCACGGAGAGATTCAAGGTGGTGGATGAAGTCCGTGATTACCGCCAGCTGTTCGATGCATTGGAAGAGGCGCTGTCGGCTACCTGGGATACGATGTATGACCGCGCACGACAGTACTTTGAAACATTTGGCGATCTTGATGTCCCGCTCAAATACAAGACGGAGGACGGGCTGTCTCTGGGAGCGTGGCTCAATAACCAGCGGCGGGTGTACAAGGGCGAAATAATCGGGACCTTGGGCGAAGACCGTATTGCGAGGCTGAACGCCATTGGGATGGAGTGGGATTACTTTACGGAGCGTTCCTGGAAACGTCACTATGAATGTGCCCAGGCGTACTACATGCGTCACGGCGATCTGCGCGTCCCTACTACATATGTGGCGGAAGATGGTGTCCAATTGGGGAGATGGATATCGAACCTCCGCACATACCGCAAGAATGGTGTGAAGGTGCGGTTTTTATCGCCGGAACGGATCCAGGCATTGGATGAAATCGGGATGCTCTGGAACGTCCCGGACTACCAGTGGGAAATAAATTATGCCGCGGCGATGCGGTACCACAGAGCGCATGGAGATCTGCGCGTTTCGGCCACCTATGTCGACTCCGAAAGGGTCCGGCTGGGCCAGTGGCTGAATAAAATGCGCGCTTTGAGGAAAAGCGGATCCTCTCAGTTGACGGAGGAAAAGATAGCAAAGCTTGACGAGCTGGGGATGATTTGGGGAAAGGGCTGGGATCGAAAATGGGAGATCGGCTACGTTGCTGCGAAGGAATACTATGACCGGAACGGGCATTTGGATGTGCCGAATGCATATGAGTCTCCTGCGGGCTTCCCACTTGGCAGTTGGATATCTGACCAGAGAGAACAATACCGAAGGGGGAAGATGAAGCAGGATCGGATCGACCGGTTGAACGCCATTGGCATGAAGTGGGTAGTTCCCAGCATGCAGTGGGAACAGAGCTACCTGGAGGCGCAGCGCTATTACCAGGAGCACGGCGATCTGAACGTGCCGGCGAGATATAAAACAGACAGCGGCTTTGGCTTGGGCGCCTGGATTCGGAACATGAGGCATGCCCGGCGGGAAGAGAATGGGAGGCGACAGCTCACCCAGGAGCAGATCGCCCGGCTGGACGCCATTGGGATGGAGTGGGGCAACAGCTATGACAACCAGTGGGACCGGGCGTATGCGGAGGCGGCCAGCTATTACCGCCAGCACGGAACACTGGATATGCCGGTGGCGTATAAGTCCCCGGACGGTCTGGCGCTGGGACAATGGGTTCAGTGGCAGCGGCGTGCCCTGCAGGACACGGAGAAAACAGAGTCTCCCCGGGTGGTGAAGCGCCGTGAGATGTTGGACAAAATCGGCATGAAATGGGGAGCTTGAAGTAGTAAATGCTATGAGGGGATGGCGGCATGATCAAGCTTTTTGAACACAATCGAAAAGCATATGACGCCGTGGTCGCCATGCTGGCGAAAACCGGCAAGGCAGCTGTCATCCATCCCACGGGGACGGGTAAGTCCTTTATTGCGTTCAAACTGTGCGAGGACAACCCGGATAAGACCATCTGCTGGCTGTCCCCCAGCGAGTACATATTCAAGACCCAGCTTGAGAACGTAAAAGCCTCCTGCGGCTATGAGCCAGAGAACATCGAGTTTTATACCTATGCCAAGCTCATGATGATGAGCGAGCCGGAGATAAAGGATATTCAGCCGGATATCATCGTGTACGATGAGTTTCATCGTGCCGGTGCGGCTCAGTGGTCATTGGGGATTGAGCGGCTTCGCAAAACGTATCCTATGGCTCCAATGCTGGGTCTGTCCGCCACGGCGGTGCGTTACCTTGACAATAACAGAGATTTGGCTGAGGAACTGTTCAACGGTTGTGTAGCCAGTGAGATGAGCTTGGGCGAGGCCATCGTCCGGCGGATCTTGCCCGCGCCGAAATATGTGGTGACGGCCTATATGTATCAAAACGAGATGGTTCGGCTGCGGGAGCGGATAGAAAGAGCGAGCAGCCAGGCGACACGGGATGTTGCTGAACGGTATTACGAGGCACTGAGGCGGGCACTGGAGAAGGCAGACGGTCTGGATGTGGTCTTTGACAAGCACATGACTGAGCGTACTGGGAAATACATCGTGTTCTGCGCCAACATCCATGCCATGCAGGATTGCATGAGTCATGTTCTCGAATGGTTTGGAAGGCTGGATGCTGAGCCGCATGTGTATTGGTTCTATACCCTGCAGCCGGATACGCTGTCGTCTTTTGAGGACTTCAAGGCAGATAACGATGAGCAGCATTTGCGTCTACTGTTCTGTATCGACGCCCTGAACGAGGGCATCCATGTGGCGGATGTGGACGGGGTGATTCTGTTTCGGCCTACTGTCTCACCTATCATCTATAAGCAGCAAGTAGGCCGTGCCCTGTCCGCCGGAAAGACTGACACGCCCGTTATCTTTGATATTGTGAACAACTTCCAGGGCCTAAACAGCATTGGCTCTTTGGAAGAGGAGATGCGGACGGCTGTTACTCGTTGCTATGGCTTTGGGGATGGCGCGGAGAATGTGGCACAACGGTTCCAAGTGATCGATGAAGTGCGCGATTGCCGGGAACTGTTCAACGCGCTGGAACAGGCGCTGACAGCTTCCTGGGACACGATGTATTCCTGCGCGGAGGCGTATTGGCGGGAACATGGAGATTTGGATGTACCGATGAGATACAAAACGCCGGAGGGATACTCCCTTGGCAGTTGGATTCAGGTCCAGCGGCGTGTACGCGCCGGGAAAAAGGAAGGTGCTCTCAGCGATGAGCGAGTAGAGAAACTGGATGCTCTGGGTATGCGCTGGGGCAGCGTGAGCGACGCTTCCTGGGAACGGTACTACGGGGCATGCCGGGCATATCGGGAGGAATTTGGCGATTTGAATGTGCCGGGCGATTACATCGCGAAAAACGGTGCGGCGCTTGGCAAATGGATCATTGCGGTCCGCAACTACCGGCGTTACGGCGTCAAGATCAACTACTTCACGCCGGAACGGGAGAGAATGCTGGACGAACTGGGCATGATATGGGACGCGGCGGATCACTTGTGGGAGCGCAACTATGAAGCGGCTCGGGCATACCGTGCCCAACATGGAGACCTGGATGTCCCGCACGGATATATCCAGGACGGTGTGCAGTTGTATGGCTGGCTGGCCAGTCTGCGGCGGATGTACCGATACGCACCTGACCGGCGCGGCAGCCTGACGCCGGAGCGGATAGCACAGATGGACGCGCTTGGGATGCGCTGGGAACTGAAGAGCGACCTTGCTTGGGAGAAAGGCTATGCAGAAGCGGAGGCATATTACAAAAAACATGGGGCGGCAGACGCGCCAGTGACTTATGTGACCGCAGGCGGATACAAGCTGGGCAAGTGGCTGTCCAGGTGCCGGATGAAGTACGCGAAGGGAACGCTCCCGGGGGAAAAGATTCGCCGGTTGGAGCGGATCAACATGGTATGGGATAAATCCAGGGAGAATGACTGGGACGAGTGTTTTGAGATGGTAAAGGATTATTACCTCACCAACGGGAATCTTGCTATACCGCGAGACTATGTTGCGGGAGGCGTGTGGCTCAACAGATGGCTGAGAGAGCAGAAGCTGATCTTGCAGGGGAAACGTGAGGGTAAAACCCTGACAGAGACGCAGAAGCGGAAACTCATGTCCATCTCGTTCACGATGGCGGGAGAGGCCTCGCCAAGCAGGCAGGGCGGCAGGATAGAGCGACAGTTCCAGCGGGCCGAGGCGTTGAGCTGAAAGCTTCCGTAAGGGACATACAAAAGACGAAGAAGACAGGAGAAGGACATGTACGACAACCGTCCAGAAACAGACGAGATCGAGATCGACTTGCTGAAGGTCGCGCAGGTCTTGCTGCGAAAAGCAAAATTCATCATAACCGTTACGCTGCTGGTGGCAGCGGCGGTATTTGCCGTGACGTATTACCTCATCACGCCGATGTATACCTCGACAGCGATGATGTACGTCAACAACTCCAGCTTCTCGCTGGGCAATACGTCGTTCAGTATCTCCCAGGGCGAGCTCACGGCGGCACAGGGTCTGGTGGATACATACATCGTGATATTAAAAAGCCGTACCACCCTGGAGGACATCATAGACCAGTGCTCGCTTGAGTACGACTACGACGAGCTGTACGACATGATCGAGTCGGAGGCGGTGAACTCCACGGAGATCTTCTCCATAGACGTGACGAGCAAAGATCCTCAAGAGGCTGAGAAGATCGCCAACACCATTACCCAGGTGCTGCCGGAGCGGATCGCGTCCATCGTGGATGGAAGCGACGTGCGCATCGTGGACTACGCGGTGGTGCCCTCGGAGCGGACATCGCCCAGTTTCACATTGAATACGGTGATTGGTGCCTTGGTGGGCTTCGTGTTGGCGGCGGCGATTGTTATCCTCCGTTATCTGTTCGATGACCAGATCCATGAGGAGGATTACCTCACCCAGACCTATCCCAACATCCCGCTGCTGGCGGTGGTGCCGGACATGCTCGCCAGCGAGGG